>ONWB01000072.1 GCA_900321445.1 uncultured Prevotellaceae bacterium | reverse complement strand
GTTTTCAGAGATCTGGGGGATGATCATATTTGCCTTATAGACCTCCAGCTCATCTCCGAGGAGGAGTTCTATGCCAACGACTCGACGACGGACGTGGAGAAGAACGAGTTTGTCCTCTTTGCGGGAAGTGGCGTTTACATGCAGATTGTGAGAAAAGGTACGGGAGAAAAAATCAAAGACGGAGAAAAAACTTCTGTGATATGTCGCTACACGGGCTTCAACATCGCTACCGACTCCATCGAGATTGAAAACTACCTGACGCCTGAAGAACGCCAGAAGCCTGACATTATGACCATAGAAAACCACAGCGGCACCTATACTGCGCGTTTCGTCACGGGTTGGATGATGATTTGGACGGGTTCGCAGCAAGTTCCTAACGCATGGACGATGCCTCTTCCCTTCATAAACATTGGAAGGTTGGAGAATGCTGACGACGAGATTGCAAAAGTGCGTCTTGTAATCCCCAGCACAGAGGGGCACGAAAAGGCTCTGAACAATATCTATCCCTGTTTCTACGAGATAACGTATCAGCGAGGAAGATAGAGTTATTGGACGATTTGACGATTGGACAATCTGACAATTTAGGGGACGCGCCAAGCACCAGCAATCCTGAAATACTACTCGTCCTCGGGATTGCTGGCGCTGAGGATGTCCTTAAATCCTTGTCCGATACGCTTAATACCACGCCCTACGGCTGCACAGGCGGCGATAATGCCGCGATATGTGGCGCGTAGGGCTTTTTTTGCGCCCTTCCATGTGGTTACGGATGCTTTTTTCGTCCAAGCCCATGCTGTGCGAGCGCCTTTTTCGAGCATGTTGTAGCGAAGAAGGTGCCCATAGCGAAGGTCGAACTCGAATTGTTCTTCGAGGATGTGGTAGCCGCTGTACCAGAATAGCGGAGCAAGTACGCCGCAAACCCAGAAGAAGATAAAGCCGCCGCCTGTTGCCTGCATTCCTAACGCTCTCATGACGGCGAATGTCAGAGGAGCAAATGCAAGGACAGCGATGGCGTTGCGAAGCCATTGCAGGTCGTCGTCGCTCGAAGCTTCTGCAGTCTTTGCAGGTTGCATAAGGGCGAGAATAGAGCCGATGCCAATGCAGCATGAAGCCGCTATGCCAGAGGAAATGCCTGTAGTTTCAAGTCCGAGAAGCACGGCGATGAGTGTCACGATGCCAAGTACGATTGTCGTCGCGAGCTTCAGGTTTCGTATTGGTGCTTTTTTGTGGAAATGGCGAAGTGCCGTTTCAGTACAAATGTAGATGGCGCTGCCGAAGATGAGGGCGCGGAAGATGTTGAAAGTGCCACTGAGCGTATCGTCGAAGCCTGCTACGGCAAAGACGTGGCTCCATACGGCCTGCATAGTATCGACAAAGCTCCACGACTGAGGCGTCATGCCGAGCCAGGCGAAGACGTTGTGGAATATTGTGAGGACTATGCCCCAGCGCAGGGCGGGGAAGTATAACGTGCGGAGCACTTGCATCGCCGTTCGCCTCAGACCTTGTTGGCGCCATACTTCGAGGATAAGGCCAAAGCTGGCGCAAAGTACGGCAAAACCTGCCAGCAAAGCCGTAGTGGAAAGCCATTCCGCATCGGTTGCAAAGGAGAGGACAATCAGGCAAACGCCCAGAAAAGCTGCAAGACTATATCGTTTCATGTTGCTTGGAGTGTATGTTGTTTTCTAATCGGATGTTTTTTGTTTTTTCTCTGAGAAGGATTGATTTTTCTCTGAGAAAAATTGTTTTTTCTCGGACTATGTTTTTAGATACTCGGACTCGCTTCAGAATATCGCTCAGAGGAATGGCGTGAGGAACTGCCAGAACCAAGCTGCAAAGCGTCTGCCAGGGCTGAAGTTCTTTTTCCACGTTTCGGGTGTGAGTTCCCAGCATTTTTCGCGGCGGTCCTCGTCGAAGATGCGGCGAAGTTCCTCCGTCGATTCCTCGTCTGCGACGAGCAGGTTGCATTCGTAGTCGTTGCTCAGGCTCCGGCTGTTGAGATTCGCAGAGCCTACGAAGGCGTATCTGCCGTCCACCATCAAAATCTTGCTGTGGTGGAATCCGCCCTCAAAGACGAATACGCGTGCGCCCTTCTTCATCAGCCTGTGGGCATTGTGTTCGACGACGCGCGGCGTGATGGGTATGTCGCTTTTTGAGGAAATCATTATCTTCACGTCGATGCCGCGTTGGCATGCGCGTCGGAGTGCTTTGCGAATGTGCGGGCAGAGCGTCAGGTAGGGGTTTATGATTTCCACTTCGTGTTCTGCGGCGTCGATACAGCGCACGAAAGTATCGTGGATGATGCGCCTGTCTGAGCGCGGCCCTCTATCGACGACGCCCAGCATCTTGCGCCCTGCCGTCTGCGTGGTGTCCTGCTTCAAACCGCTGAAGAACTTGCGTGCGTCGCGTCCGCCGCTATAGTATTCGGGGCCGTGTACGTCCTTTCCCGTAGTTTTCTTCCAGAATTCGAGGAATATCTTCTGCAAATCATCTACGACGTCGCCCTCGACGCGAACGTGTATGTCGCGCCACTCTCCGAATTCCTCCTTACCCTTGATGTAGTAGTCGGCGACGTTCATGCCGCCCGTGTATGCCACGATACCGTCGATGACAACAATCTTCCTGTGGTCGCGATGGAAGGCGTGGTTAAAATAAGGGAATCGAAGCGGGTCGAACTCCACGATGTCGATGCCGCGTGCCTGCAGGGAGTCCAGATGGCGGCGTTGGAGGGGGCGGTTGTTCGACGAGTTGCCAAATCCGTCGAATACGGCGCGCACCTCGACGCCTGCCTTCGCGCGTTCCTCCAGAAGGCTGAAGAGAAGGTCGGAGATGCTGTCGTTGCGGAAGTTGAAGTATTCGAGATGTATGCTTTTCTTCGCCTGGCGCACGGCAGCAAACAGGTCGTCGAACTTTTCCTGTCCCGTCTTGAAGTACACAAGGCGGTTGTTCCGCGTAAATCGTACGCCGTAGGTGTCCTCGAGATATGCCACGACAAGCGAATCGCTGCGCGTTTGCGCGTCGATGTTGCATGTTGTCAGTAGGAGTATTGCTGCCAGCAGGAGTCTCTGTGCTTTTCTGAGTGTCAGCATCCGGCGTTTATAGCTTCTCGTATTTTGCAAATTTCAGTAGTAGCGTTTTTGTGCCGACGTTGTCGAATTCTATTACGGCTTTCGCGCTCGGCCCTGTGCCCTGCACGCTTAGCACGGTGCCTGTACCAAAGCGTTCGTGGCGTATTCGCGTCTGCGGCTGCAGGTCGTACTTGTCGGAGCCGCCTGTGTCCGCAGCGGGTGTTGTGGCTGTTCGTTCGACGCGCTTGAATTTCGTGGGAATGATGAGGTCCTTCTGCGTGAATGTTGGCCGCGGCGTCGTTTGTAGCCTCGTTGTGGCGTGGCGTGGCTTGAAGACGGGCTCATCGTGCCCAAAGCTCGAACTCTTGCGAATGAACTGCGGGTCGATTTCGTTTATGAATGGGCTGGCGTCGCAGTATTCCAGCGAACCAAAGCGATAGCGCGTCTTGGCGTATGTCAGGTAGCACAATTCCTTTGCGCGCGTTACGGCCACGTAGAACAAGCGTCGCTCCTCCTCCATCTCTTTTGGGTAGAAACGTGCGTTGGCGTTTGGGAAAAGCTCGTTTTCGAGTCCCGTCACGAATACTGCGCGGTATTCCAAGCCTTTTGCGGCGTGTATGGTCATGAGTGTGACGCGCGGAGTGTTGTCTTCCTTCTGGTCTTGGTCTGTCAGGAGTGCCACTTGCGGGAGATATTCCTCGAGGGTTGATATTTCGCGTCCCGCTTGCTCGCGGCGGTCGTTCTCGAAGTCGCGGATACTGTTGAGCAGTTCCTCTACGTTCTCCCTTCGTGCCTTGCTTTCCACGTCGTCGCCCTTTGCTATGTCGGCGGCTATGCCCGTTTCCTGCAGCACGGCGCTCACCATCTCGAAGACGGGCGTCGTTGCCTGGCGCTCGCGGAATGTCTGCACCAGGGATGCAAAGTTGAACAGTCGTCCTGCCGTACCTGCGTTCACGACGACGCCGAATCTTTGCGGGTCGCAGAGGACGTTCCATAGCGGCTGCAGGTTTGCAACAGCCGCCTGCTGGAGTTTTTGTACCGTTGTCTGCCCGATTCCGCGTGCAGGATAGTTTATGACGCGCAGGAGTGCCTCCTCGTCGAGCGGATTTACGGCCAGTCGCAGGTATGCTATGGTGTCCTTGATTTCCTTTCGCTGATAGAAGCTCAGACTTCCGTAGATACGATATGGTATGTTGGCACTTCTGAAGGCGTCCTCGAAGGTGCGGCTCTGCGCATTCGTGCGATATAGTATGGCAATCTCGTCCAGTCCGTAGCCTTCGCGCCGTATGAGGCGGTTTACTTCGCGTGCTACTTTGGCGCTCTCGTCGCGGTCGCTTGCTGTCTCGAAGAGCGTGAGAGGCTCTCCGTCAGCCTCCGAGCTATATACGGTTTTGGGGATTCGTCCTCTGTTGTGCTCGATGATGGAGTTTGCGGCTCCCACGATGCGCTTTGTCGAGCGGTAGTTGCGCTCCAACTTTATCAGGCGCATGCTGGGATATTGTTTCGAGAAGGTGAGGATGTTGCCGATGTCGGCGCCTCGGAATGCGTAGATGCTTTGCGCGTCGTCGCCCACTACGCACAATCTCGATTCGGGCGTGGTGAGCAGGCTGATGATGCGGTATTGCGCATAGTTCGTGTCCTGATATTCATCGACGAGGATGTACTGGAATCGCCGCATGTAGTTGTTTCTTGCTTCCTCGTCGTTTTTCAGGAGCAGGTACATGCGCAGCAGCAGGTCGTCGAAGTCCATCGCGTTGGCAGTTCGACAGCGCTCGAAGTATGTTTCGTAGATTTTCCCGCAGAGAGGTATGTTGTCGTGTTGGTCGCGAGCCGCCAAGTCTGTGCTGCGAAGGTAATCGGCGGGCAGGACGAGGCGATTTTTCGCATCGCTGATGCGTGCTGCGACAAGGGCGGGCTTGTACGACTTCTCGTCGAGCTTCATCTCGCGCACGATTGTCTTGATGAGCGAGCGAGAATCTGCCGTGTCGTAGATGGTGAAGTTCGACGTGAATCCTATGCGCTCGGCTTCGCGGCGCAGGATGCGGGCGAAAATGCTGTGGAAGGTGCCTGCCCACAGGTCGTGGGTGCGCTCTTCGCCTACAAGTTGCCCTATGCGCACGGTCATTTCGCGCGCAGCCTTGTTGGTAAATGTGAGTGCGAGGATGTTCCAAGGGTGAAAACCATGTTCGAGAAGGTATGCAATCTTATACGTGAGCACACGCGTCTTCCCCGAACCCGCACCTGCTATGACAAGCGACGGGCCGTCTTGGTATTCTACTGCCTCCAACTGGGCTTCATTGAGCTCTTCGGCATAGTTTATCTTGTAGGGCTGTGCCTCCATTCTGAATATCTCTTATTACGCGGCGCGAAAGTACCTCTTTCCTGCCGAACTCGCAACATCTTCGTAGGTTAAGTGTTCATTTTTCATGCTTCATTTTCACTTTTTCATTTATTTAGCCTACCTTTGCGCCTTAAAGAGCGCTGTTGCTCTCATTGGAATACACGAAGTTCTAACGGAATACATGAAGAAAATCACGATACTCATACCCGCATACAACGAAGCGCAGTCCGTGCCGCTGATGTACGCCGAACTTCAGCGCGTGACGGGCGAAATGCCGCAATACGAGTGGGAATACCTGTTCGTCGACGATGGTTCTACTGACGAGACGGCATCTGCCATCGGCAAGCTGCGCTCCGCTGACCAGCGAGTGCGCCTCGTCAGGCTATCCAGGAACTTTGGCAAGGAGAATGCCATGCTTGCCGGCTTCGACAGAGCCGACGGCGACGCCCTTGTCATCATGGACTGCGACCTTCAAGACCCCGCCGACGTCATCCCCATGCTTGCGGAAGAGTGGGAGAGGGGCTTTCAGGACGTTTATGCGCGTCGCCGCTCGCGAGGTCGCGAACCCTGGCTACGCAAGCAGCTGACGCGCCTGTATTATTCTCTGCTCCAGCGTTCTGCGCGCTTCGACGTGCTGCCGAATGTCGGCGACTTCCGCCTTCTTTCGCGCGAATGTGTCGAGGCTTTGCGGCAGTTGCGCGAGTCGCAACGCTATACGAAGGGACTTTTCTGCTGGATTGGCTTCAGGAAAAAGGAGGTGCTGTTCGACCGCAGCGACCGTGCCGCAGGCAAAAGCAGCTTCAGCTACGGCGCTCTCATGCGTCTTGCCTTGGACGGCCTCATCTCTTTCACGACAGCTCCGCTCCGATTGTCGATACTATGCGGCCTGCTGGTGTCTTTAGCGGCGTTTGTTTACCTGATATACGTCGTCGTCAAGACGCTTGCCTTTGGCGAACCCGTGCAGGGCTATCCCACCATCGTCACGCTCATACTTTTCCTCGGCGGAATGCAGCTTCTTGCGCTTGGCATCATAGGAGAGTACGTCGCACGCATATATAATGAGTCGAAACGCAGGCCTGTCTATATCGTCGAGTCCGACAGCGCCGAGAAATCGCCCAACTAAGCTTCGCCTATGCCAACGATACTCACAAAACAAGCGCGCTGGGCGTGGACGATATTCCTTCTCTATGGCCTGCTGATAGCGACGTTTTCCGCCATCTCACCTTGGGTTGGCGACGACATCGAGTATGCCTTCGTGGCGAGTCCCACTGAGACGAATCCTACTATGGAGCGCGTGGAGTCGCTCTCCGATATTGTACGCTCGCAGGTCAATCATTATCAGAGCACAAACGGACGGACTGTTGCCCACGTCCTTGTTCAGGGATTCTGCGGGCTTTGGGGGCAGGCGGTCTTCAGCATTGCAAACGGCATCGTGGCCGTCGTGTTCCTCTTTCTGCTGATGTTTGTGGGTAATGCCTCGATTCGGAGTCCGCAGCAATGCTTTGTGGCTCTGCTACTTGCGGTCTCTCCGTTCTATCTTTATTATACGCCGTGCTGCCAGATTGGCTTCGTGTGGATGGCGTGCCTTGCTATGCTGGCTTTGTGGTTTTTTGAGAACCCGCCAGCGCACATGAAGTGGGCAATCCTGCTGCTTCTGTTGGGCATTGTCGCAGGTTGGGGGCAGGAAGCCCTGACCTTCGGCCTCTGCGGCGGCATGTGGTTGCAGGCTGTTCGCGGACGTGTTCGCACGCTTGGCGCATGGATGTTGCTTGTGGGCTTCACCATTGGGTGCGCCCTGATTGCACTCTCGCCAGGAGCGTGGGCGCGGGCTGCGGATGTTGACGTTGCGGCGAAGGACTCGCTGCTTATGCTCTTCACGCGCCTTCGCACCTTCTACGTGCTCCTGCTGTTTGTCCTCTACCTCGCCGTGCGCCGCATCGCTATGCCCTGGCGAGTGTTCGCCGAGGAGCCCCTCCTGTTCTTCGCCCTCCTGTGCGCTTTCGCGTTCAACATATTCATTGGCGTTGTTGGTTCCCGCCAGCTTTTTGGTATAGAGGTGTTCAGCATGTTGCTGGTTTTGCGCATGTTAAACCGCTACAGCCTGCCTTCAGGCCACATCTCCGCCGTTGTCGGAGTGCTCACCTTCGCCGCCACGTTCATGCTCCTTCGTCGTGGCGACTATCTCATCCAGACGCGCCGCGCCTACGACAGGACGATGGAGCTTGCCGAGCGCGCCCCAGATGGTGCCGTCGTCCTCCATCGCTATGTTGGTGGCGACGCCCTTTGGCCTGGCGAGCAGTTCTTGGGTACAATGGAGAAGAAAATACGCAGCGAGCAGGGAAAAGACGTCCATCTCGTGCCAGCAGAGGAATGGTAAAAGGTAGGGGGAGGAAAATTCTTGACACATGCCGTATATCCTCGGGGAGGATGCCGCACATCCTCGTTTAGGATTGTGCTTATCCTCGCCTAGGATTGTGCTTATCCTGGCCTAGGATTGTGCTTATCCTAATCGCATGTCCAGAGTGCCGATAAACAGGGAAAAGTTGAGCGGCGCGGAGGATGTGCGAAATTTCTTTACATCCAGCCGCGCCGCCCGTGTTGTCTCAGAGCGTGTTCCGCACTCAGTTTCCGTTGTGGGCTGCGTCCTTCTTCGCCTGCTCGGCGTCGCTCGGCGTCAGGCCCACCTTCGAGGGCTGCAGCTCGTCGCTCATCGCCTTGCTGCGCAGGAAGGCGCACGAGATGCGCGTCACGAGCTGCGCTCCCTTCTGCCAGCATTCCTCCTGCGTCTCCGCGCCCTTGCTCTGCAGGCGGGTGTAGAACGAGCCCAGGTCGCCGAGGCGCACCGTGTGCCCCTCCTTCAGCGCCTGGATGACTTCGAACTCCAGCGCCGCGAGCACGGCCTTCACGTCGGCAATGCTCACCGTCGAGCGCTTCTCGATGCGCTCAGCAATGGTCTTCAGGTCCACCGGCTTCTGCGGCGCGGCCTGCACGTAGTACTTGATGCTCCTGTCCCTTGGATTCTTGATGGGACGCGTTACGTACGGGTATGACATGGTATTTCGGTTTGTTTAACGACGCGGCCTTTTCCGCGTCCTTTAGGTTATATGGTGTGGCTGATGCTTATGACGGTGGCCCTACTTGGCTATCACGGGGCGGACAGGAAGTCCGTAGGAACGATGTACTATGAAATCGGTATCGCAATCATCCGAAATAATATCCCCAAACTTCGAATGTGTTACTTCGCTGGACAATACATCCCCGGATTCTTCTCTGGAGTACATTATGGACGAAGTCCAGTATCTGGTCGTACCATAATAATCCCCATTAGGTCTTGTAGAAACTTCCACAGGTACGAAGATATACTTCTTTGCATCCTTCTTGTTGATGAACTTCATGCCGCTGACTCCCGTACCATTGTAGTTCTCCTTCCACAGATGATGGGTGTTGATGAAGAGTTCGACAAATTCCCCTTGGGTCGGCATACGCCAGCGTGAGCCCCAATTTACAGTGGCTGCATCGTCCTCAGGCTCCAGCGTATATAACAACACAGACGCATCTGTGTAGCCGTCGTACTTTGTATATGTATTGTTTGCAATGTAGTATTTGTAGTTCTCTTTGTCGTAACTGTCCTTTGGCTCCGTCTCGCCCCATGCGTATTTGTTGCCGGATGCTTCAGGCTTGTCTGCCCCGACGTCGCATGTAGCCCACATAATACCGCTAGGCAGGCCAAGGTCAACATAATCGTGACCGCCCTCCGTACCAGCTACTATGCTGGGGTTCGGAACGTCGATAATCTCCTCAGTGTCCTCTCCGCCCGGCTGCTCCTGGGGATCCTCGGGTGTGTCCTCGTCATCGTCCCCACCGCAGGCTGCCAGTGAGAATGCCATCGCTGATGTCAGTAGCGCAAATGCTGCGAAACTGAAAAACTTCTTCATTTCTTTCATCGCTTTACATGTTTTTATTGTGAATAGTGTTAGTTGTTGATACAAAAGAAAGGCCTCCCCACGCCTCATGCAGAGAGGGTGGAGAAGCCTTATACGTTGCCGTAATGTGTTGATTTACAGCCGGGGGGGGGTATTTGCCGCCTCGCCGCAAGAACGCACGCCACAACCCGCAGCAGAGCCTCCTGCGGCAATGTCCGGATGGGGTATGTAAGCAGAGTTAATCATAGTGCTATGAGACGACGCTCCGTTCGTAAAGGTATTCGGGGGCAAAGCCGATTTCATTATTCCAGTCCACCGTGAACGGATCCAGACGGAAGGAGCGAAAATAATCCATATCGCGTAGTTTACGACAAATACCTTTGTCCAGGAAAGGAGTAAAGTCCATAAGTCTTGTCGCACCGTTGTTGAACTTGAGTCGGAGACAGTATCCACCAGCATACTGAGCCTCGGTAACTTTCAGTAATGAGTAGTCCTTCATAATGGCAGATGTTGTTATTTTAGTGGTTCTATCTTTACGGCAGCTTCCATTTGGCTCAGGCGCTTCCAGTTTTCCATAAGCTCTTCA
>ONWB01000175.1 GCA_900321445.1 uncultured Prevotellaceae bacterium | reverse complement strand
CTTTCGTAGATTACTTATGTGGAATCCTTGTAATAGAGGCTGCTGGCCTAAAGTGACTCGTCTGTTCCTGCTCTTTACTTTTACAGAGAAGAGCGAAACGAGGAAAAGTCGTTATCAAATTCGTGAATACTGAATGTATGGTGTATCTTTGCGCCCATAATACAGAAAAACTCCCGAACTTAAATAAAAAGCTTCAGGAACATGAAACGGACAATATTTCTGTGCATATTTTTACTTGCATGCCTGGGTGCAAGTGCCCAGAGCGACTACTATGAGCGTCAGGCAAGGTCGCATCAGAACGATGCGGAGTATTACTTCAAGCAGGCGCAGAGCCACGACCGCGACGTGGAATACTACATGCGGGAAGCTGCTGGGCACATGAGGGATGCCGAATACTATCAGCGCCAGAAACAGTACGAGCAGGCTCGCAGCTCTCTGCGAAAGGCGAGAAACGCCATTGATAAGGCCGAGTCCAGCAGGAGCCGTGCGGACAATGCGCGTTCGAATGCCAAGTCCTGCCTGAGGCGGGCTGAAGATGCCCTGCAGAATGTGAAGAAGTGAGGCCGCTGCTGTCGCTGAAAAGGGGAAAAGGGGATATAGCGTGACAGAGTTATATCGGCATAACGGAGGGAGGCGGTTTTTTAGAAGAACAGTCGCTCTGCGTTTTCTGTTGTAACGGCGGCAACGTGTTCAGGTCAGTCGCTCTGCGTTTTCTGTTGTAACGGCGGCAACGTGTTCAGGTGTTGTGGCATAGACGTCGGCGAGGCGCTCAATAATGTATGGTATGTATGCAGGCTCGTTGCGCTTGCCGCACGTCGCGCAGCCTGTCGAACGAAGTGAAGATAATCACGAAAGCATCGTGCAGCACATCCTCCACTGTCTGCTCGTCACTGATATAGCGCCGGCACACGCCCCTCATCTGCTGGGCGTATGCCTTGTACAGTTCTCCGAGGGCATCCGCGTCCCCCTGTCTGCATCGTTCTATCAGCCTTGTTATCTCCATCGTAAACATAACGTCTCTATTTATATAGTCCTACAACAGAGTAAAAGACTGCATGTGAATCACAACTTTTTTTCAAACATGGGTCACTTTATGTCTCTTAAGCAACCAAATAGCAGTTATATCGCTCATCTCTTCGTGTTCCCGTTCTCCTGCATCAAGAATTTCCGAATCTTTTCTTTGCTCGGTAACTGTAATTCGTATCGGGCAACAAATAGTTGGGGGGGGATGGGGTAAGTCAATCATTCTGGACGACTCGCCCGTCTCCCCAGCATTTCGCCGCGCTCCATCACGCGCCACTCCCCGTGCTCCATGCACTACTCCCGTAGAAACTCCAGGTCCAGCCCCTCCTTGTAGGTGTTAAATTGCTTGTTTGGTGTCATATTCGCCAATTATCTGATTCGTGGGTACAAAGGTGGTCATTTTTCAGCACAAATCGTTCCTTTTTGTTATAAAGCCATAAGAATATAACTCAGCTTGTAATTATATCTTGGGCGGAAACTGCGATATCTTGCAAGTTTCCGCCCAAAATCTCATAGAGTTACTTCTATTTCTTTGCCAGAGAATGTTCCATATGACTTTCCTCATAGGCAACGCCTCTCCGTACTGTTTACAACCCTCCTGCCTTTTCCATTCTTACGTTCTCTATACTATTATCCCAACATACAGACATCATAGATGCATTGTACTGTCTACAACGGAGTTTGGCGTAAGTATGTATACACTTCTCATTATACAAGAATTATTTTAGGTAGCATCTTGGCATATAATGTTGTTTCATTGTTTCTGCAATTCTGTTTCTCTAATTAACTTCAAATAGTACAATATTGTCAGTCAGTGCTTTTACTTTAGAATGTCCTTTACTTTCAATTCCTCATACTCATCAAAGAACTTCTTCCATTTCGAATCTTCAGCCAACTTGGGAGAACAGCACCAGTTATGGCACTTAATCAAAATCCCCCAAATTGTTTCAACGAAATATTGATATGGCAAGTCACAGTCCGCAGGAAAGTAAGTCGCAATGCTTTTATACTCGCCATTTTTGTCATATCGAGTGTCGCAACCTAACAAAAGAAAAAGCCGATTGTTGTTTGGGATGAGATTAACAAAATAGCAGTTGAGAGGTTTGCAGTATGTTTCATCCATTATGTGGTCTTGATAATCTTCTTCATCAACAATACAGTCGGATGCAACTATTGGAATATATGGCATTGCGATCATTCTAAAGGTATAACTGTCATCTTTCCCATCCAACGCTTTCCAAAGGTTGTCAATTACAGCATCCATTCTACGTACAAACGCCAGAGAGTTTTTCAACCAAACATCATTGAATTCATTAGGTTCTTGATCAAAGATACTCTCATATAAATGCATCCTTCTTTCTTCTTGATGCCTTACAGAACAAGCTGCACGATATGCCAAAAGAAGGCAATCACGTTTGGATTCAGGAATACTATTGCGGCTCTCAAGATCCTTGAAGAGCAAAGAATCATGTTTGCCACAGAAAAGACGGTACTGCATTGCATCATTTATTCCCCTCGTCTTCTCTGTGTATAAATCCCATCGTCCAGATCTTGCATCCTCCCAATTGTCTTCAAACTGTAGCAATTCATTCTTGTCGCCAGTTAGCGCTTCTAATACTGGATGTCTCTGAAGTAGATGCGATTTTATTGCCGCCTCATTACATTCTGGGCAACAACACTTGTATTTGAAGCTGGCTGCGTAACTCCGAGCTTTCTGCAGGGAATTAGCAAATTTGTTATAATCAAAAGAATCAATACTCATACTTTTTTCGTCCGACAGAGGCTTTTACAACTTCATCTTTATAATACGCAATTTCTCTAAACCTGTCTTTGTTCCAGTCAAAATTATCTTTCGTCTTAAATTTATAGTTTGTCAATTCTTTCATAAACGACAATCTAAGTTTGCAGAACATAGACACATGTTGAGCTCCAACTATTTCACTCGTGCCTGATTTAAAGCCTTCAAATGTTCGTACACGTTCTGCCACTTTATACTTAGCTGCAAGTTTTGCCACCTTTTCCACATCGGTTTTCGAGATAGAACATTCCTTGAAGTATATCACCTTATTGGAGTTGCATGCAGTCAGCTTGTTTAACTCCCTTATGTATTCTTTCTGAATTAATTCCACATAGGAATTCTTTCTATCTCCCATTTTTCACATAACAGCAACAACACCTAATACGCATACACAAGTCCGTACTTCTCGTGTAGGAGGCGTAGGGTACCGTCGCTTTTCATCTGTCTGATGGTGGCGTTCACCATCTGCAGAAGGTCTTCCTGTCCCTGTTGCATAAGTACACCAATCTCGCCGCGTGTAAAGGGCGTGTTGAGGAGCGGGGCGGCAAGTCGCGTGTCTGTTTTTACGTAATATGGAGCCTCCGTCACTTCCGTTATCATCACGTCTGCTTCTCCTGTGGCGACGAGCATGGGTATTTCTTCGTTTTTGGGATGTACGATGATGTTGGCGTTGTGGAGGTTTTCGCTTGCGAACTTCTCGTTCAGACCGCCAGGATTTACCATCACGCGTACCTCTGGTTTGTCGATGTCATCCAGCGATTGAAAGCGTTCAGCATCTGAGGCGCGACAAAGGATGGTCTTCCCATTTGCCAGGTAGCCGTCGCTCATGAGCATGGTCTCGCGTCGCGTATCCGTGATGGTGATGCCGCCAATGGCGAAGTCGAACGTCTGGGGTTCAGCCATAACGTCGGCGCTGAGCGTTGGCCACGAAGTTTTCACGAACTCCAAGCTGACGTTCATTCTCTGTGCTATCTCCTGTGCTATCTCGATGCCGAATCCCCAATAAGTGCCGTCGGGCTCGCAGAACGATAGTGGGCGGTAGTCGCCAGTTGTGCCGACAAGCATCGTTCTACGCTCGACAATCTCTGCCACTTTCCCATCGACGGGGATGTCTGTGCTGGTCGAGAGTATGTATGCAGAGCGTTGCCCGTTTTCCTTGCCGAATTGTAAAGCTTCCCAGAGCGATGTTTCAGGAAACAGGCGTGTACTGTCGAAATAGTACTGGCCGTCCGACTGGTTGCGCCATCCGCCCACATAGCCGTCGTGCTGCAAGGCATGGCTTACGACTGCCTTGAGTTGGTCGCGGGTGTGGTTGTTCTGCGTTGCCGCATAGCTGACGGCGATGCCTTCTTCAGGCTCGCTCATTGTGCGAATGTTGAGCGTAAAACCGTTTGGGTGGCTGTTGCCAAACGCCCATACTTTATTGGCTATTGCCGCAATGCTGTCCTGCGAGGCGGCAGTGTTTCCATTCGTGCACGCTGACAGCAATAAAAAACAAAACAGCGCCAATGGGAGCATTAGCTTTGGCCTCGTGCTTCCAACTCGTTTTTTTATTTGTGACATGTTGTGTTATTAGTTACGAGCATACAATAACCTGTAAACAGTAGCAAAAGGTTTTCGCTCGTTTCCTTATGAGAAGAACAGTCGCTCTGCGTTTTCTGTTGTAACGGCGGCAACGTGTTCAGGTGTTGTGGCATAGACGTCGGCGAGGCGCTCAATAATGTATGGTATGT
>ONWB01000122.1 GCA_900321445.1 uncultured Prevotellaceae bacterium | reverse complement strand
TTTTTTAATAGGGTATTTCACTTCTTCCACTATTTTCACCGCGAAAAAATCTTTACAATCGCCCGCCGCGGGTTGGAAATCAGAAAAATTTTTTCAAAAGCAGGAAAAAACTTTTCGAAACGCTTGGCGTTACACGCGCGCTCGTACCTTTGCATCAGAATTCAGAGCGGGAGAGTGAGCCGTGCCCGCCCCAAGCGCGCAAAGGTACAAATAGACGGCTCGAAAGGTACAACATTCTAAAGGAGTAAAGCCTGCTTGCAGGCAGGGAGTTATTAAAAGGGAGTAAAGCCAGCAGGGCTGGCAGGGAGTTAAAGACCTTTGGTATTGGACAATACCACTGCCCCCGCAAGACTAACGTCCACGAGCAACGCGAGTTAACTCCCATGAGCGAAGCGAATTAACTCCCACGAGCAAGGCGAATTAACTCCCACGAGCAACGCGAGTTAACTTCAGTGAGCCATGCAGTGCACGTCAGCCCCGAAGGACGCAGTTCTGAGGTGGCTGGGGCACGAAAAACAGGGCGAACTAACGGTTATTGGTTATTGGTTAACGGTTATTGTTCAATGTTGAGCGCGCAGCATCGCGGGCGTGTAATCTCTTTGAGATTGATTTTTTACTAAGAATGTGCTATTTTTATATAAATTTAGTATTTTTGCCGCTGAAATAGTAATTCACAAACCATCTAACAATAACGCTTATGAAAAAAACTCTACTTTTTGCGGCTGCACTTCTCGCAGCATCACCCGTCTTTGCACAGGAGGCTATGGAGGACATCACGCCCTCTGGCTACGACTTTGCAAACATGCCTGTGGGCCTCATCAACATCCCCGTAGGCTACGACACGGCGAACCCCCCTACGCCCTACGACCCCACTATCAACGACTACTACGACAACGGCCTTTTCATCGTTGTAGGTGGTCAGATGGTGTCTGGTACGAAATACATCGACCGCCTGAGTCCTGGCGTATCCATCGTTGACCTCGGCGGCGAGGTGGGTCGCGTATTCTGCTGCAGCGGCTACCAGTCCACGGTGAACGACGTTTACAAGGACACCTACAACGTGGAACTGAACATCCCGCAGTGCACGGACGCCTTGAACTGGTTCAACTTCAGTTGGTTCACGGACAAGGACAACACGCCTACGGACGGCTCCAAGGAAAACCCCAACATCCGCTGCCGCATCGTGATGCATGCCCATAGCAACGCCATTGGCGAAGCCGACAACATCATCAACAAGGTGTACATGATGACCAAGCAGGGCAACGTGATTTCCACCACTACTAACAACGACGACGAGTTCAACGCTGAGCGCAGCAGCGTCAGTTCTGCTGAGTTCGCCCTCTACGACGACGACGGCGAGCCCGTTACGGGCGACGATGACAACTACGTTTACGACCCCACGCGCTGGCTCGTATATGAGTTCGACTTCTACTGCCCTGGCAAGGACTTGGACGGCAACTTTGCCCATCCCGTTCGCCTGAAGATGGAGATGAACAACGGCAACCTGAACCACAGCACGCTGTTCATCAAGGAACTCAAGTTCTTCAAACTTAACAACGCCAACACCGACCCCATCGTCCTGACGCGCAAGCACAGTTACATCACGCTCGTTCCTGGCAGTGGCTCTGCAATCTCGCAACTCAGCGGCAATCGCGGCGACATGAAGGTTTACAACATGGCTGGCCAGTATGTAGGCCGCACCATCGACGGCCTCAGCAGCGGTGTTTACGTTTCGAAGCAGAACGGCAAGGTCGAGAAAGTTCTCGTGAAATAACCCCTACACAACGTGATAAGCAGGTGCGGAAGGTCCCCGCGCTTGCTTATCGCCTTTTTAATCCAACGCATAAACGATTATGAAAAAGCCCCTTTTCCTCTGTTGTGTGGCGATGCTATGTAGCCTTACAGCATTCTCTCAAGTGACAAACTACTGTCTCCGCCTCACCTCTGAGGGCAGCGTTGATTGCGGACCCATGCCAGAACTGGACGGGGCCGCATCGTTCACGTTCCAATTCTGGATGAATGCCGACGAATGGACGAACGGTGCGACGATACTATCGCGCGGCGATGACTTCTGCGTAAAGCAGGATGCCGCCAAGACGCTGAAGATTACCGCTGGCAGCAAGACGCTGACGGCAAACTCCAACGACCTCGTGGCAGGCAGTTGGGTGCAGGTGACAGTCCTCTGCGACAAAGGCAGCGCGAAAGTCTTCGTCAACAAGAAGCAAGCCGCCACAGGCTCTGGCTGCGTATTGGCAGAAAGCGAGGAGCCCTTCGTCATTGGCGGCGGCTTCAAAGGCCGTGTGGATGAAGTGCGCGTGTGGAATGCCGCCCTTTCTTCCGAATACGACTATTTCTTCAACAATACACTCAACAAGTGGGCGCCGCAACTTGCAAACCTCGTGGCGTACTACAAACTCGACCAGAACCTGTGTCCCAACGTCGTGGACTACAAGGTTCTCTTCCAACCCTCCGACTATAACCACCACGGCACGATGTCCGCAACAGGCGTGAAGCGCGAAGCCGTGGACGACAATACAGGCCTCCCCTACCTCCTCTGCGGAGCATATACCAACAACGCACGCTTCTTCGACCGTGGCGTCAATCGCGACCAGTACCTCCTTGCCAACGACATCATCATGCTCGGCATCGAGTCCTTCAGCGACGGTCACCTGGCCTACCTCACCCCCAACGACCACGCAACTGCCAAGAACGCCGAGGTCCTGAGCGAATACGAGGGGCGCACGGGCGTGCTCGCAGTCAATGGCAACGGCTACCTGGAATGCCCTGAAAGCGTCTTCGACCCCATCATCGACGCCAACGGCAAGGCATCGACGGGCTACACCTTCGAAACGTGGCTGTACCTCGAAGAGTGGACTGAGGGCGGCTACATCATGCGCCGCGAGACTGCCGACGGCACAAAGGGCTTCTCCATACGTCTTGGCGGCGAGGAGAAGAAGCAGGTCATCGTGCGCGTCAACGGCAACGAGTTCGTCAACATCAACTCAATGCCCGTTGGCGAATGGGTACACTTCGGCGTGACGACAAACGCTGGCGGCGCTGTTCGCACGACATTCATGTTCACCTACAACGGCAGGGACAAATGGGCTAACGCGACAGCCTCGGGCAGCAGCACCGAATATACGCCAACAGGCATGGAGGGCTGCAAGGTACGCATCGGCGAAGGGCTGAAGGCGAAGTTCGACGTTACGGCAACGTGGAACCAGCGCTTCGACCTCAGTTCGATGGCGGCACACATGGCAAACCAGCCCATGCCCGCAGTGGGCAAGGAAGTGACTGCCGACCTCATGAAAAGAGCCGTCAGTTGCTACCTCTACGACATGGCCGACAACGCAGGCTGGGACTACTACTCGCAGGACGAGTGGCTGAGAATCATACGCTCCGCCTACGAAGGATATCGCGGCTACCAGGTGCGCATCTCAGTAGAGAGCCACAACGGATGGCAGACGACAATCGCCAACGCAGCACGACGCAAAATCTTCGCTGCCGACCTTGCAAAACTCTCACAGGGCTACGACGGCGTAGAACTCGACCTCGAATGGATGGACGGGCAGCAGACGAACCTCGGACTGCTTGCCGACGAAATCGTAGCAGCACTGCCCGCAGGCAAGACGCTGATGATTTCCATGCACCAGTACGGCGCATACCAGTTCCCCAAGGACAAGATGGGAGAAGTCGATGGCTTCACGTTCCAGCAATACGGCCCGCAGAAGACATGGTTCAACTACAACACCTTCGTGGCTGGCGCCAACAACTTCGTAAGTTACGGATATCCCAAGAACAAGATATACCTCTCATACAGCGCGACCACGTCTGGCGCCTTCAATGCCAGCGACGGCCAGGAGTCCAGCATCATCACTGGCGTGCGCAACGACTTCTTCGAGGACGGCTACGTGCCCAATGCCAACGGCGACTACGAGAAGAAGGAGTACAACGGCTACTACTACTATTTCCAAGGCCCCGTGCAGGTGTATAAGCGTGCCAAGTACTGCGTGGACAACCAGATGCAGGGAATCTTCTATTGGGACATGGGCAACGACGTGAAGCCCGCACACCAGTACAGCCTCGCTCGCTGGTGCAACTATGGCCTCAGCAGCAATGTGGACTCGCTTGTGACAGAAGTGAGGGTGAACCACCCAACAGGCATCCACGAGGCTGGCCTGAAGCCCGTGCAGCCAAAGAACGACGCCACCTACGACTTGCAGGGACGACGCCTGTCACCCGCTGCCGACCGCCATCGCGGCATCATCATCCGCAACGGACGCAAACAGATAACATTCTAACAATAAACATACAACAACAACTCCACTATGAGAAAACTGCTTTTCATCCCCCTCATTCTTGGAGCAATCTCCACCTTTGTCGTATCGTGCGACGAAACGTACGACAACCCTGGAGACTTCAACCTCAAGGCTACGCTTAGCATCGACCCTGTCCTGGTCGCTAAGAGTGGCGCTGAGTACCCCCTGAATGTGGCGCGCGTGGTTGACACAACCTATCGCTACTACTATACAGAAAGCGATACTACGAAAGATGCCGACGGGAACCCCGTCATCGGAGGCGATGGCAAGTACATCATTAAAGTTGATACAATCTGGTACAACAGCAAGATTACGGCAAAACTCACGGAGTACGACCTCGTCGAACTTCCCGCCGCTGAGGACACATTCACCATCAAGCTGACGAGCAACGCCCGCTGGATGGCACCCGTGCCCAGTGCTGGAGGCAAGATTCCGTGGTACTTCAACTACAACCTCCTGACAGGTGCCACATCCCTGAGCGGCGGCGGCGACGGATTCGTTTATTTCCGCGTCACACGCAACAAGAACAAGCGCCGCGCCGTTACTGCTGTCCAGGACATCATGACCTCCGACAGCACAGTCCTCGCACGACTGAACTTCGTACAGAAAGGCGAGAAAGACAACTAACCCTCAACGCAAGAAAACATGAAAAGGATACTACTATCAATGCTCGCCCTGCTGATGGCAACAGCAGTCGATGCACAGATTAAAATATCTGGTACGGTGCTGGACGAGAGCGACCTCCCCGTACAGCATGCCGCACTCCGCGTTAAGGGAGAAAGCGGTTCTACGTTCACGAACGCTAACGGCGAGTTCGCGCTCACCATGCAGGACGAAAATGCCACGGTAACAGTAACATACCTGGGCTACGAGCCCACGACATTCGTACCAGGTTCGCAGCGCACCATCACCGTTCGCCTGCGTCCTAAAGACGACATGATGGAGGAAGCCGTGGTTGTAGGTTTCGGCGTACAGAAGAAGATTAACGCCACAGGCGCCGTGAAGACCATTGGCAACGACGCACTCGAGTCGCGCCCAATATCCAGCGCCACGCAGGGTCTGCAGGGCGTTGTAGGCGGCCTGAACATCACCAACGACATGGGTGGCGAACTGGGCTCAGAGATGCAGATAAACATCCGTGGTGTAGGCTCCATCGGCGAGGGCTCCAACTCGTCGCCGCTCATCCTCATCGACGGCATGGAAGGCGACCTCTCGACCATCAACCCCAACGACATCGAGAACATATCTGTATTGAAAGATGCTGCAGCATCGTCAATATACGGTTCGCGCGCACCATTTGGTGTCATCCTCGTAACCACGAAAAAAGGCTCGCAGGGCACGAAAGTCACCTACACGGGCAACGTGCGTTTCCAACAGCCCATCAACGTTCCGCAGATGCCCGACGGCTACACGTGGGCTCTGATGATGAACGATGCCTACCTGAACTCTGGAGGCAACGCGCCATTCGGTTCCAAGCAACTGAGCATGATTCAGGCATTCATGCGTGGCGACCTGCAATATGCCACAAAACCCTCCGCATTCAAAAACGGATGGGCAGAGTTGCAGGAGAGTTTCGGCAGCGTAGATTGGTACGACCTCTTCCTGAAGGACGTGACAGCCTCGCAAGAGCACAACTTCAGCGTCAGCGGCGCCAACGAGAAGGTGAACTACTTCTTCTCTGGCAACTACATGGGCCAGACGGGACTTTTCAACTATGCCGACGAAAAGTACGACCGCCTGACACTCAACGCGAAAGTGGGCGTGACATTTAATAAATATGTGCAGTTCACCTGGAACACCCGCATTATAAGCATCGACAACGAAAAGCCATCGGCACTGGGCCCACTGTTCTACCACAACATAGGACGACGCGGCTCCATCGAGGCTCTTGAGACACCGCTCGGCGAGTACACGATACGCTCCATGATTCCGTCGCTGACGAACGGCGGACGCCAACGCACGCGCACGCGTCAAATATATAATCAGGCAAACCTCGTCGTGGAGCCCATCAAGGACTGGAAACTCCACTTCGAAATAAACAGCCGCCTGGAGAACAATCCATATACGCGCCAGTTCAACCCGCTATACATCACGCAGCCCGACGGCAAGCGCGAGGCTTACACCGTACTGGAAGGACTCGAAAACAAACATAGCATCAACGCCTCCGACGGTTCCTTTAAAGTTTATCCTGCAGCGGGCGAATCATACTACGAGCAACTCAAGGCCAGCGTGAACTACTTCAGCACGAAC
>ONWB01000190.1 GCA_900321445.1 uncultured Prevotellaceae bacterium | reverse complement strand
ATCGAGTGCTGGCACAGTCCGCCGTCCTCGTTCAGGTGGAATTTCGTGGAGCTTGGCGCTTTGTAGAAGTCCGTCGTGTCGAGGTATTCGAGCAAGCGTTCTATGCCCTCGCGCTTGATATATTTCCGGCAGAGTTCGCGGTAGGTATCGCGGTTCCGGCTGATTTCGAGTTCAGTCATATCTGTATTTTTGTTGTTTCAACGGCAAAGGTAAAACAATTCTGATTAAAAATAAGCGTTTCAGGCTGTAATTCTTAGGCGGTTCTTTTCCAGAATGTTTTGTCGTGGTACAGAAATCTGCCGCTATGCGTCGGCAAATACGCGTCCGTCGCTGAGCGTGATGCGTAGTTTTGTGTATTCGCTGTGGAAGTCGTTTTCCAGGCGGTCGAGATAGCGCGCGCTTTCCCACTTGCACATCGGCAGGTCGTGGAGCAGGCAGTTGCCGCATGTTTCCGGCGTCGTGGCGGGCACTTCCTCCTGCGTGAGAATCCACTTCAGGCATTCTATTGTCAGCCTGCGCATGTCCTCGACGCTGTATGTTCCCGTCATGATGATATACATGCCCGTCAGACAGCCCATCGGGCCGACATAGACCACGTCGTCCTTGGCTTGGCTGTTGCGGAACCACGTGGCCATGAGATGTTCCATGCTGTGCATGGCTGCGGGCGCCACGGCGGGCTCTTTGTTCGGCTCCGTGATGCGCAGGTCGAAGGTCGTGAAGCCCTTGTCCTCGCGCGAGACGTAGATGCCTGGCTTCAGGTGCGTGTGGTCGATGGTAAAACTCTGTATTACTTCCATGCTATATATGTTTGTTTTTGTATTCAACGGCAAAAATACGCAAAAAAGTTTTAACAATCCAAGATGAGATTGTATTTTTGCCCACAAAGGTTGCTGAAGTTCCGTATCCTCATGGGAAAATCGACGCGCCTGACTATGTTTTCGTACATTTATAAAACAACAATGATATGAGAAAGAATCTATTTCTAAGCCTGCTGTGTTTCAGCCTCTTGTGTCTGCCGCTTTCTATCAGTTCATGCGGTAGCGACGACAACGATAGCGAGATTCCTACGCCTCCCGTACAACCTGGAGAAGGGGCGTCCGAAGACGACGTGAAGGGACTGCCCGTAGCGACGGAGGGCGACGTGAGCGGAGAATATACCGACGGGAAATTCTGCTACAAGGTGACGTCTTCCGTGAAGGATAAGCGCGAGGTCGCGGTCCTGCGCTCCGCAGACTTGAAGAAAGCCGTCAGCCTCGACATTCCTGCCGCAGTAGCCATCAACGGGAAGCGGCATGCTGTGACGGAGATTGCGGAAATGGCGTTCGTCTATGAGAATGACGGTCTCGGCAGCTACAAGTGGGTGAAAAGCGTGACGATTCCTGGCAGCGTCCGCAGTATTGGGGAGTACGCCTTCTTCGGCTGCGAAGGGATTGAGGAACTCAACATCCCCGCAAGCGTGGAAACGATAGGCTCTGATGCTTTTACCTTCTGCAGCAACTTGAAGAAAATCACGGTGGAAAAGGGAAACAAAACATACGACTCGCGCGACAGCAGCAACGCTATCATCGAAACATCGACGAACACGCTCGTATATGCCTGCTTGTCAACAGTCATTCCTTCAAGTGTGCGAAAGATTGGACCGAATGCGTATTATGGTGTGAAAATCAGCCGTATTGTCGTACCCGAAGGCGTAACGCATCTCGACGAACACGCGTTTGCGAACTGCTACACTATGACTTCCGTCTCCCTGCCTTCAACACTCGTCGCTATTGGTGACTACGCTTTCGCCGACTGCGGAGCCTTGTCTGCCATCACGCTTCCAAAATCGTTGAAATCCATAGGCGAATGGGCTTTCCTGCGTGTAAGATTGAATACCGTGCTGAGCCTGAACCCAACGCCTCCCAGCTTGGGCGAGGATGTCTTCTATTGGAACAGCCCTGATTGCATTCTCTACGTTCCCTCAGGCTCCCGCGATGCCTATATAAAGGCTTGGCCCTACGACAAAGAGCACGTGGCCGAGATTCCTCAGCTGACGAAGAACTCCGAGGGGCTTTACCAGTCGTCGCTCCTCGTATTCCGCATCATCGACGACAAAGAGCACGAGCTGGAAGTCGTGAAACCCGTAAATGTTCAGACGCTCGTGGCAGCGAATATACCAGGTATGGTTTTCATAAACGGCGTTCTCTACACCGTCACGTCAATAGGGCAGAGAGCCTTCTGCCTACCTTCTTCAAATGGAGGCTACGACCCTAACAAGGTACTGCGTGCCGTAACCATTCCCGGTACGATAAGGACTATCAACGCCTCAGCATTCTTCAACTGCGCGGCGCTGAAGGAAATCGAAATTCCTTCTTCCGTAGAGTCTATAGGCGTCAACCCCTTCTGTGCGTGCACCTCGTTGGAGAAAATCGAAGTCGACAACAATAATTCCAGATACTTTTCCTACATCAACTGCATTGTTGATTTTACGACGGGCACAGTCGTGACGGGTTGCGGGAATTCATCATTACCCGCGCTCGATTTCGTGAAAACAATCGGCATTGCTGCCTTCCGCCAGATGCCTATTGAGGAGATTACCATTCCTGCAAACATTACGTCGATTGAGAAAGAGGCATTTTTCCTTTGCTCAGACCTCAAGAAGATTACGAGCCTGAATCCCACTCCGCCGAGTCTTGGCCAGGATGTCTTCAGCTATGTAAGTCCCGCCTGCGTCGTATATGTTCCCAAAGGCAGCAAGGACGCATATATTCAGGCTTGGCCATTCGAATACGGCAGCGTTCTGGAGATTAAGTAGGGTTAACTGGAGAATAAGTAGGGGGAAGCATAAACCGCCTGCGCGAATGGCATCCCTGTAAGCGTAACGGGGTTGCCCTTCGCGCAGGTTTTTTGCGTCATTATCCCAGAAAGTCGCATCCAGCGGCTTCGGCGTTGCCCGCAGAAGCCTTGAACTGTGCCGCGAAATCGCATCTCGATGATAAACCACAAGCGTGAGATGAATATCCCACGCTTGTGGTTTCTATATCCCACGTCTGTGGTTTAATCATCCCACGTTTGTGGTTTATGAACGCGGGTGCTTCGAGCTGCTATTTAGTCCATTTTCCGTCGTTGTCTTCGTCGTCGAAGAGTTTTCTTTTCTTCTTCGGCACGTCATTCATGCAGCAGGCGTAGAAACGCTCGTGCGCGGATTT
>ONWB01000026.1 GCA_900321445.1 uncultured Prevotellaceae bacterium | reverse complement strand
AAAGAAAGTCATGAAAGGCTACAAGATCAATGGCTTCCGCGTACAGGTGTTTGCTGGCGGCAACTCCCGCAACGACAGAGTCAAGGCCGAGAGAACCGGAAACGAAATCAAGTCGCTCTTTCCAGGAGAGCCTGTCTATGTACACTTCTATTCCCCCAGATGGATCTGCCGCATGGGCAACTACCGCACCTACGAGGAAGCGCACGCCATCCTCAGGAGCGTCAGGGAACTGGGTTACCAGTCGGCCATCATCGTCAAGGGAAAGATCACAGTACAATACCCATAAACCATTAGCTATGATAGAAGAACCGCAATACCGGGAAGGGCTCGACGAACTAGCCTCACACTACAAGCAGATACTCACGCTGCTGGGTGAGGACACTGAGCGTGAAGGCTTGGTGAAGACGCCGATGCGCGTGGCCAAGGCCATGCAGGTGCTCACGCGCGGTTATGAGATGGATGCCCACAAGGTGCTTACCGATGCGCTCTTCAAAGAAGACTACTCGCAGATGGTCATCGTGAAGGACATTGACTTCTTCTCGCTCTGCGAACATCACATGCTCCCCTTCTACGGGAAGGCGCATGTGGCCTATATCCCTAACGGCTATATCACCGGACTGTCGAAGATAGCCCGCGTCATAGATATCTATGCGCACCGCCTGCAAGTACAGGAGCGCATGACCCAACAGATCAAGGACTGCATCCAGGAAACGCTGAAACCTCTCGGCGTGATGGTCGTCATCGAAGCCAAGCACATGTGCATGCAGATGCGTGGCATCGAGAAACAGAACAGCATCACGACCACCAGCGACTTCAGTGGTGCCTTCAACCAGGCCAAGACCAGACAAGAATTCATGAACTTAATCCATAACAACCAAATTTAAGCACTATGCCTCAAATCAATTACAAATCTGACGACACTGTCAAAGACGCATTCTTGCACAGTTGTCTTGGGAAGCTGGTCATTCTGGCCGGATTCGTTGTGATTCTCCTTCTCATCGCCTACTTCACCGCACCGTCGGGAAAGGAGATGACGACAAATATGGAGGACAATGTCATGCAGTGTCTGCAAGAGAATGACAGTATTCAGGGAGACCCGATCGATGACTATGTCAACAATATCGGTTTCATATTCACCAAGGCCGACACCACCAAGATCTTCCCTGACCTGATCAAGGCATACAGGGACCTGAACCGCATGGAGATCTATCACCACTCCCTCTACTCTACTGCATATCTCTTCAACAATATGCATCCCGAGGGCGTGCGCATCGGCGTAGGTGTCTATGGACTCGTCGTGCCGACGCTGACCTTCCATGACCTGCTGCTCGACGTGGGACCGATGCATAAGGGATACAACCAGAAGATCATCCGCTCGGGCGTCATCCCCGACACCGATCTCGGCACCAATCCTAACATCCAGGAGTTCCACTACAAGCGTAACCCTGACGATTGATGGACCAGAAGGACCTAAGAGCTATGACCCTGGCTGTTTGCGACATTGCAAAGAGTGCAGGGTCATATATTCGTGAAGAGCGCCGTAAGTTCTCACTCAGCCAGGTAGAGCGCAAGCACGCCCACGACTACGTGAGCTATGTCGACAAAGGCTCCGAGACGCGCATCGTAACGGCTCTGCGCCAGCTGCTGCCCACCGCCATCTACGGAACAGAACTCCGCGCCGACCTGCCGTGGGTATGCGAGTCGCTGATGATATCCGACGCTCCACAGTTCAAGCATCGCGGCTTCCACTTCGACGTTTCGCGCCACTTCTTCACGAAGGACGAGGTGAAGAAGCTCCTCGACGTGGCGTCTATCTACAAACTGAACCGTTTCCACTGGCACTTGACGGACGACCAAGGGTGGCGCGTGGAGATTCCCGAATATCCCAAGCTCACCACCGTGGGGGCTGTGCGCAAGCGCTCGCTGACTATCAACGATCCCACGAACGGCCAGGAGTTCTACGACGATACGGAATACGGGCGCGGCTGCTACTACACCCTCGACGACCTGCGCGAAATCGTGGACTATGCCCGCGAGCGCAACATAGAAATAATCCCCGAAATCGACATGCCGGGACACATGGTGGCAGCCATCGCCGCCTATCCCGAGTTGAGCTGCGACCCCACGCGCGAATATGAAGTCCGCGTAGGAAAGGGCATCAGTACCGAGGTGCTAAACGTCGGCAAGGACGAAGTCATCGACTTCCTCAAATGCGTATTGCGCCACATTGCCGAGGTGTTCCCCTACGAGTACATACACATTGGCGGTGACGAATGTCCTACGACGGCTTGGGAGGGGAATGCAGAATGTAAGCAGCGCGTGAAGGACGAAGGGCTTTCGGGCGTAAACCAGCTTCAGGCGTGGCTTGTGGAAGAGATAGGTTCATTCCTGCGCGACGAATACGGCAAGCGTGTTGTTGTGTGGGACGAACTGCTCTCCAACTGGAGTTCAAAGTTCACCATCGAGCCCCTCGTCATGTGCTACCGTGGAATGCAGTACACTTCGCAGGCTGCCGACAAAGGCTTTCCGAGCATAGCCGTGCCAAGCTACCCCATGTACTTCGACCTTCTGCAAATGGGACCCGACAAATTGGAGATAGACTCGCCATACTACGGCGGATATGGCGACGGCTCCGTGAATACTGTGGAGCGCGTGTATAACTTCAACCCCGTGTCCAACGTATCAGGCCGCGAGGAGTACGTCCTCGGCACGCAGTGCGCACTTTGGACAGAGAGCTGCGCCACTAACGAGGCCGCAGAATACTGTCTGTATCCCCGCGTGCTCGCCCTCAGCGAAACGGCATGGATGCCCGTTGGCGAAAAGGACTTTACGAGTTTCTATAGCCGTTTGCAGCGACATAAGGCTATTCTCGACGCAAAGGGCATACGCTATGCTCCCCACTACTTCGAGAAACCCGACCTCACAGCCGACGAAGCGGTGCAGGAGGAAGCCCGCAGCATATTGGCGGCAAGCAAGCCTGGCTGCGTAGGCTATCCAGACCAAGCCGCCTTCGACAAGTTGGCGAACGCATTGCAGAATGCCGCCAGCACGGCGGACCTGAAGGCAGAGATTGAGGCCTACAAGGCTGCATCCATCATACTGCCAGAAGCAGGGAAGGCCTACAAAATAGTCAGCGCGTCCACATTCTTCCGCAACCACTATGAGGGTTCCGTGCTCTATGCCGACGCAACGGCATTGCGCATACATTATACCGAACAGACGGAGCCCGAGGAACTCTGGGAGTTCGTGCCGACGCAAGGCGGCTATCGTCTTGTAAGCATGCTCAAAGGCTTGCAGGTAAAGTTGCAAGCCAAAGCCGACGCAGATGCTACCTTCGACAAGGAAGGCACCACGCTCGTCATTCGCCGCGCCAGCAAACCTGCAGGCGGATACAACTATATCCCTGGTGTGGTGAACATCAAGTCGGGACGCTTCAACCTTTATGCTAATATCTCAGGACAGACTGTGGCGAACGTGGATTCTACGCTGTGCTATCCTGGCACGTGGCGCATCGTGGAGGTTGCAGACTTTAAGGCACGCCTGCAAGGCCTTGCCGAGAAGGCTGCGCGCATACTCGAAACCGCCAATCCCAACAAGGCGGGAGAGCCCACGGAGGAAGCTCTGGACTTCTTGCGCACGGAGGTTCTCGTACCAGCAGAGCAGGCGTTAGCAGGAAGCGAGGTGTCGAAGGAAGACTACCTTGCCATTGCAGCACGCTACGAGCAGTTCCTCGTGATGGAGCGCACAAGCCTGCTCTCGTCCATCGACGAAGGCTACTACTATCTCATCAACAACGCCTACCACACAAGCTACTATGCACAGGGAAACAAATCGTCGAAAATTGTCAATCCGAAAGCCCTTGCGCAGACGGACGCCTTCAAGTGGGCGTTTGAGAAGAATGGCGACGGTACCGTAATGTTGCGAAACAAGCTCACAAACTCCTACGTGTATGTCAACAGCAATGCCGTTGACGAGCGCCTCCGCCTCGGCGACGCCTACCGCTGGACGCTGCGAGAGGTGACGACGGACCAGGGGAACACGGGCTTGGCTATAGTTGACGGTAGCGGGCAGTTCAGCTGGTACACGAATCCGTCGGCATGGACATACGTCCTGCTGAAGCCATACGACTGGGGCGCCAGCATCTGGCAGCTGATACGGACAGACGATGCTGTGCCCACAGGCATCAACAATGCTACGCTCCCCACCTCCTCAACACTCTACGACCTTCAGGGACGCCGCATCATGGCTGAACCTCAGTGCGGAGTGTTTGTGCGTGATGGGAAGAAAGTTTTACGTTAATTCCCATTAAAAGCGGTAAATAGCTCTTTATTTTTCATTTCGTCTTATCTTTGTCCCCAACAATTTATAAAACAACGCTTAAGAAAAAACCATGAAATTCCGATTTCAACTTTTCCTCTTATCCATGCTTGCGCTCAGCGTGTGGGCTGACAAGCTACCCGTTGACTACGTAAATCCTTTTATTGGAACCACCAACTACGGCACGTGCAATCCGGGTGCCGTGACTCCGCACGGGCTGATGAGCTGCACGCCCTTTAACGTGATGGGCTCCGACCTCAACCCCAACGACAAGGATGCCCGATGGTGGAGTACGCCTTACGAGATAAACAACGTGTTCTTCACGGGTTATGCCCACGTGAACCTCAGCGGCGTGGGATGCCCCGAGTTGGGAGCCCTGCTGACGTGCCCAACGACGGGTGAGCTCGATGTGGACTATCACAACTACGGATCTACATACACCGACGAGCATGCCGAGCCTGGGTACTATACGAACGTGCTTACGAAGTACGGCATTCGCACGGAGGCTACTGCAACCTCGAGAACCAGCCGCGAGCGCTACACATTCCCAAAGGGGAAGAGCCACGTCCTTCTGAACCTGGGCGAGGGGCTCACAAACGAGAGCGGAGCCTGGGTGCGTAAGGTGAGAGACGACGAATGGGAGGGCGGCAAGCTGCTCGGCACGTTCTGCTACAATCCGCAGGCGGTGTTTACGATATACTTTGTTATGAAGGTAAACACGTTGCCCAAGAACTCGGGATACTGGAAGAAGCAGCGCGCGATGCAGGGCGTAGAAGCCGAATGGGACAAGGACAACGGCCGCTATAAGATATATACCGACTATTCTGACGAGATGGCGGGCGACGACATCGGCGTATGGATGGACTTCGACACGGAGGAAGGCCAACAGGTGGAAGTGTCGATAGGCGTATCGTTCAAGAGTGTGGAGGACGCCCGTCAGGCTCTTGTGCTCGAGCAGTCGGCAACGACGTTCGACATGATGAGGAGTGACGCCAAGAAGCAGTGGAACAGCCAGCTGAGCCGCATACTCGTAGAGGGCGGCACCGAAGACCAGCGCACCGTGTTTTACACAGCTCTGTACCACGCCCTGCTGCATCCAAACATTGGTGGGCGCGACGGCTACACCGTATTCTCCCTGTGGGACACGTACCGCAACCTCTCGCAGCTGCTGACGCTCGTATATCCCGAGGAGCAGCGCGAGATGATATCCTCGATGACGCGCTTCGCCGAGCGCACGGGGTGGATGCCAAAATGGGAGCTCTATGGTAAGGAGACATACACGATGGACGGCGACCCAGCAGCGCCATACGTGGCAGATGTAGTGTGCAAGGGCTTGCTGACGAAGGAAGCCGCTGAGGCTGCATACAAGTACCTCCGGAAGTCGGCGCTGGCACCGTCGAAGGAGAATCCGCTCAGACGATACAACGACCAGTATATGCAGCTGGGCTACGTCCCCATGTACGGCGGCTTCGACCTCAGCGTCTCCGAAGCCCTCGAATACTGCATCGCCGACTACGCCCTCGCACAAATGGCGCGCTACCTCGGACATGAGGACGATGCGAAGCTGTTCTATGAGCGTTCGCTCAGCTACCGCCGCTACTACGACAAGGAAACGGGCTCGCTGCGCCCCCTGACGAAGGACGGCAGCTTCCTCACGCCCTTCAATCCGCGACAGGGCGAGAACTTCGAGCCGCCAGCAGGCTTCCACGAAGGTTCGGCATGGAACTATACCTTCTGCGTGGGCCACGACGTACAGGGGCTCGCAAAGCTTATGGGCGGCGCAAAGAAATACTGCGACAAACTGGAGTGGATATTCCGCGAAGGGCTCTACGACCCCGCCAACGAGCCTGACATAAACTACGCCTACCACTTCTCGCAGTTCAAGGGGCAGGAGCACAAGACGCAGAAGTGGACGCGCTGGGCACTTGACAAGTACTTCACCAATACTCCTGGCGGCATCCCTGGCAACGACGATACGGGCACGATGTCGGCATGGGCGGTGCTGACGATGCTCGGCATATACCCCGAAGCCCCCGCCTCGGGCATGTACACGCTGACGGCTCCCGTCTTCACTCGCGCCAGGATACAGCTGAACCCAGAAGTGTGGGGCAACGACGAGCTCATAATCGAAAGCGACGGCGACGACCGTCTCACCAAAGTAAAGAAATACCGCATCTCCCACGACGAACTCGTCAAAGCTGGGACGCTAAAACTATACTAAAGGAACAATAACAGTTAAACAATAAACAATAACCAAATGAAGAAACGTTTTTCCCTAATTTCGGCATTTGCATTAGGAATGCTGCTCAGCTCCTGCGGGACTGGTTCCAAGAACATACTCGACGGACCGGGCATGGTAAGAAGTCCCAAGGACATTCGTGAAAGTTGCAAGTTGTCAACAACGTTTGAAAAGAACGCGGCTGGCAAGGTAACGCACATCAACCTGTTCACTTCCTTCGATAAGGGGAAGAAGGCAGCACAGATAGAGCTGCTGAGTCCCGTAGATGAATCCTTCTTCGAGGGCGTTGAGGTCATGAAGGAAGTAGACCTCAACTTCGACGGACTCAACGACGTGCAGGTATTCAAGGGCAAGCCCGAGATCTGCCTCTATTGGGAAGGCTTCGTGTGGAACCCCGATAAGAACAAATTTGAGAAAATCGACGGTTTCAGCCAGATTCCCAATCCCTCCCCGAGTACCCAGGGCGATGCCATCCTCGGCATCTGCGACGACGACCCCACAGAGATGGTGCTCGTCAGGTACGAATGGAAGGCAGGCCATCTCATAAAGGTTGACGAAGAACGCCATCGCCTCATTATCGATCCAGGTCCCATACGCGTTCCGAATGGTGATGTGATAGAGAGATAGGGTTGTAAGGCCTAAACCTCAAAACCTCAATTTTATGAAAATCAAGGTTTTTACGGCGATGCTGCTATTGGCGGCATCTGCCATGGCGCAGCCGCAGACGCTGTTCCATACTGGCGACGAGAGCGGCTTCCCGTACCGCATTCCCGCCATCGCACGAGCCGCCAACGGCGACCTCATAGCGCTTTCCGACCGCCGTCCCTGCGGTGGCGACATAGGCTATGGGCGCGTGGACATCCTTATGCGAGTGTCCCGCGACAACGGGGCTACGTGGGAGCCTGCCGAGGACGTTCTCGTAGGGACAGGCAGCGGCCCCACGACGGGCTACGGCGACGCCTGCATCGTGGCCGACCGCAAGAAGAACGAACTCACGCTCGTCTGCTGCTCTGGCGACGTTCCCTATTGGAGCAATACCACGGAGCACCATCAGGGCATCGTGGTGACGCATGCACGCTACGACAAGCGAGGCAAGGCATGGCGCTGGGGCGAATCCAAGGACATCTCGGAGAGTTTCTATCAGGGACTCTTCGGCGGCCGTGTGGCAGGGATGTTCATGGGCTCGGGGCGCATCTGCCAGTCGAAGCGTGTAAAGGCTGGCAAGTACTACCGCCTCTATGCCGCTATGTGCACCCACAAGGGCAACTGGGTAGTATATAGCGACGACTTCGGCGACACGTGGCGCGTGCTCGGAAGTGCCGAGGAGAGCTGCGCCCCGCAGGGCGACGAGCCCAAATGCGAGGAGCTCCCCGACGGCAGCGTGCTGCTCTCCAGCCGAAAGGGTGGGGGACGATACTTCAATATCTTCAAGTTTACGAACCGCCGCCGTGCGGAGGGCGCATGGACGGGGGTGGTCGATTCGCAGCAGGTGCCGGGCGGCATCAGCAACGAGAGCAACGCCTGCAATGGCGAGATTCTCATCGTCGAGGCCATCAGCGCCAAGACGGGCAAGCGTGCCGTACTCGCTCTCCAGAGCCTGCCCGCAGGGCCCGGGCGCAGCAACGTGACGATATACTATAAGGACATCACCGACAAGGCTACCTATGCCGATGCCCGCGCCTTCGCCTCCGACTGGCAGGGCAGCTACCAGGTTACGCAGAAGCTCTCCGCATACAGCACGATGACGCAGCAGCAGGACGGCCGCATCGCCTTCCTCTACGAGGAGGAGCCCGGCGATTACCAAATCGTGTATGTCCCCCTAAGCATCAACACCATTACAGGCGGGAAGTATATTTGAACCCGCGCGCCGCAGGGCCACTTGCGCGCCGCGCTCCCCACTTGTAATCCGAAGCCAAGGATGCAGAACGAGTTTTGAACCAAACCCTCTCCCCACAATGAACAATGACAACACACCCACAGTAAGCTACAAGGACACGCCTCCCGACTTCTCGCCATGCTTTGTGAGCGAATGCCCGAAGCGCGCCGAGTGCATACGCTATGCCGTCGGCCAGACCTTCCCGCCCGGTCCGCGCATGGGCATCTGCGTATTCCCGCAGAGCCTGCAGGACGGCGAGTGCTCCTACTTCTACCCCTTGCGCACGATACGTGAGGCCTGGGGATTCGACCCCCTCTTCTACGACGTCAAGGCGCGCGACGAGACACCACTGCGCCAGAGCATAGAGAGATACGTGGGCTCGCGCTCCGCATACTTCCGCTACAACCACGGCATACGCACCCTCACGCCCGAGCAGCAGGACGACATCCTGCAGTTATTCGCCGAGCGAGGGTACGACACATCGGAGCTACACTTCGCAAACTACCGCGAGACGATAGACTACCACGCGGACTGAAGCAAGTATTCCACAGTCATACGCCGGGCATATTAAAAGTCGCATGCCCGGCGTATTATAATGTCCCCAGCTTTGACATGTCGCGTTCCACTCCAAGCCGTGAATCATCATGTTTCAAGCCGTGAATCATCGTGCTCCAAGCCTTGAATCACAGTGTTTCAGGCCAAGGAATTTTCTTGGAACACGTATTTTCCTGAAAGTGAAGTGCTTACCGTTTCCACTCTCCCGTCTGCAAGTTCAGTTCAAAAGAGTCCATATAGTGGAACTCGCACTTGCCGTCGTGGAAGGTAATGGGGAAGAGTATGGTCTTTGTCTCTGCGAGCGTGGGGTCTTTCCATCGGTCGCCGACGTATAGATATGTAGTCTGCCGGGTGCCGCGAATCTCCAGCACGGCGGCTATCTGCGTGCGGAAGGCCTTGTCGTCGCCAATGTTCTCGAGCGGCGACCAGCCTGCGTCGAGGCGCGTGGAAACGGACACCTTGCACTGGTTCGGCGCCCAGCCCGAGCATGCCGACGAGAACATGTAGTATCGTCCTCCGAGACGCACGACGACGGGGGCTTCGCGGCGCTGCTCGGGGAAAAGCTGCGTGTGGCTTTGTGCTGACAGGTAGTCGGGGGCGAGCCTGAAGAGCCCGAGGTGGCGGTTCTCCTCAGTCGTGGAGATGAAGTACGCCGTACCGTCGAGGTCTTGGAATACGTTGCAGTCGCGGCTCTTTATCCCCAGCGGGCGCCCGCTCCATACGAGGCGGTACTCGCCATCTACGGCATCGCTCTCGAAGCATGCGGCCTCGGAGGCTCCGTAGTTGGAGCTTTCCCAGTGGCACCATACGACGTAGCGCCCTGTGCGCGGATTACGCAGCAGCTTCGCCCTCTCAATCATGCGCGAGGCGCCGAGCTCGGGGCTTGTCACGCCGTTCTGGATGATTTTCCTTACGAAAGTCCAGTGCTGGAGGTCGGTGCTTTTGTAGAGGTTCACGTCGGGGCGATACTCGCGGCTGCGGTCCTCGCCCACCATGTACCAGGTGTCGCCCTCGCGAAGGAAGCCCGGCGCGTGTGCCTGCACGGTGTCGCCCTCGGCAGTCAGCCAAAGCTTGCCGTTTTCTATCCGCACCCATTGCGCAAACGAGTGATGGACATTAAGGAATGCACATAGGAGAAGGAGTAATGAAAGTGTCAGGCTGCGAAGCATGGGGTAGGCGGTCGGGGGGATTCGTTAGCTATTGGCTGAAGGTTTAGAAAGACATCCTTGCACCAAACATCAGGCGGCCTTCGCCCTCCATGGGGTGCGATGATGCGGGCGTGATGCCCTTTCCGACCATGGTGACCTTGGGCTCTACGAAGAGCTCTAAATTCTTCGAAACGTCGAAGGCTGCCTGCGCGGATAGGTTCAGGCCAGGTGCCCAATACGTTTTGTTGGGCATAGAGTGGGCGTTGATGCTTACGCCTGCTGCGGCACGCAGGTGGAAGAAGCCGTCGTCGCTGGGCAGCAGGCTCTGCATGTAGTCGGCATGCAGCTGCGTAAGCTGGCTTCCCTTGCCGTGTTTCCTGCGCTTGTGGACGAGGGTGCGCTCTATGCCTGCGCGCCATGCGCTGTGCTTGCCTATCTTCTGTCCATAGGCGGCACCGTAGGCGAACGTGAACTTGCGCTTCAGCGGCGATGCCGTCGTAACGGTGCCCGACCATGCTCCTGTTCCTATTTCGAGCTCCACGAACTGTCTTCCTTCAGTGCTTTCCTCTGTGCGGTCGCCGCGTCGGAAGGAGTAGTTCACGCCCATTTGCAGGCTTGGCAGCAGGCGCTCGGCTTTGTCGTCCATGCTTGCATCCAGTTGGTATGCCAGTTGTGGCTCGCCGTAGATTTCCCAACCCTTGCCCAGAGCAGCGGCGAGCTGGAATCCAGCATGCAGGTCGGGGCAGAAGTAGCTTTTGCCCCTGCGATAGCGCAAGGCGACGTTTCCACCGAACACGCTGCGCACGCTGACAATGCGGTCAGGGTTCTCGCCGAAGCTTGCCGCCGTCAGGTCGGTGAGGTAGTCGGCGCCAGCAAAGAGCTTCCCGCTGTACTGTACGCGCTTGCCGCCAGCGTGGCGCATGGCCTGTGTGCCGATGCTTACGCGCCATGCCGATACGGGACTGAACCAGCGTCCCATGCCTGCGCGTGCCACGCCGCCGACGTTCTGGTGCGCGCTGAAGCCTATTGCGGAGGCTACACCGCCAGCGGAGAGAGTGTAGAAGGTGCGTTGGTCTTCGCGCTCATACCACGGGTTGCCAGCGGCTTCGCGGCTCTGGATGTTGAACTGCATGCCTGCGCGCATTGATGCCGTCAGGTCGAGTTTTAGGGATGAAGCCGTAGTGCCAGGGAGGAAGGCATTATCGTAAGCATATAGCGTGGGTTCGAGGAAGAAACTCATGGCGGGGCTGACGTTCCATAGCCCCTTCAGTCCGATGTTGGAACCCAGATATAGCTTGTCCCTGTTGCGATAGGCTGCGGCATCCAAGCCAACGACTCCTATAAGTTCAAACTTGCGGTCGTCGAGGTAGCCACGGGAGGCGTTGCTGATGTTCCACATGTAGTCTGCACCGAGGTTTACGAATGAGGCGCTCTTACCTGCATAGTATTTTGCCTGTCCTGCCTCAGCACGCAGGCGCAGTCCTGAGATTGGGGAGAACCATTTGCCGAGTCCCACGCTGACAGTGGGCGAAAGTGTCGTGCGAGGATGGTGCAGGGAATAGCTTCGAAGTGGAATCATTGCCCCTGCGCTACCCTCGAGGAAGGTGTGGTCGTACCACGCATTGTTCTCGAAGGCGGCATTACGCTCGTAGGCGTTTACCATGTCGTTGGACTGTCCCAGCGTGATACCAAGTAGTACGCTGGCTGCTATGTCCATATCCTTGGCCGTAGTTGCGTAGGCGGCAAATTTGTCGGGATAGATGTCGATGCGCGGCTCGACGAATACTGTCGTGAAGCTTCCCACGCCGACGTTGGCCTGTAGTCCGAAGCCCGCACTAGGAACCCATCGCTTCCCCTTGCCAGTCTGTACGTAGTTGTAGCTGGCACCTGCCACTCCGTTTATGTAGAACCTGCGCATGGGCTTATAGCCGCCGAAGAGGTTGTGGAGGTTCAGCATGTAATCGACGCCCAGCATCCCTCCTTTTACGTGCCTTGCCTTTTTGCCAGGCTGCGCATATTCCAAAAGGGAAACGTTTATGCGCAGTGCGTTGTAGGGGTCAAACCACTTGCCGATGCTGCCGACGGCGCGCGCCCCTGTCTGCTCTTTCCATATGGAGCGGTTGCCGTGGATGATGACGGAGGGGCCGGCGCTGAAACTGAGGAAAGCCTTTTCCAGGAGCATTCCATGAGTATCCCATTTCTCGCCGTCCTCCCTGTATCCAGGATTTAGGCGGTAGCCCATTCCTGCCATAATGCTTCCAGTGGGACGCCAGCCTAAGCGGCTGTCGCGATGCAGGAGTGCGTCGTCGAACACACTTAGGCGCGGCTCGAGGAAGAGATATGTATAGTGCGAGAGGTTCACTTGTCCGCGCAGGCCGAGATGAAGTCCATGTGCCCACTTTGCTTCTCCGTCCATGTGGGAACGAAGCAGGTCTGCACCAGCAAAGCCGATAAACTCCAGCGGTGCTGGTACCTCGTAACTCCGACTGCCGACCGCCGTGAGGTTCATCAAGTAGTCTGCGGAGAGTCCGAAGGTCTTGGCTTTGTTTTGGATGCCCGTGCGGCGGAAGATATGTCCTCCGAGGCTCACGCGGAAGCCGTGCTCGGGTGTCAGCCAGTCGCCGAATGACACCATGAGGTCTTGCCCAAAGTGCGAGCGGTCGAGATAGGCTGTGGTATTGCGGCGGAACGTGTTGTTCACGCCTGCACTTGCCTCGAGGAAGAAATGGTCCATGAAGTGCTTGTCAGAGTAATGCTTTGCCACGGCAGATTGCTGCAACATATACTCTAAAGCACTTTCCCTGAGTATGCTTTGCCCGTTTTGTGCCCTTGCCGTTAGGGGTAAAAGGGAAAGGGTGAAGGGTAAAAGGGAAAGAGAAAAATTTAGAAGGGAAGGTGGTATTTTCATTTCTTCATTCTTATTTCTTTGCAAGTTCCAAGATGTCGTTGACGTCGCCGTCAACGCGTGCGGTCTTCTCCAACTCTGGATCCATGCGCAGGGCTTCCTTCAGTTCGACGACGGCGCTCGACACGTCCTCCACGCGATTCAGGCAAGATGCCAGCAGGTAGTGGGAAATGGCCTTGTCCATAGGTAGCTTGCGCGCTTTCTCCAAGGCTTCGTCATTCTTTTTTACTGCCATTAGCGCAACGACCTCGTTCTGCTGCCCCGACTCGGCTACTGTGGCGAAGTTCTCTTCGTAGTATCCGTTCAACATCCCCACTACAGCCTTTATCATGCGTGCCTCCTCCACGTCGGGCAGGTAGGCGGCAATGGTGTCAGCGGCATCATAGCGGCTGTTGGCCATGAGGGCTATGACGTGGTTGACGTTGATGGCCACGGGAGCCTTCGGCCCTGCGAAGGGCTTTGTCACGGCAACGTCGGGACGGTTCTGGCGGATAAGCATTTCGGAGAGGTCGCATGCCGCAAGCGTGAAGCTGGGATACACCTCCAAAGCTTGGCGTAGCTGGCCTTCGCGAATGCTGTCATTCTGTTCGTTGCGGAAAAGGGTGAAGAATTCAAAGCGCGAGAGCTGGCGGTAGTCCTGTTGGTAGAGCTCCTTGATTTCATCGAGCGTGAGCTGGCGGAAGATGGAGTACTGCAACTGGTATTCAACGCGGCGCAGGCGTGGGCAATAGTCGTTGAGGAGTTTCTGGTAGAAGCTGAGGCGCTTTACTTCGCGACCCTGTGCGTCGATAGAACTATAGCGCCGTGCGATGGCATCCACGGCTTCAGCCTCTGCCAACAGCGAGTCGGCGCGCAGCAGAGTGGCAACGTCACCCCATGATGCGACGTGAGCCTGACTGCCCACTTCAAGGTGTTCGCGCGTCTGGCTGTTGAGGCGCGAGATGATGTAGTTCAATGCGCTTTGCATACGGCGCGTGGCGAGCTTCTGGTTGCCAGCATAGGAGCCGTCGGGCGAAGCCGTGCCTGTGATGTCAAAGCGCTGAAGGATGGTGCCGCGTCCACTGCTAAGGCTGTCAAGCTGGCTGTTGAGCTTGTCGAGTTCCTCGCGGTTGTTGCCGAGCGTGAGGTTTAGCTCGCTTTTGCCAATGGGGAAGAGCAGGTTTATTTCTCCCTGCGAGTCGCGCATCTGTTTCTCTACTTGCGGGAAGTATGCCTGGTCGGTAAGGGGCACGGGTTCGAACTTGTACTCCAAAAAGCGGAGGGGGTTGACTGTGCCGCGGGCGATGGTTGTAGTGTCGCGGTAGAATATCTTTTGGTAATCCTCCAAAGCCATGAACACGTCGCAGCTATAGTCGTGATGCACGTCCTGAACATATATGGAGTCGGCATATCCGATGATGTCGTTATGATCCTCGGTATTGCGCTCGCGCGTCGCTTTGCTGCGCACACCAGTATATGGAGCCAGCGGGTCGCGGCCTTCGAGCTTGAAGTCGTACATGCGCGTCTGCGTGTAGTGGTATTCTTCTCCATCGAACACGAGAGGCCGCATCAGCGTGGAGCGTTTATCAGAGACGTCGTTGAGGATGGGCTGCACGACGAGGCGTGTGTTGGTATTGAATATCTCAGACGGCACTCGCACACGGGTGCGTATGTGTAGATAATTACCTCTTACCTCGATGTCTGTGGGCTCTGGCATAATCTTCTTGCGGTTGCGCTTGGCTGTAACAACGGCTTCGTCAAGGTCCACGTCAAGGTCAGCCATGCGCACTTCCACGTATGTCTGCCCGTTTTTGAGTTTCAGTGTGACGGGTTCCACGCCAATGAGCTGGAAGCGCAGTGTTCCGCCGTCGTGGAAGTTGATGGCAAAGCGTCCGTCGGCATCGGTCTCGGTAAGGATGACGTGGCTTTTTGCGTCAATGACGAGCACATGCTCAAGTGGAGCCCCTGTACTTTGGGACATTACCTTACCCGTGATGCGGACGATTGGAGCGGCGCAGCAGAAGCCGACAACCATCAGAAAACAAACAAGAAGCGATAAACGTTTTTTCATTATGAAATTTTCAACAATCTTTTGTGAAAAGTAGCGTGCGTTTCAACTTTTCAACTACTTGATAATATACACAAAACTAACGCCAGCCTTCAGCGGCGAGAAGGAACTTATGTGGCGATTAATGCCCTCCACGGGGTCGGCAAAGCGGTATTGTTCCTTTTCGCGGCGATATAGGTATCCCGCACCTGCCGTCAGCTCAAGGCTCCACCTCTTGCCCAGCACAATGCTATAGCCGTATGTGACGCCGAGTCCCAATGCCATGCCTTCGTGCGTGTCTTCATTGAGCATCATGTTATAGATGCTTCCAAGTCCCATGACACCAACGAAGTGGCGCGCTTGTGGACGTGCGCTGAACCAATGGCGCACTTCGGGGCTGAAGGTGGCGTGCTTCCAGCGATATTTGCCATAGTGGGCAGGCGTAGCGTATGCCTCGAGGTTAAGGGTGTTGTGGCGCGAGAGGCGCGTTTCGAGGCCGAGATTGGGTGTAAGTGTTACCCAACCTAGTGTATTAGTCTTGAGCATAATACGTTGTGCCGACAGTGCGCCTGTGCATGTGAAAAGCAAGAAAAGGGTGAGAAACCGGAGAAGGTTCCCGGCAGGATGAATCATAAAAAAGTTTGTTTCAAGTGCAATATTTTGTGGGTCTTGGTTACGCCGGCCGCAAAAATAGAAAAGTTTTTGATATAACGCCAGTAGAATAGAAAAATGTTCAGAAAAATATAATTTTTTTATATTTTTGCCCTTTAATTGGCGCAATTAAGTGACAAAACACGAATAAGGCAAGTGCATCATTAAGAGGGATAGAGTCGCTTGTAGTTTCGGTGATATTGTATCGTCGACGTTCTGGATAAGCTGTATTTCTGATATAAAAATACACATTTTCTTTTTAAGATGCGCGTGTGACGAGAATTTGCATTATCTTTGCCTTCGCGAAACGTATAAACACAAGAAATATGGAAGAAAACAAGACTGTCGCACGTGCTGCGCGGCGCAGCCCGGGGTGGTGGGTGCCGACGGCGTACTTCGCCATGGGAATGCCGTTCGTCATCCTGAACATGGTGGCCGTGCTGATGTATAAAGACCTCGGCGTGGACGAGAAGACGATTACGTTCTGGACCGGGCTGATACTGCTCCCGTGGACGCTGAAGCCATTGTGGAGCCCGTTCCTGGAGATATACAGGACGAAGAAGTTCTGGGTCGTTGCGACGCAGATGCTCTCTGGCGTGTGCTTCGGGCTTGTGGCGTTGGCGCTTCATTTGCCGTCGTTCTTTGCTGTGTCCATCGCCTTGCTGGCTGTCATAGGCTTCAGCGGCGCTACGCACGACATCGCGTGCGACGGCGTCTATATGAGCGAACTTGACAAACAGGAGCAGGCTGTGTGGATAGGCTGGCAGGGCGCGTTCTACAACCTCGCCAAGCTGGTGGCGACGGGAGGTCTCGTGGCATTGGCGGGCTACCTATCGACCAGCTATATGGAAAGCCACGGCGTGGAGAAGGCCGCCGCCGACGAGTTCTCGTGGACTACCATCATGGGCATCTTCGCGGCGCTGCTCATCGCGCTCAGCGTTTGGCACTTCTTCATACTGCCCGCAGGTGTCAAGGAGGAGCGCACGAAGGGCAGTGTGCGGGAAACGCTTGCGGAGCTGTGGGCTGTCCTGCGCGACTTCTTCAGCAAGAAGCACATCCTCTACTACATCTGCTTCATCATCCTCTACCGCTTCGCCGAGGGCTTCGTGGTGAAGATGGTGCCACTGTTCCTGAAAGCCGACGTCGCCGAGGGCGGTCTGGGGCTCTCGAACGAAATGATAGGCACGCTCTATGGTACGGCGGGTTCGCTGGCATTCCTTGTCGGCAGCATCCTCGGCGGCTACTTCATCGCCCACTTCAAGCTGCAGCGAGCCTTGTTCCCATTGTGCTGCATCTTCAACATCCCCTTCGTCATCTATACGCTTCTGGCGATATACCAGCCCACGTCGCTCCTGCTCATCGGTGGCGGCATCGCGCTGGAATACTTCGGCTATGGATTCGGCTTCGTAGGCTTGACGCTGTTCATGATGCAGCAGGTGGCTCCCGGCAAGCACCAGATGGCGCACTACGCCTTTGCAAGCGGCATTATGAACCTCGGTGTCATACTGCCCGGCATGCTCAGCGGATGGGCGTGGGAACTGCTTGGCGGCTACGAGCCATTCTTCATCTTCGTACTGTTCGCCACGATACCCGCATTCCTCATCACGTGGTTCGTGCCGTTTACGTATAAAGAGAATTAATTTAGTCCAATCGTCAGATTCAGTTAGCCTTGCAGCCTGGACGCAGTTCGAACGGGTAGATGTAAGGCGGGCTAAATCGTCAAATAGTAAATCGTCAAATAGTAAATCGTCAAATTATAAGGTATGTCTCAACCAATTCCCTGGCAGCCGCGCCCCGAAGGATGCAAAGACATCATGTGGCGCTCGGAGCTGAACCCCATCATAGGGCGTTACTCCATCCCTTCTTCAAATAGTATTTTCAATAGTGCCGTAGTGCCTTTCAAGGACGGCTATGCAGGTGTCTTCCGCTGCGACAATCGTCGTGTGCAGATGAACATCTTTGCAGGTTTCTCGAAGGACGGCATACACTGGGACATCGAACACGACCCCATCGACTTCAAGCCCTTCGGCGACCACTTCACGCACTCCGACTACAAGTACGACCCGCGAGTCACTTATATCGACGGCAAATACTGGATTACATGGTGCAACGGCTATCATGGTCCCACCATCGGAGTAGGTTTCACCGAGGACTTCAAGACCTTCTACCAGTGCGAGAATGCCCTGCTCCCCTTCAACCGCAATGGCGTGCTGTTCCCGCAGAAGATAAATGGGAAATATGCCCTGCTTTCGCGTCCCAGCGACAATGGCCATACGCCCTTCGGCGACATATTCCTAAGTTTCTCGCCTGATATGAAGTACTGGGGTGAACATCGTCACGTTATGTCGCCAACACCCTTTGAGGACAGTGCATGGCAATGCACGAAGGTAGGTGCAGGCAGCGTGCCCATACTCACGGACGAAGGTTGGCTGATGTTCTATCACGGCGTCATCACCACCTGCAACGGCTACCGCTACTCTATGGGAGCCGTCCTTTTGGACAAGGATGAGCCTTGGCGCGTGCTGTACCGCTCTATGGAATACCTGCTCGCACCCGCAGCTCCCTATGAGCTTGCTGGCGATGTGCCCGATGTGGTATTCCCCTGCGCAGCCCTCGTCGAAGGCGATAAAGTGTCCGTATATTATGGTGCCGCCGACACCTGCGTATGTCTCGCCCACGGCCTGATTCCTGAAATTATTACTTGGCTGAAAGCCCAGCATTGATGCACCTTCATTGAAAGGAGGCTTGCTGTCAAAGGTTATGGCCTAAAAACAAACAAATGAAACGAAGGATATCTGCGTGGGTACTGCTCTCGGTATTTGTGCCGATGCTGTTGCTCTCCTCCCTCCACTGCCATGCGGTGGAGGGCAATGTGGAGTGTGCAGAGTGTGTGCAGCATCTCCCTCACGCTGGTCACTTCTCACAGGCAGGCAGCGCCGTTGACGACTGTTTGCTCTGTCAGTTCGTTTCTCTTAGCTATGTGCCAGCGCAGGTTGCTGTACTGGCAGTTTTTTCCTTACTCTCAAATTCTCTTCCCCGCCACATTCAAGCTATTGGCTTGTTTCCGTTGACGGGATGTATCTGCTTGCGAGGACCTCCTGAGGGAAAGTAGAAGCTTTTCACATTAGGTTCGTAAACACACATTTATAATATCCATTATCATGCAAGCAAGATACACAATCCTGCCGCTATTTTTGGCGGCAGCCGTCAGCCTGTCTGCGCAGGAAGTGGCGGACACCGCAGATATGTTTTTCGGCCATGTTGCCCTTGGCGAGGCCGTAGTTACAGGAGTTGCAGGACGCACGCGCCTGAAGGACTCCCCTGCTCCTGTTACGCTCGTGTCGGAGAAGGATTTGAGGCATACTTCCGCCTCCAACATTGTTTCTGCAATCGCAACGCAGCCTGGAGTGGCTGCGATAACGACGGGTAGCGGCATAGCGAAGCCGGTCATACGCGGCTTAGGATACAATCGCATCGTCACCATCGTCGATGGCGTGCGCCAAGAGGGGCAGCAGTGGGGCGACGAACATGGGCTGGAGTTGGATGGTGCCAGTGTGCATACCGTTGAAATCCTAAAGGGCCCCGCTTCGTTAATGTATGGCTCTGATGCTATGGCGGGCGTTGTCATCTTTCGCCCTGCACCTCTGCGCCCGGAGGGGACTATGGGTGGAAGTGCCTCCGCTGAGTATCAAACGAATAGTGGACTCTTCAACTATTCCTTGAACTTTGCCGGCAATCGTGGCGGCTTTGTATGGGATGCACGTTGGTCGCAGAAGATGGCGCATGCCTACAAGAACAAGATGGACGGCTATGTACCTGGCTCGCAGTTTCAGGAACAAGCTTTCAGGACACTCCTTGGGATTGACAAGAATTGGGTACATAGCCACCTCACGTTGGGGTATTATCATCTGAAGCCTGGTATCATCGAGGGTGAACGTGACGAGAGTGGCGAGCTTGAAGCCCCGGAAGGTTGGAAAGGCACAAGCTATGGAACCGCTCTTCCATTCCAACATGTGCATCACTACAAGGCCGTTTGGGACACAGACTTACGCCTTTCCCACGGAACGCTGAAAGCCATTATAGGCTACCAGCACAACCGCCGACAGGAGTACGAGGAGAGCGCCAACGAATGCGAACTGGACTTCCTGCTCCACACGTTGACCTATGACATCCGCTATCAGATGATGGAGTCCGACGGATGGCGGCTGACGGGAGGTGTCGGTGGCATGTGGCAGCGTTCGCGTAACGCTGGCGAGGAATACCTGATTCCCGCATACAGCCTTTTCGACATGGGGATATATCTTACGGGTAGCAAGCGTCTTGGAGATGTCATGTTGAGCGGAGGTGTGCGCTATGACCAGCGACATCTCCACAGTCACGGCCTTGAGGAGGATGGCATTATGCGCTTCAACGATTTCCGCCGCCACATGGACGGGCTGACGGGAAGCCTCGGCGCAGTGTGGCAGATTCGCCGTAACTTCAACCTTCGCTTAAATGTCGCGCATGGATTTCGTGCCCCAAACCTTTCGGAGTTGGGTTCCAATGGAGTGCATGAAGGTACGGCACGCTACGAAGTCGGCAACCACGTCCTGAGCCCAGAGCGCAGTTGGCAGGCTGACGTTGGTGCCGACTATATGAACCGCTACATATCGTTGCAGGCGGCACTCTTCGTGAATCGTATTGACAATTACATATATTTAAAGCGTACCGCTGCTCTTGCAAATCCTGCGGAAGATGGCGTTCTGACATATCAATATACATCTGGCGATGCGAGACTTTGGGGCTTCGAAGTGGGTGCAGACCTCCACCCCATACACAGTCTGCACTTCCAGAACACATTTTCCTATGTCAATGCTGTGCAACTCCACCAGCCTGCTGATGCAAAGCACCTACCCATGACCCCCGCGCCACGCTGGACAAGCGAGCTGAAGTGGGAGATTCTGCATACGCCAACTAACATCATGCAACGCATGGCACTCACGAACCTCTTCATTGCAGCCAATATGGAATGCAACCTGTGTCAGAACCATGTATACGCCCTTGATGGGACTGAAACACCTACACCATCCTACACACTGCTTGGCCTCTCTGCCGGCACGGACATTCTCTGGCGAGGCAGCAAGGTGGCAGAACTCTTTCTATGCGTCGAAAACCTCACCAACCGAGCCTACCAGCCGCACCTTTCGCGTCTAAAGTATATGGACACGAACGTCCTAAAAGGTCATCGTGGTATCTATAATCCAGGGAGAAGCATCTGCGTAAAGTTGACGGTGCCGTTTTAGGAATTACAATTGACAAGCTTTCTTTTTAGTGACGAGTGACAAGTGACGAGCTACATCGCCAGTTATTGGTTAACGGTTATTGGTTATTGGGCTTGTCACTCGTCACTTGTCACTAAAAAGAGCCTGTCACTTAAACTTGACGTCTTCGCCAGTTACAGCTTTGACGAGGCGCGGTGCGAGGCTGCTGGTGCCGATGCGGAATAGGCGTGCGTTAAGCCATTCGTTGCCGAGCAGTTCGCGCACGATGGTATAATACTTGACAGCGTCCTCGACAGTGCTGACGCCACCAGCGGCTTTGAAGCCAACGCGACGGCCTGTCTCGGCATAGTATTCCTTTATAGCCTGGCACATAACGTATGCAGCCTCCAGCGTGGCGGCGGGTTCTATCTTGCCCGTGCTGGTCTTGATGAAGTCCGCACCGCTGTACATGGAGAGTACGCTGGCGCGCTTGATGTTTTCGGCAGTCTGCAAGGCACCAGTTTCAAGGATTACCTTCAGGGGAACGTCGCCACAGCTTTCCTTAATTTCGGAGATTTCATCGGCACAGGTTTCGTAGTCCTCGCTGAGAAATTTACCAACGCTGAGCACCATATCGCACTCTGTAGCACCATCGCGCACGGCGAGGGCGGTTTCTACGGTCTTAATCTCAATGAATGTTTGTGAGCTTGGGAAACCTCCTGTTACTACGGCAACCTCTGTGCCCTCTACCTCAAGGCTTTGGGCGACAAGTCGTGCAAAGTTGGGATATACGCAGATGGTAGCGAAGGGCGGCAGGTCGGGATGCTGGTCAGCATAGCGGTTGTATGCTTCGACCATAGCGAGGACGCGTTCGTCGCTATCGACGCATGTCAGGGTGGTTAGCTCGACGGTGGAAAGTAGGTACTTCCACACTTCGGGCGTGTTGTACTGTGCAGCGCAACGCTCCAGAAGTTTGTGAACCTCTGTGGCAACCTGCTCGTCGTGCAGGTGCATGTTGTACTTGCTGAAAGCTTGCTCGTACTTGCTGAGCGGATTGTGGTCGTGGTGACTGTGGTCATGTCCACAGTGGCAGTCGTGTTCGTGTGTCATGTTCTTATTGTTTGGGTTTTGGTTTTATCGTGTGGTATCTCTGAATTTCTTATTGTTCATTCTCTAAAGTCTCACTCCTGCCAGCAGTTGCATGCAGTCGGCTTTTGTGAAGTGCGCCTTTACCTGATAGCCTATGTAGAGGCGGTCGTTCCAAATGGGTGGGGTGTAGCGTACCCCAACAGTTTCGTAATACGGCTTTTCATCGACGTCGGCCGTGTAGCCCATCTTGCGGTGAGCATACCATCCGATGCCCATGCCAAGAGAGATGCGTCGCCAGAATACTTCGTGTCGCAGAGTCACTCCGATGACGTGGCGACTGTAGCTGTAGTTTGTGCGTCCACGGCTTATATCGAGTCGCTGAAGGCGGTCAGAGTATGGTGCGTATGTGTAGTCGATGCCAATTCCCGAGGCATAGCGGCGGCAATAGCGCCACATTGGTGCCACCATGCAGGTGAAGGCACCGTAAATGGGGAAGTGCGAGCTACGATACTTGGGGTCGTCAGGTGTTCGCTCCCAATAGTTTACCATCCAGTCGTCAAGAAGCGACTTTCCCGCAAGTCCTGCGGCTATGTCCACATATACACGAGTCTTGAACTCCTCTGTGCTTTTCAGACTGTGGAGAGGCGGCGCATCGGGCGTGAGGAGATAGCTTGCACGTGCCGTAAGTCCTATGTTGTTGGCTCCCTTATTCGGACGGTCGAGGGCAGAGTTGCTATAGTGTTTATAGTCCACGCCGAAGCCTATCTCCCATTGTGGAGCGACCTTGATGGCGGTGTAGAATCCGAGGTCTATGTATATGTTCCACGCACTGCCTACAATCTCGTTGTCCGCATTTGTGTGCTTGTTGTATGGATGTGTACAGTAGCCGATGCCGTTCTCCAGCGTATAGCCTATGCGCCAGCGGCCGCTATCATTGCGAAATAGGTCGCGGCGAAACCCGCCGTAGAGTGTAAGCAGCCGGCCTATGCGGGAGTGGTAGGGGAGAGCCGGCTCTTTTCTCCAAAGTCGGATGTGATGATAGTCGCCCATTTGCAATCCCACCTCAAAAGTGGGAAGGCCGTAGTCTATGTCGATAGCCTGTGCGCCAGCGGCATTTGGGCGGAATCCAACGGATAGCGAGTACGCCGACGCACCGCAGTTGTGCATGATGGCACGGCATTGCGCATCCATAGGGATAAGGTAGCTCACGTTGGCACCTGCAGTTATGCAGACGGGACGGAGGCCAGAGAAT
>ONWB01000143.1 GCA_900321445.1 uncultured Prevotellaceae bacterium | reverse complement strand
CGGCTCAGACATTATGCTATATAATGCCGAGGAGCATACGATGAGGAACATCCTCGGACGCACAGACGATGAGTTCGAGACCTTCCCATGCTGGTCGCCCGACGGACGCCGCCTGTTCTACTGCTCAGCCCATGTGCCGCAGTTCAAAGGCGTCCCCGACAGCCTCGCCGCCGACACCATATTGCGCTACTATCGCAGTGTGCGCTACGACATCAAGTCGCTGAGCTTCGACCCCGAAACGCGAACCTTCGGGCAGCCCGAGATGGTGGAGGAGTGCTCCGCGGCGGGGAAGAGTGCCGCCGTACCGCGTGTGAGTCCCGATGGGCGATACGTGCTTTACGCCCTTGCTGATTTCGGACAGTTCCACATCTGGCACCAGGACAGCGACCTCTGGATAAAAGACCTCGAGACGGGAGAGGCGCGCCCCCTCGCGGAGGCCAATTCGGAAAGCGTAGAGAGCTATCACGGCTGGAGCAGCAACGGGCGATGGATAGTCTTTGCCTCGCGACGGCTGGACAAGAACTATTCGCGTGTCTTTATAGCATACTTCGACAAGGATGGGAGGGCGCACAAAGCCTTCGTCCTGCCGCAGGAAAATCCCGACCACGACATTATGCTCATGAAGAGCTACAACGTCCCCGAGCTCTCGCGCTCAAGGGTAAGCATCTCGCCGCAGCAGTTCCGCGACGTCATATATGCAGACGACAAGATAAAGACAATCACGTATTCTTCGAAATAGAAACAAGCAACGGACGCCATCGCGTCCGTTACCTTTTTCTATTTGCTCCAGGTAAAAGCACCAGCGGCACGGAGCGTGCAGCGTGGCGAATACGCGCAGCTATGCGCAGCGGTAGATGTGGCGTGCCTTTCTGCACGCCATTTTCTTTTGTGCCCTTTGCATCCCCCTCCAGCCTTACGAGCCTCTCTTCCAAAAAAGCTCAGTTACTTTGCCCTGACTGAGGTTTTCCTCTACCAAGGTAGAGGTTTTCCTCTATCAAGGTAGAGGATTTCCTCTATCAAGGTAGAGGTTTTCCTCTATCAAGGTAGAGGTTTTCCTCAGTTTGGAAACTCTAACTGAGGAAAATGGGCAAGAACGTGCACGCTTCGAGTAGGAGCCTAAAAGGAAGTCGGAGATATATACCCCCAACAGTAATAATAAGGAAACCCCGCCGCGGCACGTTTGCCGCAGCGGAGCCTCCTTGTCGTTTTTCAGCTGACCGCTAATAATTCGTGGCCTGAGCCTGTTTTAGTTCCGCTACAATGTATTCAGACTGTGTGCCTATGCGGAACTTTCCTCCCCAGATGCCTATTCCCGAGGAGACGTAGAACTGCGTCTTGCCGCGCGCGTGCTGTCCCCAGGAGCATTCGTACATGTTGTCCGTAACCCATGAGATAGGCCATACTTGTCCGCGGTGGGTGTGGCCGCTGAGCTGGAAGTCCACGCCTGCTTGCTCTGCGCGGTCGAGGTGATGTGGCTGGTGGTCGAGGACAATCACGTACTTCGACCTGTCCACGCCCGCCACCAGCTCGTCGAGAGGCTTGCGGCGCGTGTTCGTTTGGTCGTCGCGCCCGATGATGACAAGGCTGGAGTCTATTTCGACAGCTTGGTCGGAAAGAAGGTGTATGCCTGCGTCGGCATAGAACTTCTGGGCAGCGGGCGTGCCACTATAGTACTCGTGATTTCCCAGGCAGGCATATATGGGGGCTGCGATGCGGCGGAACTCTTCTGCCATCCCCTCCTCAATCAGCGGGCGCACGCTGATATCGATGATGTCGCCCGCGATAAGCACAAGGTCGGGCCTCTCTGCGTTTATCATGTCAACCCATCGTGCCAGTTCCGTGCGAGGGTTATGGTACCCAAGGTGCAGGTCGCTGGCCATAACAAGGCGATAGCTCTTTGGAAGCGTTTTCTGCGTCTGCAGAGTGAGTGGGACTCGTACTTTGTTGCGATAGTTCCAGTTGCCGTAGAGCATAAGCACGAACATTCCTGCGAATATCGCGCCAGCCGTAATCCAGTTTTGCTGAACGATGCTATGGGGTATGATGCGTACAAGCCGCGCTACGTCAAGCACAAGGAATATGATAACCAAATACAGAAGAACAATCAGCGACGATGTGCCGACGCTGTAGGCCGTTCGTGCGAGGGGAAGCGGAAGGGTGTCTAACTTTCCTGTGAAGTCAAGGAAGAGAAGGAGGAAGCAGGCGACGCAAAGGGAGATGATTGCCACCTTCCAACCAGCGGCAAGGGGCAGGAGTATCCACAGGTGCCAACTTGCGTATGTGAGGGCTGCCAGCGGTAGCAGCAAAAGGAAAAAAAACCACATTTTTAGTGACGAGCCTTTTTCATTCACTCGTTATATAATCAGAGGGACTGGATTTCTGCGCTTCCGAAGCAGCGGTGGTGGGATGTGTCGTAGAGTGTGCAGAACTGCCCGGGGGCAACGCCTTGCACGGGCGCTGCGGCGTGGACTGTGTAGTGGCCGCCGCGTACGAGGAGCTTGCCGGGGGTGAAGTCCGGCGTGTGGCGCACCTTGAACGTGAGGTCGTATTCGCCATCGTCGGGGAAGGGGTTTATGGTGATGAAGTTGGGATCGGCGAGGGGTATGCGTGTCGTGTAGGCAGCTAGAGTCTGAAAGCCGCGGCTGACGTAGATGATGTTACGCCTGATGTCCTTCTTTACGACGTACCAGGGGCCGCCGCCGAAGCCGAGGCCTTTGCGCTGACCTATGGTGTAGAACCAATAGCCATTGTGGCTGCCGATGACGTTCCCCGTCTCCCGCTCTACAACGATGCCCTTCCGCTCGCCGAGATAGCGGCGTGCGAGTTCGGAAAACTGAACTTTCCCCAGGAAACAGATGCCCTGTGAGTCACGACGATGAGCGGGAGCAAGATGATTTTCCTCGGCTATGCGACGTACTTCCTCCTTAGGGAGGCCGCCCACGGGGAAAAGGGATTTTCGGATGATGCTTCCGTCAAGCTGGGCCAAGAAGTCAGTCTGATCCTTCACGGCATCGGGACTTGTGCAGAGCCACATACGCCGCTCCTCGTCCACCTCGGTGGTAGCATAGTGACCAGTGGCAATGCGGTCATACTGATAGCCCACGCGTTCCTCAAAACATCCGAACTTGATCAGTTTGTTGCACATGACATCGGAGTTTGGCGTGAGGCCGGCACGCAAGCGCTCAATCACGTAGCCGACGACACGATTCCAGTACTCCGCCTGAAGGTCTACGAGTTCAAGCTTGAGGCCATAGCGACGCGCTATGGCTGACGACATTTCCCAATCTTCCTCTGCCGTACAGTCCCATTCTCCTTGTGGCCCGGAACCTATCTTGATGTAGAACAGGTCGGGGCGCAAGCCTTGCTCGCAGAGCATATGGACGGCAACGGCGCTGTCCACACCGCCCGAGATGAGTGCGGCAACAGTCATAGAGGCCGCACAGAATAGCCTGCGCGGTAGAAGGCGCACAGACGTATTTCGGAAATAAGCGTGGAATGGGCGGGGGTGACACCTGTCACGTTTGTGCCAAAAGCCATCCTCGCAGGGATATAGATACGCCAACGGTCGCCGATGCACATATGCTGCAGGGCTGTGGACTCGCCATAGGTGAGTCCCGAAGCAGTGGAGACGGAGGTAATAGCGTTGACACGACGCCCCAGCGTGGGAGCATTTTGGGCGGCAAAGATATCCTCGGGCTTTACAGTGAATCCCGAATGGCCTATGGTGCGCCCTTGCGGATATTGTTCTGTTGGTATCAGACGGCGTAGGTAGTTGATGTCTACGCTGTCTGTGTACTGTGGACTACCGCTTCCCGTACCACGCTCTACAATTTCCACGCAGATAGAATCTACCTTTGCCGGGGCTGTCGCATCGGTGACGGCGAAACTGCGGTAGATGCGATAGTTGCAATGGGCTTCCCAGTCCTCACCATACTGTGCACGTGCCGCAGCCACAGAAGCCTTAGCAATGTCCATCTTCTCGCGGAAAAATGCTTCGTTGCGCTGCTTCCAGTCCTGATACTCCGTATCCTCGTCGTTGACATTCTCCGAGCAGGATGTTAACCCCAGAAGAAGCAGCAGGGGTAGCGTCAGGAAAAACAGGAATCTTTTCATTGTAGTTTCTTTAAGAGAGAAGTGATGCTCACTTTGTCCTCAATGAGGCTGCGGAGCTGCCCGACCGGCACTCGCTGCTGTTCCATCGTATCGCGGTCGCGCAGGGTAACGCAATTGTCGGTGAGTGTCTCGTGGTCGACCGTTATGCAATAGGGAGTTCCTATGGCGTCCATGCGACGATAGCGCTTGCCGATGGTGTCCTTTTCTTCATACTTGCAGTTGAAGTGGAACTTCAGGTCGTCCATGATTTCGCGCGCTTTCTCTGGGAGTCCGTCTTTCTTCACAAGGGGTAGTACCGCCAGTTTCACAGGAGCCAGTGCTGCGGGGAGTTTAAGTACAACGCGCGTTTCACCGTTTTCAAGCTTCTCCTCTTGATAGCTGTGGCACATGACGCTGAGGAACATGCGATCCACGCCGATGGATGTCTCTATGACGTACGGTGTGTAGCTTTCGTTTGTTTCGGGGTCGAAGTACTTGATGCTGCGACCTGAGAACTTCTCATGCTGCGAGAGGTCGAAGTTTGTGCGTGAGTGTATGCCTTCCACCTCCTTGAAACCAAAGGGCATGCGGAATTCCACGTCGCTGGCTGCGTTGGCATAGTGGGCGAGCTTCTCGTGGTCGTGGAATCGGTAGTTCTCGGCACCAAAGCCCAGAGCCTGATGCCATGCCATACGCGTCTGCTTCCATTTCGTGAACCAGTCGAGCTCTGTGCCGGGGCGTACGAAGAACTGCATCTCCATCTGCTCAAATTCGCGCATGCGGAAAATGAACTGGCGAGCCACAATCTCGTTGCGGAAGGCTTTACCAATCTGTGCTATGCCGAAGGGAATCTTCATTCGCCCCGTCTTCTGCACGTTCAGGTAGTTGACGAAGATGCCCTGTGCCGTTTCTGGTCGCAGGTATATCGTGCTGGCTCCTTCTGCGGTGGAGCCCATTTCGGTCTTGAACATGAGGTTGAACTGGCGCACATCCGTCCAGTTGCGTGTACCGCTGATGGGACATACGATTTCTTCGTCAAGGATTATTTGCTTGATTTCGGCAAGGTCGTTGTCGTTCAGTGCTTTCTCGAAACGTGCGTGCAGGGCATCGCGCTTGGCGGCGTTCTCGAGTACACGAGGGTTCGTTTGGCGGAACATGGATTCGTCAAAGCTTTCGCCGAAGCGCTTACGTGCCTTAGCTACTTCCTTGTCTATCTTCTCGTCGTACTTTGCCAGTTGGTCCTCGATGAGCACGTCTGCGCGATAGCGCTTTTTGGAGTCGCGGTTGTCGATGAGGGGGTCGTTGAAAGCGTCCACGTGCCCACT
>ONWB01000045.1 GCA_900321445.1 uncultured Prevotellaceae bacterium | reverse complement strand
ACCATGTTTGCGAGGCCGAAGTCCCAGCCAGCCTCGGCATACAGCATCTTGTACTCGAAGCCGCAGCCCACCTTAAGGCCTGCGTCGAAGCGCTGGTAGCGGTGCTTGTTGATGGCGGATACGTGGCCATCGACGGTGCTGCGATAGTGTCCACTGCCAAGACCTATGTTTGCGAAGGCGCCTGCGAAGGGCAGGATGGCCATGTCGTTGGGCAGTCCGACGCCGTATTTGATTATGAGGGGGATTTCGATTGTGTTGATGGAGGTCTTGATGGCTCCGTTGTCGTTGCCCTTACCACCACGGTTCGCGTAGAGGAGTCCAGACTCGAGATATACGGGCGTGTTGTCGGAGAGGCGCAGGCCTACGATGCCGCCGAAGGCGAAGCCGCCCTTCAGGGTGGATACGTTGAGCTTGGGGTCGTCGGCACAAATCTGGGAGCCTACGAAGCCGATGCGGATACCATAGTAGAGACGGTCCTCGGAGAGCGAGAAGCCGCCGTTGTTCTGACTGCTGTACTGTGCTGCCGCAGCCATCGTCATAGCTGCGCAGATGAGGGTGAGAATGGTTTTCTTCATTGTATGTTGTGTATATTTGGTTTTTTCGAAAGCAAAAGTACATAATTAAAGCAAAAAGTGAAAAGTAAAAGGTAAAAAATGCTTATTTTTGCGCTCAAAAGTGAAGAAATCATAGTTTTAAGATAGTAATGAACGGAAAGAAGAAGAGGACGAAGCGTAATTGGGTGGTGCCGAAAGGGCAGGAGCCTACGGACCTGGACCGCCGCGTGATAGCGTTGGAGGAGCAGGGTTGCTTGGTGCCGTCGCGCCGCCTGATACTTAATGATGAGCAGATTGCCGGCATTCGGCGGTCGGGCGTTGTGAACACGGGCATCCTCGACATGCTTGAGGAGAAGATACGCGCTGGCATGACGACGGGGGAGATAGACCGCCTCGTCTATGACTATACGGTACAGCATGGCGCTACGCCAGCGCCCCTGCACTACGAGGGTTTCCCCAAGAGCTGCTGCACGAGCATCAACGAGGTGGTGTGCCACGGCATACCAAGCGACGAGGAGGAGCTCTGGGAGGGCGACATCGTCAACGTGGACGTCTCCACGATACTCGACGGGTACTACAGCGATGCCTCGCGAATGTATATCGTAGGCAAGACGTCGCCTGAGAATGAGCGACTTGTGCGCGTGGCGAAGGAATGCCTGGACATTGGTGCGGCTGCGGCAAGGCCGTGGGGCTTCGTGCAGGACATCGGGCGCGCCATCGGCGAGCATGCGCATAAGAACGGCTACAGCGTCGTGCGCGACCTCTGCGGGCATGGTGTGGGACTGAAGTTCCACGACGACCCCGACGTGGACCACTACGATACGGGCGAGCAGGGTATGCTCCTCGTGCCTGGGATGGTGTTCACCATAGAGCCTATGATAAACATGGGAACGTGGGAGGTGTTCGTAGATGAGGAGGACGACTGGACGGTCGTCAGCGAGGACGAAAAGCCCTCGGCGCAGTGGGAGCACACGTTCCTCATGACGGAGAACGGCGTGGAGGCGCTGACGTGGTAGTGGTATCTGACAATCTGACGATTTATCTCGTCTTGCTTATCGTGCCCCAGCCTTCGTGCGAAACTTCGTCTGCACGGGCTGACGTGCACTGCAAGACTCAATGAATCTGACGATTTGACGATTTACTATTTGACAATTTTCACATTAGTAGCGCACAAATAGCGGATTACACGGGTTTTATAACATCTAAAAACTTTTTCAACTTTCAACGCCAAAGGCATTAAACACATAAGATACATAGTCTGCATTTTGCTGCTGAGCTTCGCCACTTCGGTGGGTGCGCAGGTCAGCGTGGATGGCGTCGTAGATATGGGACGCCAAGCGTTGGGTGTGGACGATAACGTGTCGGCAATACATTATTTTACTAAGGCGATAGAGGCGCGCCCGACGCATAGCCGCGCATACTACTACAGGGCTTATGCCAAGTTCGTGCTCGAGGACTACGGCGGTGCTGTCGAGGACTGCACGAGGAGCATAGAGCTGAACCCCTTCATCGTTGACGTCTATCAACTGCGAGGACTCTGCCGTGTGCATGTCAAGGACTATCGCGGTGCCGTCAGCGACTACAGTCGCACGCTGCGTGAGCGACCTGCCGACGAGGCGGCGCTCTTCAATCGCGCGCTGTGCTATTTGGAACTCCACGAGGCCGACAGCGCAGACCTGAGCATGGACGAGTTCATACGCATACGCCCACAAAACTACAAGGCATACATGTTCAAGGCGGAGGTTGCCCTCGAGGAACGCCACGACACGCTGCTCGCCCTCGCATGGATAGACTCCGTCATCGTGCGCCACGAGGCTGATGCGGGAGCGTGGCAGTTCAAGGGGCAGTGGGCGGCGGCGCATGAGAAGTATGAAGAAGCCGACTCGTTCCTGACGCGTGCCATCGACTATCGGCTCGCGGAGGTTGACGGTGACGCTGGTCGCGTGGACTATCAGGTGTTCCTGCTGCGTGCCCAAGTGCGCCACGAACTCAACCGCTTCGACGATGCACTGGAAGACTACGACCGCGTGATAGGCATCATCCCCGAGCACTTCGCCGCCCACTACAACCGCGCCCTGCTGTTGGCGCTCGTCGGCGACGACCACAGGGCGATTGAGGACTTTACATTTATACTTGGCGTGGAGCCTGACAACACCCTCGCACGCTACAACCGCGCTATGCTGCGCGAGCAGACGGGTGACCTACGCGGTGCCGTAGAGGACTACAGCGAACTCATCAAGGCGTACCCGGGATTCCTGTACGGCTATAACCAGCGCGCCAAACTGCGCCGCCGCCTGGGCGACCTGCGTGGTGCGCAGAGTGACGAGACGGTGCTCGCGCGCTACAGCCTCGACCTTGTGTTCGCCAAGCCGCAGCGCAGCTATGTACGTAAGGTAAGGCAGCGCAGTGACCATGCCCTCGACCAGTACGACCAGGTAATCTCCACAGCCGAGGAGACCACCGACACGGTGCGCGTGTTCGGCGATGCCATTTTCGGAAAGGTACAGAACGCACATACCGAACGCGAACTGCTACCTATGTTTTGTCTCTCGCTACAGCCAGCTGCCATTCACGGCTACCAGTCCAGCGCCTACATGACGGAGGTGGAGAAGATGTCGCGGCGCGTTGCCGAATTAGAGTTGCAGGCGGAGAAGGAAGAGATAGGCCGCTACGTCAAAGAGCCTGCGCGCCGCCTGCTGCTTTCTGCCGATGTTGGGCGCGAGAGTGTGCCTGTCGTGGAGGCACACATCAGTCGCCTGCAGAAAGTGCAGCAACGCGACAGCATACTTTCGCGATTGGACTACCTGCTACTCATGTCGGCACTCGAGCGGAGCATATACCATAACGACGAAGCCCGCACGCTGGCGGACTCGGCACTGAGCATAGCACCGGATGACGTGCTTGTGTGCATCTGCCGAGGTACGCTGATGGACATCGAGCGTGCTATGGAGACGCATCCCGACGATGCAGTACTGTACTACAACCGCGCATACCTGCGTGCCAAGGCTGCGGACCACAAAGGTGCCATCGCAGACCTCGACCGCGCCATCGAGATAGACTCGCGCTTCGCCGAGGCGTACTATAATCGCGCTATTGTACTGCTCATGGACGGCGAGTCGGAAAAGGCAGCCGCCGACCTGAGCCGCGCAGGAGGTTTTGGAATCTACAAAGCATATAACATACTAAAAGAAAGATGAACGAACTACAGTTAAAGTACGGGTGTAATCCCAACCAGAAGCCTGCCCGCATATTTATGGAGCATGGCGAGTTGCCCATCGAGGTGCTCTGCGGACGTCCTGGCTACATCAACTTCCTCGACGCCCTCAACGGCTTCCAACTTGTGAGCGAACTGAAAAAGGCTACGGGACTGCCCTCCGCCACCAGTTTCAAGCACGTGTCGCCAGCAGGAGCCGCAGTAGGACTTCTGCTAACGGAAACGCTGCGAAGGATATACTTCGTCCCCGACTTGGGACATGAACTTTCGCCCTTGGCATGTGCATACGCTCGTGCGCGTGGTGCTGACCGCATGTCGAGTTACGGCGACTTCATCGCTCTTTCCGATGTCTGCGACGAGGACACGGCACGCCTCATCAAGCCAGAAGTATCTGACGGCGTCATTGCCCCAGGATTCACTCCCGAAGCCTTGGAGATATTCCGCGAAAAGCGCCGCGGCACATATTGTGTGCTGAAGATAGATCCAGGATATCGCCCTGAACCTGTGGAGAGAAAGCAGGTGTTCGGCGTGACGTTCGAGCAGGGGCGCAATGAAGTGGACCTCTCTACAGACTCGCTCTTTGACAACATCCCAACGCTCTGCAAGGATTTCCCCGAAGAGGCGCGCCGCGACCTGCGCATTGCACTCATCACGCTGAAATACACGCAGAGCAACAGCGTCTGTTATGCTCTCGGAGGGCAGGCCATAGGCATCGGCGCAGGACAGCAGAGCCGCATACATTGTACGCGCCTCGCAGGCCAGAAAGCCGACCTGTGGTGGCTGCGCCAGCATCCGCGCGTCCTCAACTTGCCATTTGTGGAGAACATTCGCCGCGCTGACCGCGACAATACCATCGACCTTTTCCTTGGTGCCGACTGCGACGACGTCCTGAACGACGAGGCATGGCCGCAGTTCTTCACTCAGCGACCTGAGCCACTGACAGAACAGGAGAAGCGCGAATGGCTCGACCGCCTCAGCGGCGTGAGCCTCGGATCTGACGCCTTCTTCCCCTTTGGCGACAACATTGAGCGTGCCCACCGCAGCGGCGTCAGCTATGTATTGCAGGCTGGAGGTAGCGTGAGGGACGACCACGTCATTGCCACGTGCGACAAGTACGGCATAGCGATGGCATTCACGGGGATACGTCTGTTCCACCACTAAATTTCACACAGACGGGATGTTTTAATGGCACGCTGAACTCAATTATTTTGAGCGGCGACAACTACCTTGAAGTTTAAGCAGTAAACTTTAAACTATCACACCTGAGCATAGCGACCTAAAACTGTAACCTAAGGTTACCTTATCCCTCGCTCGTTTAGGGCGCGGGTGTAGCGGCGGGCGTTGTCTTGATGTTCCGCGTAGGTTTCGGCGAAGTTGTGGTGTCCGCTGAAGTCTTCGCGTGCGCACATATATATATAGTTGTGTGTTTCGGCATTTAGGACTGCTTCGATGCTTGCGCGCGAGGGCAGGCAGATGGGTGCGGGTGGTAGTCCTTCGTGCATGTATGTGTTGTATGGCGATGGCGTCTGCAGGTGGCGGTTCAGGATGCGGCGCAATGCAAAGTCGCCAACGGCGAATTTCACTGTCGGGTCAGCTTGCAACTTCATGCCTTTGTGCAGCCTGTTGAGGTATAGCCCCGCGATTGTAGCTTTCTCGTCATCTTGCGCAGTTTCTTTCTCCACAATACTTGCCAGCGTAACGGCTTCTTTCGGCGTAAGTCCCTGAGAAGCCGCTTTTTTTGTGCGCTCATCGTTCCAGAAACGCTTGCTTTCCGACTTCATACGTCGCAGGAAGTCCTCTGGCGACATCGTCCAGTAGAATTCGTATGTGTCGGGGATGATTATGCAGAAAAGTTCTGGCGGTGTGATGTCAAGGTCGGCGAGCAAAATGCTATCGGCAAAGGCGTCAGCAAAGGATGTGCTGTCAGCAAGAAACTTCACAGACAGGCGCTTTGCAAGGTTCTGCGGCGTCCACACGAGCGGCACGTTGTAGCGCAAGGGCTCTTGGAGTCCGTGGCGCAGGTTCTGGATTAGTGTGAACGTGCTTATGCCGCTGACCTTGTATCGACCAGGGCGCGGACTACGCCCGCTATAGCCCGACACGGCGGCCATTGTTCGGAACATGGGCATGCGCAGGGGCGAGGCGATGGTGTCCAGACGCGAACAAAGGGAATTGTAGGTGTCGGTGTCGTAGATGAGGACGTAGCGGTTCTCCTTTTGCGTGAATGACGACAGGGCGAGGTACGCTCCGCAGCCCAAAAGCAAAAGTATTGTGCAGCAGGCTGCGATGCAGACGTGTTTCTTACTCATGTTTCTTCCTTTTGATGAGCGTAAATTCCTGAGTACAATAGGACAGAGCCTTGGGACGGTGCGTCACGAAGATTATTGTGCGGCCTTTGGCGCTCTCGATGACGCGTGTTATGACGGTTTTCTCCGTTTCCTCGTCGAGGGCAGAAGTGGCTTCGTCAAGTAGTAGGAATGGCGCGTCCTTGAGCAGTGCGCGTGCAATGGCAATGCGCTGGGCCTGTCCCTCCGAGAGTCCGTCGCCCATCTCTCCGCATCGCGAGTCGAGGCCGTCGGGTAGGCTCTTTACGAAGTCGGCAGCGGCGATATGGAGCGCCTCGTACAGTTTCTCCTCGTTGGCATTTGGCGCCGCCATCAGCAGGTTGTCGCGAATGGTTCCGCTGAGGAGTGTGTTGCCTTGTGGCACGTAGGAGAAGTTGCAGCGAGTCTGCGGGGATACGACGTGCGGGTGTCCCTTCGCATCCTTCAGCACCACACCGCCTTCGCTTGGCTCGACGAGTGCGAGGAGTATGCGTATGAGCGTGGTCTTTCCGCTTCCTGTTTCGCCGCGAATGGCTGTGACGCTGCCTGCAGGGAATTCGTATGTGAAGTTCTCAAAGATGCGGCGGCTTGTCTGCGTATATGCAAACGTGAGGCCGCTGATGCTTATCGAGGCTGGTCCGTTGATGGTGTCGTCGTCGCCAGATTCTTCAGGCTCGATGGCTTCGAGTTCCATGAGGCGCTCAGTTGCCGTAAATGCGCTGATGAATATGGGTACGAAGCGTGTTAGTTGCTTTACGGGGCCCTGTATCTGCGCTACAAGTTGTACAAAGGCTATGAGCGCACCGTAGGTTATGGCGTGGTGGTGGAGGTTCACGACGCCCCATGTGAACGTTATTAGGTAGCCAGCGCCGAAGCCGAGGTTCATGAGGCCACCAGAGATTGTCGAGTACCACGTCTTCTTCACAATCTCGCGCTGCAACTGTCGTTGGAAGGCGGACAGGCGCTCGACGATGGTAGCCGTGCGAAGCAGAGTCTTTACGACGAGGGTGTGCTGCAGGTTCTCTTGTAGCAAGGACTGTATGCGGCTCTCTGTATCCCTCACCTGATGCGTGAGTTCGCGCATCTTCTTTACATAAAGCCTGCTGCTAATGAGAAAGAACGGAATGACGAGAACGACAATCATCGCCAGCGTGCTGTCCATCCAGAATAGGAAGATGAAGGCGCCGAAGAATTGCACGAGCGTATTCACGAACGCAGGTATGCTTTCCGTCAGGAAGCCAACTACGTCGCTAACGTCGCGCTCAAGGCGGTTTATGAGGTTGCCGGTGTGGTATTTCCTCATTCCGAGCCAGTTGCTGTTTAGCAAGCGCGTGAAGATGTCGCGCTGCATACGGTTGCTGGACTTCACGCCCAGCGTGGCGCGCACCCATCGCAACGTCACTCCCAGTCCCACTTGCAGCAGTATGATGCATAGCAACAAGAATATGGCGGGACGAAGGGAAAGGTTGTGGTCGTAGTCGGTAGCAATGTCAACAGCCCACTTTGTTGCCCACACAAAGGCAAGGTCTGCGAGCACGAGCACCAGACCTATGAAGGTGTTGATGATACTTTGGGTGCGGTATTGTTTCCACTTGTCCCAAAGCCATGCGATGAGTTCTTTGTAGGTTCCGAGTATCAAGGGATTATGTGTCTTAAACGGTAAACTTTAAACTATCTATAAACAAACTATAAACTATCAACTTTAATCTCAATCTACCTCAGCCTTTGGTCTGCTCCCCATTGCATTTTATCGCGCAGGGTGTCGAAGAATTGTGGGCGGCAAACCTTCAGCACGCGGATTGTATGGTCGGCGCGGCGCAGGCGTACAACGACGCCTTCGTCGAGAACTTCGCTGCGTCCGTCGATGGCGATTAGGAACTTCTGGCTGCGGCTTTTCACGTGCAGTTCAATCTCGACGTCGTCAGTGACGATGACGGGGCGCACGCTCAGGCTGTGCGGAGCCACCGCCGATATGCACAGCGAGTGCGATGCAGGTACGATGATGGGGCCTCCCACGCTTATCGAGTAGCCCGTGGAGCCTGTCGGCGTGCAGATGATGAGGCCGTCGGCGACATAGTTTGCCAGCAGTTCTCCGCCCACGAATGTAGCGACGCTGATGAGCGACGAGTTGTCGTACTTCAGGAGTGCAACCTCGTTCAGCGCGTAGGGGTAGCCGCCAAGCGGGGCGTCGGTATCGACTTTTATCAGACTTCTCTCGTCAACCTTGTAGTTGCCAGCCTTCAGTAGGGCAATAGCTTCGGAAATCTCTGCCGATGCCACGTCGGCAAGGAATCCCATGTGTCCCGTATTGACGCCGAGGATGGGGACTTCGCTGTCGCGAACCTCTGCGGCGGTGCGCAGGAATGTGCCGTCGCCGCCCATGCTTACAGCAAAGGTTGCGTCGAGTTCCTCGATGCGGGTGAATGTCGGCACGTCGCTAACGTCCAAGCGGGCTTCCCGTTGTAGGAATTCGGAGAACTGTGCCTCGATGTGCGGTTCGAAGCCTTCTGCCTTCAGCTTGTGGAGTAAAAACTCTGCGCAGGAGCTCTTTTCAGACTGGTATATGTTGCCAAAAACGGCCACGCGGGGCGCTCTGTCTTGCATATCTCGATAGTTCTTCTTACTTTTGTCGCCGACTTTGCGACGAATTACGCGAGCAAAAGTACTCATTTCTTAATAAAAACACGTCTTTTGACCATGACAAAATTAAGTGTCAACGTAAACAAGGTGGCTTGGCTGCGCAATGCGCGAGGCGGCAACAACCCCGATGTAGTGGAGACTGCGAGGCTTTGTGAACTGTTTGGAGCCGATGGTATAACGGTGCATCCGCGTCCTGATGAGCGGCATATACGCAGGGACGATGTCTATGCACTTCGTCCTGTAGTACGTGGGGAGTTCAACATTGAGGGATATCCCGCAGAGGCACTTCTCAAGGTGATTGAGGACGTGCGTCCCGACCAAGTCACTCTCGTTCCCGACTCTCCCGAACAACTGACGTCGAACCATGGTTGGGACATTGCTGCCAACGCAGGGTTTCTTACCGATGTAGTAGCGCGACTGAAGGCTGCGGGTTGCCGAGTTTCGATATTCATAGATGCCGATCCGCGTCAGGCTGAGGCCGCGCGCCGAGTTGGGGCAGACCGCGTGGAACTCTATACGGAGCCATTCGCACAACTCTATCCTGAGAACCCCCTCGAGGCCGTGCGCCCATTTGTCGAGACAGCGCTGATGGCGCGAAGCGTGGGGCTGGGCCTTAATGCAGGCCACGACCTCTCGCTCCAGAACCTCGCTTTCCTAAAGCGGCAGATACCGTGGCTCGACGAGGTAAGCATAGGCCATGCACTAATCGCCGATGCCCTGCGCATGGGGCTTCGCGAAACTATCCGGCACTACAAAACCTGCCTTGAGCCGCAGGGCAGAATCTTCTGAGTACTCTGAGTTCTCCGAGTTCTCCGAGTTCTCTGAATCCTCCGAGTACTCCGAGTTCTCCAAATAATCCGAAAACCTAAAACATAAATAAAAGTGTTACACCTTTTCTTAGCCCCCGGCTTTGAGGAAATCGAAGCCATTGCGCCCGCCGACATCCTGCGTCGCTGCCAGCTGGACGTAAAGTATGTAAGTTGCGCCCCGACCCTCGAGGTAACCAGTGCCCACAACACAACCGTCACATGCGACCTCATGTTCGACGAAGTGGACTTCGCAGAGAGCGAAGGCCTCATACTTCCAGGTGGGTGGCCTGGTGCAAAGAATCTGCTCGAGCATGAAGGACTGCGCGACGTACTCGTGCGCCATTGCCGCGAGGGACGCCTTACGTGCGCCATCTGCGCAGCTCCGATGGTGTTGGGTGAGAACGGCCTTCTCGAAGGACGCCGTGCGACGTGCTATCCTGGATTTGAGGAGCACCTCCATGGTGCTGAACTTGTGCCGAAACTTGTCGTCGAGGACGGAAACGTCATCACAGGCCGCGGCCCTGGCGCCGCTATGGCTTTCGGCTATGCCATCGCAGCACGCTTCGCTGGCTGGGATTTCGTTCGCAAGCTCCAGGAAGGAATGATATTCAATCCGTAAATGGACATCCTCGCGCAGGACATAAAGTACTTGAAGGGCGTTGGGCCTGCCCGTGCGAAGATAATGGGTGAGGAGATGAAAGTCTTCACCCTCCGCGACTTGCTCTACTGCTTCCCCTCAAAACACATCGACCGCAGCGAGGTTCTCACCATCCGCGAACTTTCGGAGGACATGCCCTACGTGCAACTGCGTGGGGAGATTGTTGATCTTAGCGTGGAGGGTGCGGGCAGGAAGCGGCGCCTGCGTGGCGTCTTCACTGATGGGACGGGGTACGTCGAACTTGTATGGTTCAGTGCCGTTGGACGCCTGCGCGAATCGCTGAAGATAGGACGTCCCTACCTCCTTCTCGGCAAACCTGGCGTCTTTGGCGGCCATATCAGCATTTCACACCCTGAGCTCGACTCCGTTACCGACGAAACTCAGCAGCGGCACCTCGGCCTGCAGCCCATCTATAGCATCCCCGACAAGATGCGCAAGCAGGGCTTCACCTCGCGCGTGCTCAATACTCTTATGCGTGCGGCATTCGACGTCGTTGATGGAAAGTATGTCCGCGAAACCCTGCCCCAATATATCATCCAGCAGCAGCACCTTATGCCGCTGATGGACGCCCTGCGTACGCTGCACTTCCCATCAGCAGCTGCCGACATTCCGCCGGCTCTGCACCGCGTGAAGTTTGAGGAACTCTTCTATCTCCAACTCGACATCCTGCGCTACGCAAAGAACCAGCGCCTGAAATTGCAGGGATTCACGTTCGCGAGGGTGGGGGAGCACTTCCACGATTTCTACTCACACCACCTGCCCTTCGAACTTACCGGAGCGCAGAAGCGTGTTGTCAAAGAAATCCGCACCGATGTAGGCAGCGGACGCCAGATGAACCGCCTGCTGCAGGGGGACGTCGGCAGCGGAAAGACAATGGTGGCGCTCATGGCAAGCCTACTCGCCATCGACAATGGTTTTCAGGCCTGCATAATGGCTCCAACGGAGATACTCGCGGAGCAACACCTCGCAACGCTGCGCCAGCAACTGGACGGAATGCCCCTACGTACGGAGCTCCTGACAGGTATCGTGAAGGGGAAGAAACGTCGCGAGGTGCTGGAGGGAATAGCCGATGGAAGTGTCAACATACTTGTAGGGACGCATGCACTCATAGAGCCCAACGTAGAGTTCCAGAACCTTGGGCTCTGCATCATCGACGAGCAGCATCGCTTCGGCGTGGCGCAACGTGCAAAACTATGGAACAAGAATACGCGCCCGCCCCACGTCCTCGTCATGACGGCAACACCTATTCCACGCACATTGGCGATGACGGTTTACGGCGACCTCGACGTCTCCGTCATCGACGAGATGCCGCCGGGACGCAAGCCTGTGCGCACGATACACTACTACGAGGACCGCACCATGAAGCTTTTCGAGGGGGTACGTCAGCAGCTTCAGCAGGGGCGGCAAGTGTATTTCGTATATCCGCTCATAGAAGAAAGCGAGAAACTCGACCTCCAGAACCTCGAGGAGGGATACGCCAACATCTGCATGACCTTGCCAGAATATCGCGTGGGGAAAGTGCACGGACGCATGAAGCCAGCTGAGAAGGAGGAAGCCATGCGGGCATTCATAGCGCGCGAGACGCAGATTCTCGTCTCCACGACCGTGATAGAAGTAGGCGTTGACTGTCC
>ONWB01000021.1 GCA_900321445.1 uncultured Prevotellaceae bacterium | reverse complement strand
TGCCTCTTCATCCTTTTTGTCAATACTGAATATCTTCAGCCACCATTAGAGGATAATCTTCTATTTGATTATCATAGGACTTTATACCACCCTCAAGTTGGTATATACGCATTGAAACATCTTTGATAAGTTCCTTCAATTTCCTGTCTGCCAAATCAAAGTTTCTGTTTCTAATGGCAAAAACGACAGGATTCAGTTCTTGTGAAGTTTCTTCTATCAAGAAATAATTCTTTCTGTTGTCTTTGGCAAGGAAATCAACAAGACTTTCATATGCGATACGAACATATCGTTCTTGATTTTTTCTTTTGTTCTTGCTATCTAAAGGATTTGCGAGAACAATCATTCTGTCTAAATGCTTCAAATCAAAATTCTCAAAGCGATAATCCACCATTGAGTACTCTGGATGAAGATAACGCATTAGAAACTCTTTTCCAGTTTTTTGTGTATTAGAGCCAGAATGTTGAGTATGTTTTGATGGCATTTAGCCATTATTGAGCTTGCCTTTTTAGCATCAATGTCATCGTCTATTTGGTTCTTTACAATATCCCAAATATATTGTGAATGCCAGCTAACAACCTGAGAGCCTTTTTTTTCAAGTGCTATCAATTCGTCAACATCTAACTTCGTAAAACGGTTATTCTTGGCACTATTACACCTTTTGCACAAGGGTGTAAAATGGCGGCTGTGGCAGAAACCGAGAGAAATAGGACCAATATGATCTGCCGTCATCTTGGCTATCTTACCACATTTAGGACATTTTATGGGTATTTGTTTTTTATATTCACCCATTAAACGGTTAGCTAAATTATAATCTCCATCTGACCATTCTTGATAAGCTCTTCTATCTTGACCATAGGTTAACATGTTTTCTCGTTTACGCCCTTTATCAAATTTAGTTCTACAACAAAGAGCATACGAATGGAAACCATTAAATCGGTCTGGCGGATTACACATTACTCCAGGAGAAAATCTTGAACTTTCGTTATTCACTAATTCACGGTATACCGTTTCGACAAACTCTTCTTTATTATTAGGAATAGGTAATTTGAAAGCTTTAGCCAAAGCCTCTAATTTTTGTCTTGAGTCACACCATCCAAGAATAATTTCTTTTATTGTACACTCTGCTCTTTCTTCATCATTTTCAGGGTCGATAGTTGTACCAAGAATTCTGTTGAGTAATTTTGCTGTGTTTTTAGTTGGATATTCATAGAAAATACTTCTTTCTTCACCGCAACATTGACAGACATGTACTCCTGTTGGATGAATCATTCGTGCTACTTTCGCATAACATCCTTTCTGAATAGGCACTCCCAATCTCCTACAAGTTTCATCCCACCAAGCCTGTCGTTTTTGACCTTTGGGTGATTTACCTTTAACAACCCAATTAACTTTCCCCTCTTTGTCACGATCATAGTAAAGTCCTTTGTAGTTAGGGTGAGCTACAATCATTTCGACATATTTGTCGTAATTAGGATGGTAACCAATTTCGCTCATAGTTATTTGATGTCCGAATAAACTATGAGAGCAAAAGCCCTCTTTTCATCAGAAAAAAGGGCGTGGAAGAATTCTGGTTGGTACCAAGGCCTTGCACAGCCCACGTCAGACAACAATCCTCCTGTCCACGCCCATATATTGAGCGTAGACACCCGTTGTCTTAACTAAACTGACGTTTCGTGAAGTGCAAGTTCTGGTATTTCAGTTGAGTCAAGGATGTCTAAAACACTTGTTTCTTTTTTACCTGATGATATTCATTTTTTTAAGTTAACACTAAAGATAATTGCAAGCGCATATAATATGCCTTGCAAAATTACGAAAAAAAATCGTATTATAATAAAACCGTCTTTTGAAACATCTGTTTTTTATATATTTTTTGCCAATTTGGAAGAAAATGTCATAAAATGGTTGCAAATATTGAATAGAAAACTGGACTATTCAACAACAATGATTATAAATTATAATTCATCTTTTTAAGATTGACAAAGAAACGAATAAACCCACTGGTTTTCAGCACTAATGCCGATTGTCAGTGGGTTAATTGTTCCCAAAATGAGACCTACAAACCATTTTGGGAACATTTGATGACTTCAAACCAGTTGAACTCTTTGCCTTCCAATGTGAATACAATAGTTGAGAACATGGCGAATTTTTTGTTTGCTCATAGCACCCAGTTTGTGTTGTCTAATTCTGCATGATACAACAACGGCACACGCTCAAACGTGCGCCGTTGTATGTTTTGTTGGGGGTTGTAGTGTTGTGCCTATTCTCCGAATATCTCCTTGAGCTTTGCTTGGAGTGCTTCGCCGCGGAGACCGTTGGCGATGATGGTGCCGTCGGGGCTGACGAGCAGTGTTGCGGGAATGGCGTTGATGCCGTAGGTTTCGGCCGCCAGCGTCTGCCAGCCTTTGAGGTCGCTCATGTGGTGCCAGGGCATTCCTACGCGGTCGATGGCTCCGCGCCAAGCCTTGTCGTCTTGGTCGAAGCTGAGGCCAACGATGTCGAAGCCTTTGGCGTGGTATTTCTCGTAGGCGGCTTTCACGTTGGGGAGTTCGCGCATGCAGGGTCCGCACCAGCTTGCCCAAAAGTCTATCAGGACATAGTTGCCCGTTCCTACGTACTCCGACAGTTTGTGGGGCTTTCCGTCGAGTCCGTTCTCCTCGATGTCGGTAAACTTTGCGCCTGGGGTGCCGCGCCGCCACATGTCTATCATGCTTGCGATACCTTTCATGTTTGCTGCCTTCATGAACTCGGCGCCTGCGTCAGCCCAGCGGATGATGTCGGCGCGGTCGAGGTCGTTGATGAGGTCGGCGATGTAGTATGCGGGGACGGGAGAGTTGAGGTTGCTGTCGGCAAGTTGTTTAACTATTTCCACGTTGCGAGATTGTGCAGCCTCGTAGCGCTCGATGTAGGGCTGCAGGACTTCGCGCGAAAGTATTACTCCTGAGTTCTGCAGTTCCTCGACCTCAGTTTCTATGGATGCAACTTCGTCTTTGTTGGCAGCCATTTTTGCTTCTGTCTTTGTGAGCAGGCAGTTTTCGGGCGTTCCGCATGCTTTCTTTGCGTCGATGTCAACACGCACGTCGCCACTGAGGAATACAGGGACAGAGTCAATTGTTTTGCGGTTCGTGAAGATGTGGGCAAAGGGAAGGTCTTTGGCTTCGCCTTTGAAGCAGAAAGTTTTCTGCCCAGCCGCGACGACGATGCTATCGGGGGTGTTGGGGTGGCTGACGTTACGAAGATACACGACAGTGGCGCCTTCTGGAACGTTGCCAGACAGGTTGTAGCTTTGTGCGCATACTGGCATGGCGAGAATACCTGCGAGCAGCGTAAAGAGTGCTTTTTTCATGCGTTTTGTGTGTTTTGAAGTTATATTTCCTTGATTTTTCAGCGGCGAAGTTAGCAAATAATAAATAAAGTAGTATCTTCGCGGCGTTAAAAGTTATGATGTTTCCAAGAAATATTCAGACATGAGCAGAAGCGACAGCGTAGTAATCATCCCTACGTACAACGAAAAGGAGAACATTGAGAAGATAATCCGTGCCGTCTTCGGCTTGGAGAATCGCTTTGACATCCTCATCATCGACGACGGTTCGCCAGATGGCACCGCCGACATCGTAAAACGACTTCAGAAGGACGAGTTCGCCGACAGGCTGCACCTCATCGAACGCAGCGGGAAACTCGGCTTGGGCACTGCCTACATTGCAGGCTTCAAGTGGGCTGTAGCGGAGAAGTACGACTACATCTTCGAGATGGATGCCGACTTCAGCCACGACCCGAAAGACCTTCCGCGCCTTTATAAGGCGTGTGCGGAGGACGGCGCAGACGTGGCAGTAGGCTCGCGCTATGTGAGTGGCGTGAATGTTGTGAACTGGCCGATGGGGCGTGTGCTGATGAGCTATTACGCCTCGAAGTATGTCAGGCTCATCTTAGGCGTGCCCCTCCACGACACGACGGCGGGCTTCAAGTGCTATCGCCGCAAGGTTCTCGAGACGATAGACCTGGACGCTATCCGCTTCAAGGGCTATGCCTTCCAGATAGAAATGAAGTTTACAGCGTACAAGCTCGGCTTCAATGTCGTGGAAGTGCCAGTCATATTCGTCAACCGCGTGGAAGGCACGAGCAAGATGTCTGGCGGCATATTCTCAGAAGCCTTGTTCGGTGTTATGCGTCTGCGCTGGGCAGCCTTGACGGGTAAGATAAAACCTAAAAAGTGAGAAATGCCTTCTTTCTGGATAAAAGACGTGACGATAGTAAACGAGGGCCGGCAATTCGTCGGCTCCGTTTGTATTGAGGACGGGCAGATAGCACGCGTTGAGGAGCACCCCAATGCGCAGCCTGCAGACGCGAGTTTGTACTTGCTTCCAGGTGTCGTTGACGAGCACGTTCATTTCCGCGAGCCAGGACTCACGCACAAAGCCGACATCGAGAGCGAGAGCCGTGCTGCTGCAGCTGGTGGCGTAACGACGGTGTTCGACATGCCAAACTGCGTCCCGCAGACGACGAGCATAGAGGCGTGGGAACGGAAGATGCAGCGCGCGGAAGACGTCTGCCGCGTCAACTATGCCTTCCATTTTGGTGCAACAACGTCGAACGCCAATCTCTTTTCCCGTCTCGATTCACACAGAATACCTGCCGTAAAAGTATTCATGGGTTCATCGACGGGCGGTATGCTTGTGGACAGAGAGGAAGCCCTTCGGCGTATATTTGCCGAAAGTCCGCTGCCGCTGATGGCGCACTGCGAAGATACGTCCATAATTGAGGAAAACATGCAGCGTGTACAGGCGCGGGAGGGCGCCGACCCTGACGTGCGCTTTCATCCTGTCATACGTTCGCGCGAGGCATGCCTGCGTTCCTCGGAACTTGCCTGCCGACTGGCGGAGGAGTACGATGCGCAGCTTATGGTGGCGCATGTGACCACCGCAGAAGAGCTCGGCATGTTCGGCGGCGGGCGCATTGTCGCGGAGGCATGTGTGCCGCACCTTGTGTTCTCCGATAGGGACTATGCTTCTCTTGGCACGCGTATAAAATGTAATCCTGCCGTTAAGACGCTCGCCGACCGCGAGGCACTACGCAAAGCCCTGACGACAGGGCAGATTCATACCATTGCAACGGACCATGCCCCGCATCTGCTCAGCGAAAAGCAAGCAGGCCACGCCGCCAAAGCTCCAAGCGGAATGCCGATGGTGCAGTTCTCGCTTGTTGCTATGCTGAACCTTGTGGATGAAGGTGTTCTCACATTGCCGAGGCTTGTGGAACTCATGTCGCACAATCCTTCACGCTTCTTCTCGCTCGAAGGACGCGGCTTTATACGCGAGGGGTATCATGCCGACCTCGTTATGGTGCGCCGTACGGAGCCTTGGACGCTGACGTCGGAGGATGTAATCAGCAAGTGCGGATGGAGCCCTTTGGAGGGTAGAAGTTTTGGCTGGCGCGTGGAGAATACTTTCGTGAACGGCAAGCTCGCCTACGACCATGCGTTAGGAGTCCAGGATGATGTTCGCGGTGAGGCCGCCACGTTTGCTCCCTCGCGACGATAATAACTACGGCGTTCTATGGTCACACGCATACTCCCCCTGCTTGCGGTACTTTTGCTGATTCCCGTCTATTTCATAGACCGCCGCTTCCTGCGCGGAAGGGTGGGGCGATGGTGGCGTGTGGCATTCTGTGGAATCAACGTAATACTTTTCCTCGCTCTCGCATGCCTCGCATGGAATGAATCGTATACGGCGACGGCAGACTACCTGAAGGGACGCACGCTGAACGTGGCTTTGCTCGTGAGCGTTCCAGAGACGTTGTTTGCACTCATAGCCGTACCGCGTGCAAGGCTTTGGCGCACACGCTTGGCGCTTGGCTTGTCCAGTGTACTCTTCCTCGCTATGGCATACGCGATGACTTTGGGCTGGCGACAGATTACGACTCGCGAAACAACACTCGCGTACTCTTCCCTACCTAAAGGCTTCGATGGCTATAGGATTGTGCAGATATCCGACCTTCATCTTGGCACGATGCGCGGTCATGAGGATGTCGTCGAAGAACTTGTGGAGCGCGTCAATATCCTAAAGCCCGACCTCATAGTTTTTACTGGAGACCTCGTAAACTATCTCCCACAGGAGCTGGAGACGTTCATACCGATACTTTCAAAGATGAAGGCACGCGATGGCGTCGTGTCCGTACTTGGCAATCACGACTACCTGGGTTACTATGCGTGGGAGTCGGAAAAAGAGCAGCGCGATGCTGTGCACCAGCTTATGGCGATGCAGGACGCGATGGGCTGGCGCTTGCTGAACAACGAAAGCTTAGTATTGCGAAGTGCCGACTTGTGCGACTCTATTGTGGTTGTAGGACTCGAGAACGACGGACCTCCACGCTTTCCCGCACTCGCCGACTGGGATAAAGCTATGCGCGGCATCTCGGATGAGAGTTTTCGCATCCTCGTACAGCACGACCCCTCCTATTGGCGGCGAGAAGTGCTTAACCACGAGCGCCCTCCGCAGCTACAACTTTCAGGACACACTCACGCCATGCAGTTCAGCATCTTCGGTTGGTCGCCGTCATCGCTGATGTTCGACGAATGGGGAGGGCTTTATAAAGATGAATCCCACGCAGAAACCCATATCTACGTAACCCAAGGCTTTGGCTCTGTACTAATGCCGTTCCGTCTGGGGGCATGGCCTGAGATTGCGCTCATTACGTTAGAACGAACAAAGAATTAAAAATATGCGTAACAACATCATTGTACGAAGCCTTTACGTTGCCTACCAACTCTTTATAGCTCTTCCGTTAGGACTTCTTCTGACAGTAATCACGAGCCTCTGTATCTCTGTTGGGAGCCTCTTTAATGCCCACTTCTGGGGCTATTGGCCCGCACACCTATGGAGCCGTGCCATTTGTGTGCTTTTGCTTCTGCCTGTGAAAGTTCGCGGACGAGAACATCTCAATCCCAAGCAAAGCTACGTGTTTGTAGCTAACCATCAGGGCGCAATGGATATTTTCCTCATCTACGGATACCTGAACAGGAACTTCAAATGGATGATGAAGAAGGCGCTTCGCAAGATGCCGTTGATTGGTTACACCTGCGAGAAGGCTCGCCATATATTTGTAGATAAGAGTGGACCACGCGCAATAAAGCGTACCTACGATGCTGCGCGCAAGACTTTGAGCGGAGGCACAAGTCTCGTCGTATTTCCTGAGGGGGCAAGAACTTTCACAGGACACATGGGGATATTCAGAAAGGGAGCCTTCCAGCTTGCAGACGAAATCTCATTGCCCATTGTTCCGATGACGATAAACGGATGTTTCGACGTGCTGCCGCGCCAACGCGGTTTCAACTTTGTCACATGGCATCCTCTTGAACTAATTATCCACGACCCGATACCCGTAGGTGAGGAAGATCGCCTCGCGTGCGCGTATAATAAAATAATGAGTGGCCTCCCCGAGCATTATCAAGGCTACGTGGAAAATAAAGACCAGTAAGTGCTTCGCCCTTTCGGGCTGACGTACGCTGCATGGCTCAATGATATCACCACTATTCGTGGTGATAGGGTTATCTCACCTTGCTTATCGCGACCCAGCCTTCGAAAGTGCTTCGCCCTTTTGGGCTGACGTACGCTGCAAGGCTCAATGATATCACCACTATTCGTGGTGATAAGGTTCACCACGGAGGATGGTGAAGGCGCGATAGAGTTGCTCGACAAAGAACAGGCGCACCATCTGGTGCGAAAAGGTAAGGCGCGAGAGCGAAAGTTGTTCTCGCGCCATTGCATATATGCTTTGGTCAAAGCCATAGGGGCCTCCGACAATGAATACGAGGCGATGCCCCGACTGACTGAGACGTTGTTCAAGCCACGATGCCAGTTCTACGCTGCGCGGTTCGCGCCCGCGTTCATCAAGAAGCACTATATAGTCGCCGTCGCGCAGGAGCTTTTTTATACCCTCTGCTTCGCGCAGCTTTTGCACTTCGGCTGGCATAGACTTTGAAGCCTTGATGTCAGGAACGCATAGTAACTCCAGAGGTGCATAGTGGCTTATGCGGTCAGCATACTCCTGCGTGAGGGCTGCGATGCGCTTGTCGGAGGTCTTGCCGACGGTGATAAAAGCTATGCGCATGGGGCAAGGGATAGAATTACTCTGTTGTGAGGCCTATCTCAGCCCATTGCGCGAGTGTCTGCTTGACGTCGGCAAGTGCTTGTGACGGGTTTACTTCGTACTCCTCGCAGAGTTTTTCGGTAAGCTGTTCTGCGGTAAACGTTTCGAGCTTTTCAGCCTCGTTCCATAGGAACGCTGCCGTTTCATTCACACTGATAATCTTGCTGAAGTTTATGTTCTCAAGACCACTGGCAACGATGACGTTTTCGCCGCAGATGGTGCGCAATTCAAATCCTTTTTTCAGTTTCATTGTTTGGTTGGTAGTTTTGTTATTTGGAAGATGTGCTGTTGTCTTTTTTACGGAAGAGTGGAATCCACAGACGGCGCTGAAGGCCGAGGATGATGCGGCGTAGCAGTGAAGAACTTGGCCAGAGGGCAGAGTATGTGCGCCACTTTAGCCCTGTGGTTTTGTCAGGACGCTTGCGCCCCTTGCGGTAGAACTCCGTTGCGATGGCGATGATGTCGCCCTCTCTGCATTGCTCTCGTCCATATACATTGCCGTCGCCGCGAAGAGTAAATATGCCATCAACGATGCTTTCCACGCGGTGCAGAACGTATGTCCTTGGTAGAACCTCTGCCAGCACGACATCACCGCACTTTATCTTCTTGCCTGCTGGCGACTCGAGTTTTGCCTCGTCGCGCAGGTGCTCGAGGAACGGACGCATACTGTAGCCCTTCACGACGAAGGTGACGGTGTGGCCTTCCTTAAGCAGCATGTCGAAGGCGGGGATTAAGTCCTCGTTCTTCTTTACGATTGTCTTATGCTGGAGTGCGGACTCTTGTGTGTTCATTTTAGTGACGAGTGACAAGTTACAAGCTACTTGTCTGCTTTACCTAAACAAGCAGCAGAACTCATGCGTGCCGCCTCTTCGTTTGGCTTGTTTTTAAGATAGAATACTGGACACCTTGTTGCTACTTCGCCCACAGTGTCGCAGATGGCGCGATAGCTTGGTTTGTCCCAAATCATTGTAGAGCAGGAGGAGAGTATGGAGGCAAAGGCTTGTATCTTTCCTTCGCGTTGGATTTCGTTCATGGGAGCCTGTTCGAGTCTCACAAAAGCTCCGACGGGGAGTGTCAGTTGGCGGTAAAAGTCGCGCTTTCCGCTCCATGGTGTGCCTGAAACTGTTGCTGTGCCGTCGGCCATGATTCTCACGGCAGGATTGTCGTCGTTGAGAATCTCGCTTCCTTCGACGTAGCGCACCCAAAGGTCGGAGTGCGTACTCTTACCTGTGCCGCTGTTTCCCAAGAAGAGGAATCCTCGCCCTGAGTTCATCGTCACGCTGGAGTGCATGAGTAGCAGGCCGTGGCGTGCTCCGGCAAAAGCGTAGGTAATCATTATGGCGTTGTTCAATCCGAAGGTGCGGTTGTCGTCGTTTCCGAACAGTGTTACCTCGCTTTGCGTGAAGTCCTCGTTTGTGCGCATGGCACAAGCTTCCTCGCCGCTGGGGTTTGAGATGATGATTTTATATCCACCATCAGGCATACGCGTCGAATTGTCCTATTTCCTCGCCTTCAGCGAGCAGTGATATGTTTTCGCCTACACGAAGGCAGAAGAGTAGTTCGTCGGAACCTTCGCGCAGATGGAATGGCGCGTACGAGGGAAGGAAATATCGACCATCGATGCCATTGGGGAAGATGATGCGGAAGTCGAAACCCGCAACGCGAAATGTGAGGTCAGAGTAGTTGTGCATAGTTGATGGTCTATGGTTGGTTCACTTCTGCATTCGCATTTGTGTTGGTAATGGTCTGCGGGCCTTGGCTGGGAATGAAGTGTAAACTGAATTCGTTCTCAGGGATTTCGACAACCTGTATGCCCTTCTTGCGGAACTGGCGTATGATTTTATGGTATTTCTTCTCCACTTTCTTGCGTGATTTCGCAAAAACAACGGCACAGGTCTCGTAACCTACATAGTTGGCTTCGAGGTACGTTTTCATCTGAAAAGCATAGCTTGCGCGGTTTTCCAGGAAACGCGTCTTGGGTTGTAATGTTGCCTGCGCCATGTACTGAGGTTGGGAGAGATACACGGTGGAGTCGCTGAGGCTCATGCCCACGCCGAAGACGTGGATGCCTGTGTTGCTGTCATTCTTCTGCGCCACACCTGCAAGTGCGAGGCTTGCCAGAAGAATCAGTACGGAAAGGCGAATGTTTATGTTCATATTAGTCTATATTTTTAGTCAATGTAACTTCTGTAGGCGTCCTTCAGTTGTGTTGTTCGCAGCATATCGACGGCTTTGTCTTTTAATTGGCGTGTGCGTTCGCGCCCGAGACCGATGCGCGTCCCTATCTCGTCGAGGCTAAGCTCAGGACCGTCAATGCCAAAGTACATACGTATGATTTCCTTTTCGCGGTCGGGGAGGGAGTCGATGGCATTTGCAAGGTCGGCAAGAAACTCTCTATTAGCCATTTGCTCATCCGCATTAGTCGTTTCGGCATGTAGGATGTCAAGCATGTTTCCGCCGTCGTCATCTAACGGAGTGTCGATGGATACGGAGTTTTCAAGACTGCGCTGAATGAGGTACACCTGAGTAGGTTGCATGTTGAGTGCTTCGGCAATCTCCTCTGTCGTCGGCATGCGTTCGTGCTTCTGCTGGAAGGTTTCGGAAAATTGGACAACGAGGAGTCCTGCATCCTGCAGCCTTTCGGGCAGACTTACGATGCGCCCCTCTGAAATTATGGCAAGGATGATAGCTTGGCGCACCCACCACACAGCGTATGTTGTGAAGCGGAAACCGCGCGTCGGGTCGAAGCGCTGCGCAGCGTTGATGAGTCCTACGTTGCCCTCGTTTATCAGGTCTGAGAGGCTGAGGTGTACGCTGGGGTACCGTTTTGCAACACTTACCACAAAGCGCAAGTTGCAGCTGACGAGACGGTCGAGGGCTGCCTTGTCGCCGTTCTGGATGCGTACGGCGAGGTCGGCCTCTTCCTCGCTTGTTAGTTGCGGGAGGGCGCTAATCTCGCGAAGGTAGCACTCAAGAGCGTCGCTTTCGCGATTTGTTATGGATGGAAGTATGCAAAATTCTCGCATTGTTTCTGTTACTTGTATTTCTGCAGTAGCGTTTCAAGACCTTCTTCGCCGAGAGATGCAGCGCGTTGCAGGTACTCCACTGCTTTTTTCTTGTTTCCTTTTTCGCCGTATGCGATGCCAAGCAGACGATACAGGAACCCCTCGTTGGCTACGGATTTTAGAAGGTCTTCGCCACACGTGATGGCTTCGTCGTAGAGCTGAACCTGAACGAGCAGGCTTGTCTCCTCAAGGCGATAGTAGTTGTAGTCGTTGCCTTCGGCTCGCGACTCGGCAGAGCGTATGTCGTCGAGAGCCTGCTGGAACATACGCGCTTTGCGTTCTGCCTGCTCGCGGGTAAAATAGAAGGTATGCGTCAGGCGTTGCGGACCCATTATCTTCTCATATTCGTTCATGTCCATAACGCTTTCGCGATACATGCCGCAACGTTGGCGCTGCATTGAGCGTGAGAAGAAATAGCGCGGAGAATTGGCGTTTGTCTCATAGGGCTTTTCGAGGTGCGAAATGACGTCGTCGAGTGCCGCCAGCAGGGTGATAGAGTCGGCTTTCGAAGCCTCAAGAACCTGCGCTACGCGGTAGAAACTCTCTGGCGTTGCAAAATCGGTAGCATTAAAGCGGCGCAATGCCTCGACGGCATCGTCGTAGCGCCCCATCGTAATCATGATTTCTGCCTGTTGCTGGAGGTAAAGAGGACTTGGCTCAAGTTCGTAAGCGTGTTGTTCCTCGGCAAGAGCTAACTGATAGAGTGTGTTCGTGGAATCGCCAGAAGCAGTGAGGGCGCGTGCGTAGATCAGTTTAGAATAAGCATGGCAAATCTCATGCTGCTTCGTTGTCGATGTAGGGCGCAGCGCTTTTTCCATAGCAGAAGCAATGTCTGTATCAGCCTCGTCGTACTTTCCAACTTGGTTGTAGAAGTTCGCGCGATTGACATATCCGTCAGCATTATCGGGATAGGCGGCTATGAAGTCGTTGAGTGCAGCAAGTTGCACGACCTCGCTGGCATTTCCGAGCATGTAGATATATGTGAGGGCATCGCTTTCGTTTTGAGGAAGTGCGCGCGGAATATCAAGGCGCGTGAGGTCGGTGTTCAGTGCGCTTATCGTAGTAATTTTGAGACTGTCCGCGACTCGCGCGTCAAGGGCGCATGCAGTCTTTGTATCGTCTCCGACGTTTTTCTGGACTATTGCAACAGCTTCGCCCTGTGCGTTGATGAGCGGACATCCTACGTTGAGGTCGGTGTTTGCTGCGGTGATGTCGTAATATTTGAAACCATTGAATGGTGCAGCCCCTGTGACGCGGATACCCGTCGGGGCGTTTTTCTTCTTTGTGCTGTAGTTTACGAGGAGGAGCGGGGCATCGATTTCTGCAGAGTTGCTCGCCAAAGGAAGATATTCGGTTGTGTTCTGCGTCGCAATGCGCAGTTTTAGGACATCCATTGTGCTGCTCGCACCAAGAATGCGACTAACCTCGTACTTGTCTCCGCGAGCATCGATGACCTCGGCGCGTGCTGCCCCTACAAAGAGTTTGTATGACGTTAAGCCTGTGCCGTCGGCTTGCGTGAAGAACCCGTAGGTGTTGCCGATGAGGGAACCGTCAGCACGGTAGGTGAAGACGTTGAACACGGCTCGTGCAGGACGCTCGTTGTCGGCATGGGCTACGAACGGGAGTGTCAGAAGCAGTGCAGAGAACAGAATGATATTCTTGAGTTTCATTATTTATTAAAGTTTAGCAAGGATTTTGCGTTGTCAATAGCCTCTTGTGTCATCTTCTCGCCAGATAGCATGTTGGCGATTTCGTGAACTCTCGCCTCGTCGTCAAGGCGGACGATACGGGTGGTTACCGTCTCGTCGCTTTCTTCCTTGAATACACGATAGTGGGCATCGCCGAGGGCGGCAATCTGTGGGAGGTGGGTGATGCAGAGAACCTGCGTAGTACGGCTCATTGCGCGCATGACCTGTGCCATCTTCTCCGCCATTGTTCCAGACACGCCCGTGTCGATTTCGTCGAATATGATGGTGGGAAGGCTGCGGCGTTGCGAAAGGATGTTCTTCAGCGCAAGCATGAGTCGTGCTATTTCGCCTCCCGATGCTACACTTGCAACGTCCACGGCAGGGACGTTCTTGTTGGCCGAGAATAGTAGGGTTACGCTGTCGGCTCCGTTGATGTCGGGCTCTGTGCGCGGCGAAATGTCGAAGACGATGCTGCTGTTGGGCATTCCCAGCGAGGCGAGTATTGTAGAAAGACCTTCTTTCAATGTTTCGGCTGCAGCGCGTCGGCTTTTCGTCAGGGCTTCTGCCGCTTTGTCGCGAAGGCGAAGGAGCTTAGCCGTTTCATTCTCCTTTTCGCGCAGTTCGTCGTCGAGGTTTTCTGCGCGGTTGAGTTTTTCGCCAAGTTCGTCGCGAAGGGATATAAGTGCGCCGACGTCTTCAACTTTGTGCTTTTTCAGCAGACCGTAGATGAGGCTTAGGCGCTCATCGACGGATGCAAGACGTGAAGCGTTGAATTCAATGCCGTCGGCAAGGTGCTCAGCTTCGTCGGCGATGTCGGCAAGTTCTATGCGTGCACTCTCAATACGCTCTGCCAGTTCCGCGGCTTTTGGGAAAACCTCCTCAATGCTGCGGAGCATGTTTGTGCTGTTACGCAGGTTCTGGAGCAGAGAAACGTCGTCGTCGCCACTTATGAGCGTGTGGGATGAGAGTAGGGCTTGCTTTATTTCTTCAGCATGTTCGAGGGCTTTCTCTTCCTCCTCCAATTCTTCAAGTTCTCCTTCGGCAAGTCCTGCCTGCGAGAGTTCTTCGTGGAGGAATCGCATGTAGTCCTCTTCCTCAGAACTGCGCTGCGACATTTCCTTCAGGGCTTTCAGCTCTTTGTCGCTACGCTTCCAATCCGTGAAGGTGTTGCGGTATGTCTCGACGAGCCCGCTGTCGGCACTCATGGTGTCGAGTGTGTCATGCAGGAAGTTCTCTTGTCCGAGAAGCAGGTTGCGGTGTTGCGAATGAATGTCGATGAGTCGCGAACTTACAGCCTTTAGTGCGGGCAGTGTTGTCGGCGTGTCGTTGATGAAGGCACGGTTCTTTCCCGTGGAAGAAACCTCGCGGCGTATGATACATGCTGAGGGGTCGTAGTCGATGTCGTATTCTTGAAAAAGTTCCTCCATGTCAGCCTCGAGCGTGAACTCTGCTTCAACGACGCACTTGCTCTCGCCAGCTTTTACGGCCTTGATGTCGGCGCGTTCGCCGCAAAGCAGTCCCAAAGCGCCTATGATGATGCTTTTGCCCGCACCCGTTTCGCCCGTAATGACGCTGTAGCCTGCTTCGAAGTCGATGGAGAGGCTGCTGATGAGAGCGTAGTTGGATATGTCGAGATGCTGTAGCATGGAACTTTTACTTAAACTGATTCCACTCGGAGTTCTTGGAAGGATTTATGTTGGATAGGATTTCGGCAACAGTTTGGCGCTCGGTGCTGGTTCCCTTTCCCTTATATATTCCCACAAGCTCGTCGGACTTATACTCCGTGAACAATAAAGGAAGCGTTGAGAGCGGCTTGTTCTCTTTTGCGAGTTTCAGCAGCTCGATGGCTTCTGTGATGGCGGCTCTTGCGCGGTCGGCGTTTTCGTTCATCGTGTCGAGCCCGCTACGATAGTATGTGTACTGCATGCGGCGGAAAGGCTCCATTCCAGAGTCCATGAGGTCGTTGATGACGGCATATCTGTTGCGGTCGTTTTCAAAAGCCTTCCATCCTTTTCCCGCAAAGCTCTGCGCATTGTTTACGATTGTCTGCGCCGTTTGCAGAAGGTCGGTGCCTCCGAGCGGTGCCATAGCGTCGCAGTCGAGTCCAAGCATGAGATAGATGTAGTAGCCCACGAGAGCCGTAAGCTCGTTGTCGAGCTGGTCGGTGCGGAACTCCAATTGGTCGAACTCCTGATAGTTGAAACTGACGTTGTTGTCCTGCGTGGCGAAGAGCGTTGTCGTGTAGCTGGAGTTGAACACGGGCCGCATGCACTGCACGAAAAGTGTGCAGTCGAAGTGGTTGCTGCCTTCGTCGTACTTGTTGACTGTGAAGTTGAATGTGCATTGCAGACGCTCAGACGGGCGAAACTGCATCGACGTCCACTGGCGGTTGTTGATGAACTCCGCCAACTGCGTCTGCAGGCTTTCGAATACAGCGTCCGACGTTTGTTCGATCTTTTGATGGTTTACGGTGACGCGTGCATCTATCTCCTGCGCCCTTGCAGAAAGGGACGCGATGAGGAGTGTGCTGATGATTATTGTTCGAAGTAGCTGCATAGTTTGTCGGTGATGTCTTCTGCGACGTCGCGCTTGCTTTTTAGTGGGAATTCCTCCTGCGATGTGGGCGTCAGGATTGTAATCTTGTTTGTATCGAAGCCAAATCCCGCACCTTCGTCGCGTAGGGAGTTCAGAACGATGAAGTCCAGGTTCTTGCGCTGCATCTTTTCGAGAGCGTGGCTGACCTCGTCCGTCGTCTCGAGGGCGAATCCTGCAAGCACCTGCTGTGGTGTCTTCATCTTTCCGAGGCGTGCGGCTATGTCTGCCGTGGGGCGCAGATGTAGGGTGATTCCTTCTGCGTCTTTTTCGCGCTTAATCTTCTCTTGCGCCTGCGCTTCTGGCGTGAAGTCGGCAACGGCGGCACAGAGTATTGCTGCGTCTGTCGTGGGGAACATGCTCACGGCCGCGGCCTCCATCTCTGCCGCGCTAACCACGTTTGTGCGATGTATTGCAGCGTTGTCGGTGTGTAGCGACGTTGGGCCGCAGACGAGCTCCACCTCAGCTCCGCGCTCTGCGCAAGCTTCTGCCAGTGCGAAGCCCATCTTTCCTGTCGAGAAGTTGCCGATAAATCGCACAGGGTCAATGCGCTCGTATGTAGGACCTGCGGTGATGAGCACCCTGCGTCCTGCGAGCGTTTTTCCTTTTGCGAAGAACGCCTTCACTTGCTCGGCTATGCGCTCGGGTTCTTCCATGCGCCCTTTTCCCGACAATCCGCTTGCGAGTTCTCCCGCAGGGGCTTCGAGCACCATGACGCCGCGCTTGCGCAGAATCTGCAGGTTCTCCTGGGTGGCGGGGTGCGCGTACATGTCGAGGTCCATTGCCGGCGCAATCATGACGGGGGCTTTCATCGCCATGTACGTCGTCAGTAGCATGTTGTCGGCCACTCCTGTAGCCATCTTGCCTATTGTGGCGGCGGTAACGGGCGCGATGAGCATGAGGTCTGCCCATTGTCCGAGGTCAACGTGGCTATGCCATGAGCCGTCGCGCCTGTCGAAGAATTCCGACACGGCGGCGTGCCGCGTCAGCGTTGCTATGGTCAGGGGCGTGATGAATTCCTTTGCGGCAGGCGTCATGACGGCTTGCACCTCGGCTCCCTCGCGGACGAGGAGGCGTATGAGCTGGCAGGCCTTGTATGCCGCGATGCTTCCCGTGATGCCCAGGACGATATGTTTTCCTTGCAGTGTCATGTGTTGGTGTGGAAAGTTTATGCCAGGCTCAGCTTCACTCTTGTGAGCACCCTTTTCGTGTCCTGGGTGAAGTCTCCTTGCATCATCCATGTGTAGTATCCGGGGTCTGTGCGCAGTACGTCGCGCAGCTGGCGTCCCTTGTGCTTTCCGAAGTTTACGATTTCGCGTCCTTGTTCGTCGAGGACGAAGCGCCCTGCGAGGTCGATGTTGCGTCCGCGCTTGGAGAAGTCGGCGAGCCATTCGACGTTGTTCTGCAGTTTGTCGCCGTAGAGGTCGAGCTGTGCGCGCAGCACGTCGTAGGTCGCCCGCGTGTCGGCTTGTGCCGTGTGCGCGTCCTCGAGTTCGCGGTGGCAGTAGAATTGTAGTGCCGCCGACAGCGTGCGCTGCTCCATCTTGTGGAATATGCTCTGCACGTCGATGAGTTTGCACTTCATGACGTCGAAGTCGGCGCCTGCGCGGGCAAATTCTTCAGCCAGCATGGGCACGTCGTAGACGTTCGAGTTGAAGCCAGCGAGGTCGCAGTCGCGGAATATCGCCGCGAGTTCTCCTGCGCACTCCTTGAATGTCGGGCAGTCGCGCACGTCGTCGTCGGTGATGCCGTTGACGGCGGAGGCTTCTGCGGAGATGTGCATGCAGGGGTTGAAGCGCCTTGTGTCGCTCTTCTCCGTGCCGTCGGGCATGACCTTTATGTAGGAAAGTTCGACGATGCGGTCTTTAGCAACATTGAGGCCGGTGGCCTCAATGTCGAAGAAAATCAGGGGACGCGTGATGTTCAGCTTCATCTTCTTGGCGTCGGCCTGTTAGTCGTTGATCATCAGAGGCATGAGGAGCATGAGCACTTCCTCGCCCTCCTTCTGCTCGGCAGGAACGATGACTCCTGCGCGTGTGCCGTCGGCAAGGCGTATGATGACGTCCTCGCTCTGGATGTTGTTAAGCAGTTCGAGCAGGAATGGGCCGCGGAAACCTATGTTCAGAGGCATGCCGGCGTATTCGCAGAGGATGTTTTCCTCAGCGCTCATTGAGAAGTCGAGGTCGCTGGACGATACCGTCATCTTGCTGCCCTCGAGGTGAATCTTCACGAGCGAGCTTACGACGCTGGAGAATACGAGCACGCGGCGCAGAGCTGCGATGAGGGCTTCGCGGTTCACGGTTGCCTCGTTGGGGTTCTCCTTCGGGATTACGCTGCGGTAGTTGGGGTAGCGGCCTTCGATGAGGCGGCATACCATTTGGTACTCCTCCGTGCGTAGTTCGGCGTTGCGGCCGTCGAAGATGATGGTCACCACTTCCTCGGTCTTTGCGAGGATGTTCTTGAGCAGCGTTGCGGGCTTCTTATTGATGATGAAACCTCCCACTTCGGGCGAGCTGATGCCGCTGTTTGTGCTGCATGCGAGCTTTTGTCCGTCGCTGGCTACGATGGTGAGGCTGTCTGTCTGGATATCGAAGTAGATGCCGTTCATGACGGGGCGCAGCGTGTCGTCGGCAGTTGCGAAGAGGGCGCGGTTCACGCTGTCGAGGAGGCGGGGCGCTTCGATGCGGAGCTCGCTGCTTCCCTCGGCGGGACGTACGGGTACGGGGAATTCGTCGGCGGGCTGCGCCATGAAGTTGTACTTACCGTTGCGGTATTCTACCGTCACCTCCATGTTTGCCTCGTTGACGTAGATGTCGAGGGGTTGCTCGGGAATCTCCTTGATGGCGTCCTGTATGGTCTTGGCGTTGGCGGCGAAGCGGATTTCTCCGTCGCAGTCGGCAAGCTCGACCACTGTGCTCAGCGTGGTCTCGTTGTTGGATGCTGTCAGGGAGAGGCGGCCGTCCTTAACTTCAAAGAGGAAGCAGTCGAGGATGGGCAAGTTGTTCTTTGCCACGATTACGCGTCCTACCGTCTGAAGGTGCGAGGACAGGACATTACTTGAGATGGTAAATTTCATGATGTTATTTGTGTGTGATGTTTTTGTTTATAAATGATTCCGTATGCGCGTGCGCGCAAATCAGCGGCAAAAGTACGACATTTTGCTGAATAACGAAGAATAATTGCCGAATTTTTTCGCTTTCTTTCTGCATCCTTTTCCGCCTTTTGAGGCTCGCCGCGAAAACGGGGCGCGACGTTGTGCATCGTTCTAAGGTATTAGGAGGCGGGCGAAAGCGCATCTTGTTCATATCCCACGTCTGTGGTTTTTATATCCCACGTCTGTGGGATATTCATCTCACGCTTGTGGGATATTCGTCCCACGTCTGTGGTTTATGAACTTGATGCCTCGGAAAATTGGTTTGAAGCCTTTTGCGGCGAACCATGAAGCCGCGGCAAACGCCTTTCCTGCTATGCGGTGCGTCGGAAGTGCCTTAATTTTTCGGGTTACATGCTACTTAATTATTTCTTTTTCGTACCTTTGCCCTTGGAAACAAAGCAAAACCCTCAATGGACAAGCAGCAACTCATCAATCAGATACGCCTCAGGAAATCCTTCCTGTGCGTCGGGCTGGACACAGACCTCGAGAAAGTGCCGCAATGCGTGCTGGAGGCCGACGACGAGCCCATCTTCACGTTCAACAAGCAGATTATCGACGCCACGGCGCCGTATTGTGTGGCATACAAGCCAAACCTCGCCTTCTACGAGTGCTACGGCCTGCAGGGGTGGGAGGCGCTATCGCGCACGGCGGAGTACCTGCGCACCAACTACCCCGACCATTTCATCATCGCCGACGCCAAGCGCGGGGACATCGGCAATACCAGCCGCCAGTACGCGCGCGCCATTTTCGAGGAGGAGGACTTCGACGCCGTGACCGTCGCGCCATACATGGGCGAGGACTCCGTGACGCCTTTCCTCGGCTACGACGGCAAATGGGTGATTCTCCTCGCACTCACCAGCAACAAAGGGAGCCACGACTTCCAGCTAATGCCTGGCGCCACGGGAGAGCGCCTGTTCGAGAAGGTACTTCGCACGGCTCAGAAGTGGGCTACCAGCGAGCAGATGATGTTCGTCGTCGGAGCTACACAGGGAAGGCTGTTCGAAGATATCCGCAAAATTGCTCCCGACCACTTCCTGCTTGTGCCAGGCGTGGGCGCTCAGGGCGGTTCGCTTGAGGAAGTGTGCCGCTACGGCATGACGCCTGAGTGCGGACTGCTCGTAAATTCCTCGCGCGGCATCATCTATGCCGACAACTCTGAGCATTTCGCCGAGGCTGCGGGCGCAGCAGCACGCGCGCTACAGGAAGAAATGCAGGAAATGCTAAGCAAATACGCTAAACTATGAAGCTCACAATCGTAGTGCCGTGCTACAACGAGGAGGAGATGCTTCCCAAGACGACGGAAGTGCTTCTCCGCGTGGCCGCCGACGTTGACAGGGAGTGCGGAACCGCCACCGACGTCCTCTACATCGACGACGGAAGCAGCGACCGCACGTGGGAACTCGTCTTGCAGCATGCGGAAGAGCACCCCAACGTACACGGACTTAAGCTCTCCAGCAATCGCGGCCATCAGCAGGCGCTTTGGGCAGGACTCGAATGGGCGGCGGAACACTCCGATGCCGCCATTTCAATAGATGCCGACCTTCAGGACGATGCCAATCAGGTTCTGGAGATGACGCGCCGCTTTCTCGCTGGCGACGACATCGTCTATGGCGTACGCCGCCAGCGCAAGTCCGACACGTGGTTCAAGCGCGTAACGGCGCAGGGCTTCTACCGCATCTCGCGTCGCCTTGGAGGAAATGTCCTATACAACCACGCCGACTATCGCCTTATGAGTCGCCGCGCACTGCGTGCCTTGCTTGATTTCCCCGAGCGCAACCTTTTCCTGCGCGGAATGGTGTATTCCCTCGGCTTTCCCCACAGTATCGTCTATTACGACCGCGGCGAACGGCTCGCGGGGGAGTCAAAGTATCCGTTCCGCAAGATGGTTCTCTTCGCCCTCGACGGCATCACATCCTTCAGCGTGAAACCCCTGCGTTTCATTGTCTGGCTGGGGATGTCGTTCATGGTTATCTCCTTGATAGCCATCGTCTATGGTCTCGTGTCGTACCTAAGCGGGCATGTTGTCCCTGGTTGGTCCTCGCTGCTCGTTTCGCTATGGTTTATTGGCGGAGCCATACTCCTCGCCGTCGGCATTATCGGCGAATACGTTGGGAAAATCTATGCAGAGGTAAAGCGCCGTCCCCGCTACTTCATCGAGGCGGAAGTGTAAGCGCCCCCCGCGAAGTTTTGTGGTAAAAGAAAAAAGAGCCTTGCTGCGATGGCGGCAAGGCTCTTTTTGTGTGGGCGTTTTAATAATGCGCAAAAGATAGAATAGGCTTTGTGCTTAGCGTAAAACTCTGGGCGCAACTACCATTTGCGGGGGTTCCAAAGACGGTTCAGGCGTTCGCGCTGGCGGTCTTCCTGCGCGTTGTCGGCAGGTTCCCAGAAGTGTGTGTCGCGAAGCTCGTCGGGGAGGTATTGCTGCTCGTGGAAATGCTCAGGATAGTCGTGCGGATAGATGTATCCGCCGCTGTAGCCGAGTTCCTTCATAAGACTTGTGGGAGCGTTGCGCAGGTGCAGTGGTACGGGGAGGTTCCCAGTTTCGCGCACGCGCTCCAAGGCTGCGTCGATGCCAAGGTATGCGCTGTTGGACTTGGGACTGTTTGCAAGATACACGGTAGCTTCTGCAAGGGGGATGCGCCCTTCGGGCCATCCTATTTTCTGCACAACATCGAAAGCTGCGTTGGCGAGGAGAAGCGCGTTGGGATTTGCAAGGCCGATGTCCTCGGCGGCACTTATTACGAGGCGCCGCGCGATGAACTTGGGGTCTTCGCCACCTTCTATCATGCGTGCAAGCCAGTAGAGTGCGGCATCGGGGTCGCTACCACGCAGGCTTTTGATGAAAGCAGAAATGATGTCGTAGTGCATTTCGCCCTGCTTGTCGTAGGCGAGGGGATTCTGCTGCAAGCGTTCGCTGACGAGCTGGTTGTCGATGACGAGGGGCTTGTCTTCTTCGCTCTGCGTGGTGATTATGTCGAGGATGTTGAGGAGTTTGCGTGCGTCGCCTCCGCTGAAACGCAACAGGGCTTCAGTTTCCGTCACCTCAATCTTACGTTCGCGCAGGTAGTCGTCTTCTGCGAGGGCGCGATGAAGGAGTGTGAGGAGCTCTTCCTTGCCAAGACTCTCAAGCACGTACACCTGGCAGCGCGAGAGCAGAGGACGTATGACCTCGAAGGACGGATTCTCAGTTGTGGCGCCTATAAGCGTGATGTCGCCAGTCTCTACGGCAGCAAGCAGGCTGTCCTGCTGCGACTTTGAGAATCGGTGAATCTCGTCTATAAATAGAATGGGGCTTTGCTGTCCGAAGAAGCGGTTCTTCTTCGCACTTTCGATGACGTCGCGTACATCCTTGACGCCTGCATTTACGGCTGATAGCGTGTAGAAGGCCGTATCGAGGCGGCTGGCAATGATTTTTGCAAGCGTGGTCTTGCCGACTCCCGGCGGCCCCCAAAGTATGAATGAGGAGATGCGACCAGAGTCAATCATCTTGCGCAGCACGGCGCCAGGGCCGACGAGGTGCTGCTGACCGATATATTCTTCAAGTGTTTGCGGACGTAGCCGCTCTGCGAGGGGACGCATTATTTATCTATTTGACGATTTCTTCGACGAGCGAGCGACAAGTCGATTACTTGGACAAGCCAAGCGCGTAGTGTGTTCTATCTTGCTATTTGGCTCTTGAACCAGGCCGTTAACTCGCCTCACTTTTCATGCCCCAGCCTTTGCTGCGCTTCGCGCAGCGAGCTCACATGCACTGTGAGGTTCGTTGATGTTAATGGCGCGAGTCTTTAACCATTCATTGACAGGAGGAATTCTTCGTTGTTTTTCGTGTTCTCCATGCGGCGCGACACTTCTGTCATAGCTTCAACGGGATTCATGTCGGCAAGGAACTTGCGCAGAACCCACATGCGGTTGCGCGTCAGCTTGTCGTGGAGAAGGTCGTCGCGTCGGGTGCTGGATGCTACGAGGTTTACGCTTGGGTAAATGCGCTTGTTCGCAAGGTTGCGGTCAAGCTGGAGTTCCATGTTGCCAGTGCCCTTGAATTCTTCGAAGATAACTTCGTCCATCTTGGAACCAGTGTCGATGAGTGCCGTAGCAATGATGGTCAGTGAACCACCGCCCTCGATGTTGCGCGCAGCACCGAAGAAGCGTTTCGGGTATTGCAGGGAGTTGGCTTCCACACCGCCTGTGAGTACCTTTCCGCTGGCGGGGCTTACAGTGTTGTAGGCGCGTGCCAAGCGCGTGATGCTGTCGAGGAAGATGACAACGTCGTGGCCGCATTCTACCATTCGCTTTGCCTTCTCAAGTACGATGTTGGCAATCTTCACGTGGCGGCTTGCGGGCTCGTCGAATGTGGAGGCTATGACTTCGGCGTTCACCGTGCGCTGCATGTCGGTCACTTCCTCAGGGCGCTCGTCGATGAGCAGCATCATGAGGTATGTCTCAGGATGGTTTTTGGCGATGGCATTTGCTATGTCCTTCATCAGCCACGTCTTACCCGTCTTAGGCTGTGCCACGATAAGGGCGCGCTGTCCCTTGCCGATGGGGGAGAACATGTCAACAACGCGGCAGCTCATTGAGTCGTTGAGGCCGTTGCAGAGCGTGAACTTCTCCTCTGGGAAGAGGGGGGTAAGGTGTTCGAAGGATACGCGGTCGCGAACAATAGCGGGGTCGAGCCCATTTATTAAGTTTATGCTCTGCAGGAGGAAGTATTTGTCGTTCTCGCGCGGTATGCGCACCGTTCCTTCAACTACGTCGCCAGGCTTCAGGCCATACTGGCGTATGGCACTTTGCGGAACGAAAACGTCGTCGGGGGATGTGAGGTAGTTGTAGTCGCCAGAGCGGAGGTATCCGAAACCATCGGGCATCATCTCGAGCACGCCAGAAGCTTCCAGAATGTCGTCTGAAGGCAGGGCTTCTGCTGGTGAAGGCTCGACGCCAATATTTTCTGCCGTGTTGCTCTGCGGGAGAACTGCGATGCCGTTTGTGTTATTCTGAATTATCGGGTCGTCCTTGTAACGGCGGAACTTGGGGCGCTGAATGCCGGACTCGATGGCTTCGGCATCGTCGTCCTCTGCGCCATATACGGGCGGTAGGTCTTTGACTATGATGAAGTCCTTACCACTCTTGGCTGCTTCTGCTGCGGCACGCATAACCTCTATGTCGATGCCTTCAGCATTTGTCTTCTGCATTGCGCGTTTCAGCTCGCTTGCATCCACTGCGGCTTCTTCAGTTGTGCTCGTTTCTGTGGCAGCGGGACTTTTCATAATTTGCTCTGCTACAAAGTCGGGCATTTCAGCCTGCTTCTTCGCAGTAGCTTCCGATGCAGCCACCTCTGCTTTGGCATCTGCCACTGGGACTTCTACGTAAACGTGCGGACCAACGTAGGCATCGGCTTTCATCTTTTCCTCAAGAGCTTTTGCGGCAGCTTCACGGGCTGCAATCTCGGCCTTTGAGGGACGTCCGCGCTTGCGCTTTGGCGGCTCGGGTATGGCTGCGGGCTCTACCGCAGGTTCTTTTTTTGGCTGTTCTGCCTTGGGCTTTTCTTGCGTTTCTACCTTTGCGGATTCGTCCTTGGGTTGTTCGATAGTGGGGCTGGAAGTCTTAGTTGAAGCAGGGACCTTTGTGGGAGAGGCACTTCCAGCCTTTTCCCTTGTCGCTCCGATGCGTGCGCGTCGCCGTGTTGTGTGCTCGCCACTTTGGCTGGCGGAACTCTGCACAGCCTGTTGGTCAAGAATGTCGTAGATAACGGAACGCTTCTGCGACTTGTCTGTCAGCTTCGCACCGAGTTCAGACGCTATTTGCAGGAGTTCGTCCATTTCCATTGCCTCAAGGGCAACCATTGAATACATAGCCATAATAAAATTATGTTAGGGGGATAAAATAAATTCAGATTTTCTGTTCAGACATAGTGCGTCCTTGCTGAATACATACCGCATAGGGCTATAGATAGCCTTCGAATACTTCGTGGCAAGTGAATATGCAGAGCGGGGATGATATATTAGAACAAAATATCGTGCAAAGAAATCGGCTTAAACCGCTTTTTGCGCTGCAAAAGTAGCATCTTTTTACAAAAATATCAAGTTTCGAGGCAAAAAAGTGGGAAAAAACTTTGCGGATGCTGTGAAAATCGCTACTTTTGCACCCGCAAAAACCGATGGTGCCTATAGTTCAGTTGGTTAGAGCGTCAGATTGTGGTTCTGAATGTCATGGGTTCGAGTCCCATTAGGCACCCTTCCTTAGTTAAGCGAAAAAATAAAGATGTTCAATCCTGGTAAACAATGGGTTGAACATCTTTTTTTGTTGGAAAATGTTGAGCGGTAAACGGGGCTCGAACCCGCGACCCTCAGCTTGGGAAGCTGATGCTCTACCAACTGAGCTACTACCGCGAAAAAGTTGCGCTCTTTTGCAAAGCGGGTGCAAAGATATGACAACTTTTCTAATTATGAGCAATTAGTTCCAAAAATTCTTCACGCGTCTTCTGTTGGTTGAAGGCTCCGCTGAAGTCGGAAGTGGTTGTGATGG
>ONWB01000068.1 GCA_900321445.1 uncultured Prevotellaceae bacterium | reverse complement strand
AAGGGTGACAACATCCTGCAAGTTGCCCTGTGCTTCAATGGTTTCATTTACATCGTTACCGCTTGATTTGAGCTTGTTTTTGCGTGTGGCGTTCTGTATGATTTTACGTTGTTCCATACTCTCAACAAGTCTGTGGTAGATGCGAAGCGTTACGCCGTTTCTGTCTGCAAGCTGTGAGAGTATTGCTTGTTCTTCCGTACTCGGCGGATATTCACGAACCGCCCATACACTTCTGTACGAATCGCCGACAATGTAATAATCAGTGAAAAACTTTATTGTTGACGGCAAAATCATATCAAAGAAATCTTTTGTGTATATTTCTTCTGCCTGTTCGGGTGTGTTGGTTGTGATGAGTCCGAATACGACTGGCACTTTTCCTTCTGTGTTTTGTCTTGCGAGCTCTGCTGTTACTCCTTGGCAGATGTAGTCGAAGTGTGGTGTGTCGCCTCTGATGACGCATCCGATGGCTATTACTGCGTCGACGTATCCTGTGCGTGCGAGTTCTGCGCATCCGTAGATGAGTTCGAAGCTGCCTGGTACGTGCATGACGGTGATGGCTGTTTCGGCTACGCCTTGCTGTCGTAGGATTTTGAGTGCTCCTTCGAGTAGTCGGTCTGTGATGTGGTTGTTCCATTCAGCAACAACAATCCCGAAGCGCATGTCTGTCGCGTCGGGAATGTTGCTGTTTGAAAGAGAGAATGTGTTTGTTGACATCTTTCTTTATGTGTACGCGTGCCTGTGTGTGTACGCGCGTGTTGTGTGCGTGTGTGTTGAGTGTGTTATTTGCTTACGCGCTCGATGTATCGTTCGATTTCTGCGTCGCCGATGGCGTCGGTAGATGTTCCCTGTGGCTGTACGAGCTGGCTTGTGGGGTAGTCTGCCTTGATTTGCTGGTAGATGGCGAGTGCCTCGGCGTTTTTCTTCTGTGTCTCGTAGAGTTTTCCTGCTTCGAGTAGGAATAGTGGGCTGAGGCTTGGGTTGTCGGCTTTGTCGGCTGCTTTCTTGAAGTATTCGATGCCGCGTTCTACCTGCTTGTCGTTGGCGTAGCACTGTCCGAGGAGGTATATTGCGCTTGCTGAGATTGTCTGGTCCTTCTTGGGGGAGAAGTCCTCGAGGTATTGTATGGCGTTCTTGTAGTCGCCTTTGTGTGCGTATGCTTGTCCGGCGTAGAGCTTTGCGATGTTTGCTGCGTCGGTGAAGCTGTAGTCGCTGGCTATCTTCGTGAATCCGGGGAACTGTCCGTCGCCGTTGAGTGCTTTGTCGTATTCTCCGTTGAGCATGTGGTCCATGCCGAGTGTCAGGAGGCTTTGTGCTTTTTCCTCGCGTGGCTGTAGGTAGCCGTACTTGATGCCGAAGAATCCTCCGACGAGTACGAGTAGTGCTACTGTTCCGATGATGAGTTGCTTCTTGTACTTGGTGATGAACGCTTCTGATTTCGTGAGCGTTTCGTTTACATCGAGTGATGCGTTTTGATTCTTTTGTGCCATTATTTTGTGTGTGTTTTGTTGCTACCGTATAATTTAGCGGCGCAAAAGTAGTCTTTTTTGATAAGACGGAGAAATTTTTTCGTGAAAAAATGTCCGCGTGGCTCTCAGTGCGTGCTTGCAGTCTGCCTGCTCAGTCCGTGGCTCAGTCTATGCCTTGTGCCATCATGGCTTTTGCCACTTTCATGAAGCCTGCGACGTTGGCTCCTTTGACGTAGTTGATGTATCCGTCGTGCTCTGTGCCGTACTTGATGCAGTTCTGGTGTATGTCGCTCATGATGCGCCTGAGGTAGTCGTCGACTTCCTTCGCCGTCCATGATAGTCGCTCGGAGTTCTGCGTCATTTCGAGTCCTGATACTGACACTCCGCCTGCGTTGGATGCCTTTCCTGGTGCGTAGAGGATTTTTGCCTGCTGGAAGGCTTCGATGGCTTCTGGCGTGGATGGCATGTTTGCTCCCTCGGCCACTGCTATGGTGCCGCCCTTGACGAGTGCCTGTGCCTCCTCGCCGCTTATTTCGTTCTGCGTGGCGCAGGGCAGTGCGATGTCGCCTTCCTCGTGCCAGGGTCGCTCGCCTGCGTGGTAGGTGGCCTTGGGGTATCGGCTGGTGTATTCCCTGATGCGTCCGCGCAGGAAGTTCTTGAGCTCCATGACGTATTGCAGCTTCTCGGCGCTGATGCCGTCGGGGTCGTAGATGTAGCCGTCGCTGTCGGAGAGTGTGAGTACCTTCGCCCCCATCTGTATGCATTTCTCGGCGGCGTACTGTGCCACGTTGCCCGAGCCTGAGATGAGTACGCGCTTGCCTTTGAGGTCGATGCCGCGCGTCTGTAGCATGGACTGTAGGAAATATACTACGCCGTAGCCTGTGGCTTCTGGTCGCATCAGGGAGCCTCCGAAGGCTGCGCCCTTGCCTGTGAGTACGCCTTGGAACTGGTGCGTGAGCTTCTTGTAGTGGCCGAAGAGGTATCCGATTTCGCGTCCTCCCACGCCGATGTCGCCTGCGGGCACGTCCTCGTCGGGGCCGATGTGGCGGTATAGCTCGTTCATGAAGGCCTGGCAGAAGCGCATCACCTCGGCGTCGCTCTTTCCGCGCGGCGAGAAGTCGGAGCCTCCCTTCGCGCCTCCCATCGGCAGCGTGGTGAGCGAGTTCTTGAACGTCTGCTCGAAGGCGAGGAACTTCAGTATGCCGAGGTTCACGGACTGGTGGTACCTGAGGCCGCCCTTGTAGGGGCCGATGGCGTTGTTGTGCTGCACGCGGTAGCCCATGTTCGTCTGCACGCGCCCATAGTCGTCGGTCCATGTCACGCGGAACTGCACGATGCGGTCGGGGATGCAGAGTCGCTCGATGAGGTTTGCCCTTTCGAAATCGGGGTACTTGTTGTACTCGTCCTCAATGGTTGCGAGCACTTGTGAGACGGCCTGTATGTATTCGGGCTCGCCGGGGAAACGCTGCTTGAGGTTTTCCACCACTTCAATAGCTTTCATCTTTTTATTAGGATTGTTTATTGGTTCTGTGAAATGTTGCGGGTGCAAAGGTAATGCTTTTGTGCCGAATGGAGAAACGCGGGCACAGGAAAATGCAGTGCCTACGCCTATTGGATTCTGCGGTGAATGCGGCGGGCGCATGGCGCAAAGCGTATGTCACAAGGGCGTTGGCAAACGTCGCTGCGCGATGTTGTTCATAAACCACAGACGTGGGATATTCATCCCACAAGCGTGGTTTAATCATCCCACGTCTGTGGTTTGTTCGTCCCACGCTTGTGGTTTATGAAAGAAAAGCCTTCGGAAATGCAAAAAGTGGGGAAATAGTTTGGCTTAATAAGGAGAATGTCCTATATTTGCACTGAATTATCAGATGCAAACCCCGAGCATCCCCGGCTGCTTGGGGCGCAAAAGAACGGCAAAACGCTCAAACACTTATATTATTAACTACTAAAATCAACAATCATGAAGAAAGCATTTCTTGCACTCGCAGCAGTAGCACTGCTGATCACATCATGCGGCGGAAACGCCACGGGTAACGGCACCGACGCCCAGGAAGACGTTAAGTATCAGACGTATGGCGGCATCACAAGCTCCAGCGGCGACTTCACATTCTCCTTCGACTACGAAAGCGTTGACTCCATCCCCCTGGACGTAACCGTGAACGGCGACTCTGCGTTCGTCAAGATGACTGTCAAGCTCACACGTACCGACAAGGAGCTGAAGGAAGGCGCAGAGGCTAAGAACTTCTACGCAAGCATCTCCGGCCGCGACGAGCAGAAGGACGTCGAGTTCCGCCTCGACGCTGAAGAGGCCAGCATGGAACAGCTGAAGGCCATCCTCGACAAGCCCGGACAGAGCGTTGACCTCGTATTCTCTGGCAACGTGCTGAAGGCAAACCTCGACAGCCTGAACAACAAGAAGGTTTGGACTGGCCTGGGACTGTAATACTGCACGCATACAGTTAAAACAAGCAGACAAGTGGCAGGCTTCCATAGCTTGTGGCTTGTCTGCTAATCGTTCCCCTCTACTAACGCTCACGACAATGAAGAAAACCATCATGACCCTTGCAGCCGCATCCCTGCTGCTCGCTTCGTGCATCGGCGGAGGAGCCCTGCAGTCGAAGGAACAGGCGGGATACCAGACCATCGGCGGTGTCACAAGCCGCAGCGGCGACTTTACGTTCAGCTTCAAGGTACAGGACGCCAACCCCATGCCCCTCGCCGTCACGACGAAGGGCGACGAGGCCTACGTAAGCTTCACGGTGAAGATGACGCGCACGGACGAGGCTCTGAAGCCTAACGCCAGGCTCACACCTTTCTACGCAGTCATCCACGGCCGCGACGCGCAGGACGACGTCGAGTTCCGACTCGAATGCGAACCCTCGGCGATGGAAAGGGTGAAGGCCATCCTCGACAAGCCGGGGCAGAGCGTGGACATCACCTTCACGGGCCGATGCCCGAAGGCCGACCTCGACCGTATCAACAATACGAAGGTATGGACAAGCCTGCTCATGTAAGGAGGCAGGACTACACACACACGCACGACAACATGCACAAACAAGGGGATGCCAGCGGCGTCCCCTTATTGGTACAAATATTCCAGATCGACTCCTTCTTTTATGGGTTGCAAATGTACTGGTCCGATTATATTGTCAGCTTCATCACTTTCACGGGGCGGTCGCAGCCGAGCTGGAGGCGGCTACAATAGTTGATTTCTCCAGTATCGCGAAATCCGCATTTCTCCATCACACGCCCCGACGCAGGGTTATCTACGAAGTAATCGCTCCAAATGGTTTGGAAGCCTTTCTCCTTTAGGCAGTAGTCTATCAAAAGCCGCAGCGCCTCTGTGCAGATGCCACGGTTCCAATATGGTCGTGCCACCCAATAGCCTGCTTCGACATCGTTTTCGCCAATGTTTATATTGCTTTCACCGCAGGTATAATAGCCGATGCAGCCCACAATATCGTCAGTCTCTTTAAGCAGGATTGCCCAAGTATGGTCGTTGTTGAATACGGTTCGGATAATATCGAGGCTCTCTTCTATGCTCTTATGCGGCGGCCAGCCTGCGCGAGGTCCTACCTCGGAGTCGCTTGCATACTTATAAAGCGTCTCGGCATCGCTCTCATGCCAGGGGCGCAGCAATAATCTCTCTGTTTCCATTCCAAAAGAAAGTTTATTCTAAACCATAGAAGGGAACGCCGCAGCGTCCCCTTATTTCATGTCGGAAAGTTATAAACCAAATATCATCTTCCCAAGAATTTTGTGTCCAAATACGATTGGAAAGCCTCTCGGTAGAGCTCTCCAATGGGCAGGTATGTGTCGGCGTCCATGATGACGCGGTTCTTGTTGACTTCCACGATTTTCGTAAGGTTGATGATGTAGGAGCGGTGGATGCGCATGAATGTCGCGGGCAGGCTGTCCTCCATCTTCTTCATCGACAGCAGGGTGACGAGGGGCTTCGGCTGGTCGTCGAGCCACACTTTCAGGTATTCGCTCATGGCCTCGACGTAGCGTATTGAGGCTATGCTCACCTTTACGATGCGGTGGTCGGTCTTGAGGAAGATGGTGTCGTCGGGCGCGCCTGCACTGCGGCTGCTATCCCTTGCCTCCCTTGCCTCCTCGGCCTCCTCCTTGGCGTCCTTCATCTCCTTCATCTCACGAACCCTGTTCGCCGCTCTCTGGAACTCCTGCAGGCCAAAGGGCTTCAGCAGATAGTCCACGGCGTTCACCTTGAAGCCCTCGAGGGCATATTCGGGATAGGCCGTCGTGAAGACGACGAGGGGCGCCGCGATGAGGGACTTCACGAAATCCATGCCGTTGAGGTCGGGCATGTTGATGTCGCAGAAGATGGCGTCAACGGTGTCGTGCTCGAGGAATGTGCGAGCTTCGAGGGCGCTCTGGCATTGGGCGGCGAGCTCGAGGTATGGCACCTTGCTGATGTAGCCGACGCTTTGGGTGAAGCCGCCGTCGGCCTTGAAACCTGCTGCGTATGAGAGGTTGCTGGCGTCAGTGTTGTCGATGGCGCCTTTGGCGTTCAGGGTATAAGTTCCGCCGCTGACGTAGATGCTTCCTGCGCTCTTCACGCATTTCGTGGCCGTAGCCGTAGCCGTGATGTTCAGGGTGCCGCCTTCAAAGTACATGTTGCCAGAATCCTCGTCCTCGTGGGCGTCGATGTTGTTGGCTTCGTCCTTCAGAATCTCGCCAGTCGAGGTGTCGCCGCCGAGGTCGCACTGTATGCCGTCGTCGCCAACGCCGCTGATGGTCACGGAGCCGCTCTTTAGCTGGAAGTATTCTTCGCAGCTTATGCCGTCGCCTACGGCCTTGGTGATGTTCAGCGTCAGGTTCTTGATGCTGATATATGACGCACTCTTGATGCCGTGCTTCAAGTTGCCGACTACGTTCAGCGTGCCGTTGCCCTGAATCTGGAGTTGCCCTTTGCTGTAGATGCAGGCCTTCTGCGAGCCGTTGCCGTCGGTCAGCGTGCTGGTGGTTCCCTTCTTCGCGCTGAGCTGTATCCGTTTTGAATTGGTGACGTTGATGGCTGCTCCGCTGGGGTTGGTGAGCGTGACACCATCCAGCGAGAGCGTACACTTGTAACTGCCTGACAACGTCAGCGAACCATCCGCTGTCGTTCCTGAAAGCTGGTACGTTATCTCGTCATCGTCCACGTCCTCTGTGTTCGACTGTGCGATGGAGACGTGCGCCCCGCTGACGGTCGGCGTAACATATTGCGCTACGTTGCCAGCCACATAGACCGAAGCCGTAGCGTCGTTGTATTCCACGCGTACCAGATTATTGGTAACTTCGCTTTTGTCCACCGTAATCGCGTCGATGTCGGCGAGCGCAAACTCCTTGCCCAAGACGGTGAGAGTCATGCCGCCCTGAAACTTCATCATGCCCGCTTGGGCTGCTGGGAACTGATATGTGACGCTGCCTACTCTGACGTTCAGCGTCTGCCCCATTGCCGACATCGTCAGTATTAGGGCCGTAATGAGAGAATATACCTTCTTCATTTTACCATCATTTTATAGTTTCCGTCGGTTGTCTTTATTATGTAGGCTCCGCGCATCATCTGCGCCTTTGTAACCTTCTTACCTTGCATGTCGTAGATTTCGGAAGCTTCGTCCAGCATTGCTTTTGTCAGCTCTATGGCGGTCGTCGTGCTCTCGTCAGTGGCGGAGAAGTACATCTGCGCGAGGTTCGCAAGGGCGAACGTCTGCGAGCCTGCCGTCAGGGTCGTCTCGTTGATGGTCATCGTCATCGACTCAACAGGCACAGAGGCCTTAGCTCCGTCCGTGGTCTCGAAGGTCAGAAAGGTGTAGTCGTCGGCATGCGCCGTGAGCGTCGCCATTAGGACTGTCAGCAGTAGAACAATCTTTTTCATAATCTGTTATTGCTTTGTATGATACATGAAAACTGCTGCAAAAGTCAGAATTATAGGGCGAAAGCGCCAAATTTATTCAACGAACGCCCTGTTTTCTTCAACAAAAAACGTCGGAAGCCGTAAGTGCGTGCGTATGAGGTAGTAACAATGAGTCCAAAAAGAGAGGATGCCTTTTTGCGAGGCATCCTCTTAGGTATTAGAGAGTGTGTGTTGGGGTGTTCTTTGTCAGAAGACCGTAGCCGTTCCGAGGCTGCGATCCACGAGCAGGCCGTCCTGCGGCTTGAGCTTGAGCTTGCCGGCTCGCTTAGCGCGGAACTTGATGGAAAGTAGCGTGCCGTCCTCAAGCAGCGGATTGTTGCCAATGTTTGCGAAGCAGGGAAAGAGCTCCTTCTGGCCGCTGGTGTGCAGGCGGTCGTTTGTGAGGTTGCGCATCTCCTTCATGCCGATGAGTTCCATTCCCACGTACTCGAGCTCGTTGGGGTCGTAGGGTAGGGCGAAGCTTAGGGCGTTGACGCTTTGCAGGTTCTTGCCGCTCAGTGTGAGCACCAGCTCGTCGCCAGCAGCGAAACTCTGTCTGTCGGCAGTGAGCATGAGGGTGCCGGCGGCCTTGTCGTCGCTCTGCTGCGAGGCGCCGCCGTCGAGTTGTGTAGCGACGATGGAGATGTCGTAGGCGTCGATGAGTCCGTTGCCGTTGATGTCGCCAGAGCTGACATACTCGAAGTCGGCATCGCCACGCCGCAGGCAGGTGTAGTTCATGTAGGACGTGAGGTCGTTCTCGTCGATGCGTCCGTCGCGGTTGATGTCGCCTTGGAGAATGCTTTCAGTTCCGGGAACCTTGAACACGTAGAGTTCTTCGCCCGAGCCAAAGCCGCCTACAGCCTCAGTGATGTGCAGGCGCATGTAGCGTGCTGTTTCGCCCTCGAAGGCAATCTCCTTCAATTCTCCGTCGCGACTCCATTCGAAAGGCTGCGGCTCTGTCCAGTTCTGGCGGTCTTCGGAGAGCGCGAGCGTGCCGTGCAGGATAGTGCCGTTGCCAGCATCTTCGCGCGGACGGTACTGCATCTTGTCGAGCTGGTTGACAGTCCTGAGGTCGATGGTCATGTCGAAGGGTAGCGCGCGGGTGCTCCAGTCGGTGTGCCACATGGTCTTATGGTCAAAGTCGAAGAGTTTTTGCACGTCCTGTCCTGCTTGGTTTTTGCAACTCGTCTGTGCGCGCAATCCCTTGAGCGCGTACTGGTACGGGTCGGCCTTTGTGCGTCCGAGAAGCGTTGTCCACTCGCTGAAGCCGTCGGCATTCGCGGCTCGCAACTTGAACGTGTAGCTGGTCTCTGGTTGCAATCCGTCGAAGGCGAGGCTCGTCTCGCGAATTGTCGAGTACAGCTGTCCGTCGTACTCTATTTCGTAGAAGTCGGCGTTCTCAATAGTGTTCCAAGTGGGTGTGAGGCTGAAGGCCGTAGTGTTCTCGTCCGTGAGCGTGGCTTGTGGGGCTTTGAGGCGTCCGTGATGAGTGAGCATGTGGTCGGCGGGGTTGAATTCTGCGCCCATCAGCTCCACGCAGATGGCTTCTTCCGACGTGTTAGCCTTCGGAATGTGCACGAGAAGCTGTGGATTCTTGATGATGCCGACGCTTGCAAACGTGCTGCCAGCCGTTGCGAAGCGGTTCAGGTTGGGCTGCTCGTTGTAGAAGGCGACGGCGTTGTTGGGGTTCTTCGCGGCGGCAGCGTATTCCTCGCTGCTGTTGGCCGTGATGACGGGAAGTTTCTTGCTGCCCACCTTTACGAAAATCTTCGTTGGAGCCTGCGTCAGGTTGAAGCGTAGCTCTGTTGCCTTCTCGGGTTCAAAGCCTTCAAACTCGCCTACGGCTTTCTCGATGAAGAAGCTGATTTTGCTTTTTGCGAGCGTCGTGCGCAGCTCCGTGTATGTCGCGGCACCTTGGCGGTAGGCCTCTGTGCGCCCGTCGTCGTCGTATTGCACGAAGCAGTTCTCGGCATCGGGGTAGATTTCGTAGATGCGCAAATCCTTCGGGGCTTCGCGCGGAGTGTTGTGGGGGAGCGTCATGGGGATGATGGCTCCGCTCTTGACGAACACGGGGAGCTTCCACAGCGGTGCTGCGTAGTTGTTCAGAATACGTCCGCCTTCGTAGGCGTCGCCGTTCCAATAGTCGTACCACGTGCCTTCGGGCAGGTATATGCCGTTGCGGATGTCGTTGCCGTCCTTGTCGGCTGCTGTTTCCTTGTATATTGGAGCCACGAGGAAGCTGGGGCCGTAGAGAAATTCGTACTGCGTCTGCGTGCCGTGCGTGTATTCGTTGGGGTAGTCGAGGAATAGTGCGCGCACCATCGGCTTGCCCGTCATGGCCTGGTGGGCTATGGTATAGATGTAGGGCATAATGATGGTTTTCAGCTTCAGATACGAGCGGTTGATGCTTGTGGCCGGCTCTTCCAGGGCGTGGGGATACTTTGGGTTGGCTCCCCAGCCGTCCATGTTGAGTTGCATCGGTGTAAACGTCTTCCATTGGAAGTCGCGCACGTTGACGGCCATGTTTTTCCCGCCGAAGATGCCATCCATGTCGCTGGATATGTTGGGCATGCCCGACAGCCCCGCCCCGATGTAGGTAGGGATGTGGAAACGGATGTATTCCCACTTGCCGCCTGTCTGGTCACCGGTCCACACACCGCCGTAACGTTGTGTGCCTGCCCAGCCGTTGACGGTGATGATGAAGGGGCGGGCGCGATGGCCGAGTTTTGGCATCAGTCCGGCCACCTT
>ONWB01000192.1 GCA_900321445.1 uncultured Prevotellaceae bacterium | reverse complement strand
GACTGTAGCGACTTCAGGAGTCTGTTGATGTCGTGGAAGTGTAGTCCCGTTGTAGGCTCGTCGAAGATGAAAAGCGTCGGCGACGTGCGCTCCAGCGAGAGATAGTATGCCAACTTCACGCGCTGGTTCTCGCCACCGCTGAGCGTCGAGCTGCTTTGTCCGAGCTTGATGTATCCGAGTCCCACGTCCTGCAGGGGCTTCAGCCTCGCTACGATGTTGTTCTGCTTGTGTTCCGTGAAGAACTCCACGGCTTGGTTCACCGTCATTTCGAGGATGTCGAAGATGTTGCGGTCGTGGAACTTCACCTGCAGAATGTCTGACTTGAAGCGGTGGCCGTGGCAGGCGTCGCACTCGAGTATGAGGTCGGCCATGAACTGCATCTCAACTTTCACGGTGCCTTCGCCCTTGCACTCCTCGCAGCGTCCGCCGTCGGTGTTGAAGCTGAAGTAGGCTGGCGTGAAGTCCATTTGCTTGGCAAGGGGCTGCTCGGCCATGAGCTTTCGTATCTCGTCGTAAGCCTTCACGTATGTGACAGGATTGCTGCGCGTTGACTTGCCGATGGGGTTCTGATCTACGAACTCCACGGCCTGTATGGCGTCGAGGTCTCCACGAAGCTCGATGAACTCTCCTGGGCGGTCGGCCACGAGGTCCATGTGGCGTTTCAGGGCATTGTAGAGGATGCTGCGCACGAGTGTGCTCTTTCCTGAGCCGCTGACGCCTGTGACTACGGTCATCACGTTCAGTGGGAAGCGTACGTCTATGCCCTTCAGGTTGTTAGCCCTCGCTCCCACCACTTCGATGTAGCGGTTCCACTTCCTGCGCGTCTGCGGAATGGCGATGTGCTCTATGCCGAGCAGGTAGTTCAGGGTGTGCGACGTCGATGGGGCTTTGAGCTCTTGTTTTTTCTGAATTTTTGAACCATCGACTTCTCCTGCAAATACTATCTCGCCGCCCAGACGTCCCGCCCCGGGGCCGATGTCCACGATGTAGTCGGCGGCGCGCATTATCTCCTCGTCGTGTTCTACGATGATGACGGTATTGCCGATGTCGCGGAGGCGCTTCAGCACGCTGATGAGGCGGTCGGTGTCGCGGCTGTGAAGGCCTATTGAAGGTTCGTCGAGGATGTATAGCGACCCTACGAGGCTGCTGCCCAGACTTGTGGCCAAGTTTATGCGCTGGCTCTCACCTCCAGACAGACTGTTGGAGAGGCGGTCGAGGGTAAGGTAGTCGAGTCCCACGTCGGCAAGCACGCCGAGTCGTGTCCGTATCTCGTTGAGGAGGCGCTCGCCCTTCAGTTTGTCGATGTCAGGCAGTTCGAGGTTGTCGAACACCTTTATAAGCTCGGATATGGGTAGCGCGACAAGCTCTGGCAGCGTCCTGCCGCCCACCTTCACGTACGAGGCCTCGGGCTTTAGACGCGCACCACGGCACTTTGGGCATATCGTCTTGCCGCGGTAGCGTGCCAGCATGACGCGGTATTGTATCTTGTACTGGTTCTCGCGCAGCATTTTGAAGAAAGCGTCTATGCTCACGAGTCCCCATTCCTCCTCCTCTGCCGCCAGCTTCCGCTTTTCTGCGGGCAGCGAGGCTGGGAACGTCCCGTGCCACAGCCAGTCCTTCTCCTCCTGCGTCAGCTCGAAGTAGGGTTTGAAGATTGGGAATCCCCTGTCGGCATTGAATCGGATGAACCATTTCTTCCATTCGCTCATCTTCTCGCCGCGCCAGCACACGACGGCTCCGTCGTAGATGCTCAGGGCTGTGTTGGGGACAACGAGGTGCTCGTCGATGCCTACGATGCGGCCAAAGCCCTCGCACTCGGGACACGCTCCCACAGGAGAGTTGAAGGAGAACATCTGCTCGCTGGGCTCTTCGAAGGCTATGCCGTCGGCCTCGAAGCGCGTCGAAAACAGGTGTATTGCCCGCGATGGGTAGAAGCGTAGGCAACACTCGCCGTTGCCCTCGAAGAAAGCCGTCTCCACAGAGTCGCGGAAGCGGTTCAGCACGTCCTTGGCGTCGCTCACGACGAGGCGGTCGATGAGCAGGAAGGCTTCCCTACTCCGAAACCTCTCCTCGAGGCTCCGCAGTTCCTCGTCGGAGGACAGCAGGTCGTCGATATGGCGCATCTCCCCGCCGTCGTCGATTCTGGAGAACCCCTGCTTCATTAGCGTCTGCAAGTGCTCACGCAGGGTGCGCCCTTCAGGTGTTGCGAGAGGCGCGAGCAGGGTGAAGCGCGTACCTGCACCGTAGGAGAGCATGCAGCGCACGACGTCTTCCGTGGTATGCTTCTTCACCTCCTGTCCCGATACGGGCGAAAACGTGTGTCCGCAGCGGGAGAACAGCAGTCGCAGGTAGTCGTAGATTTCCGTCGAAGTGCCAACCGTGGAGCGAGGGTTCCGCGCCGACACCTTCTGCTCGATGGCGATGGCTGGCGGAAGCCCCTTTATGTAGTCGCAGTCGGGCTTGTGCATGCGTCCTAAGAACTGGCGCGCATACGCCGAGAGGCTCTCCACGTAGCGGCGCTGCCCCTCGGCATATAGCGTGTCAAAGGCCAGCGACGACTTCCCGCTTCCCGACAGTCCTGTGACGACGATGAGCTTCCCCATCGGCAGCGACAGGCTTATGTCCTTCAGGTTGTTGACGCGTGCACCCTTGATGCTTATGTAGTTCTCCATCTTTTCCTTTCATTCCTTTTGAGCCTGCAAAGATAACACATTTTGTGCTTATAGGAAACCAAAGCCGTAATTTTTACCACGCCATACGCATCTTCTGCATTTTTCGACGAGATAATAAATCCAAGCCTCCCACAGTTTTCAAAAAATACTACCACAACTACCACTCTACCACACGTCCGTGACAATCAATCCGTTGCGGTGGTAGTTATGTGGTGGTTGTGGTAGTTATCAAGCGTGCTTGTTGTGAAATTTTAGTGCCTCCAAGATGCATCGCGAAGCCTTAAAAATCCATCAAGATGCGAGAATTTTTCAAAAAGATGCGAGAATCTTTCATCGAGATGCGAGTATTTTCCGTCGAGATGCAAGAAGGATAGTTTTGCAGCGTTTCGCCCTCTTTTTTTCATGTTTTGAGAGCAAAAACCGCCCCGAAAAGAGTAAAAAAGGCGAAGAACCTACACTACCTACACTATACCTACACTTCTAAC
>ONWB01000079.1 GCA_900321445.1 uncultured Prevotellaceae bacterium | reverse complement strand
CAGCTCGAAGCTGAAGTACGACGTACAGGTCGGCAACCCCCAGGTGAAGTTCTACAACGAAGAGCCCGAGGAGGAAGAGCCCTAATGCGTAGCCCCGCATCTGCAAAAGTCAGGTGCGGGGCTGCTTTAAAGGTAAAAGGGAAGAGGTAAAAATAGCCCCCTCCAACCGAACTCCGTCGCAAATGGGGAGATTTGCTCCCCTTTGTGGGGCCGCAGCAACATTCAGTTGCTGCTCTGAAGACCCCAGTCGCCCCCATCCGGGGGAGGCTTTTTTTATACCGTCGCGGACTATGATTGCAAAAATCGAAAATGAGTATAGTGGGGGATAACTAAAGCACGAAAAGATTTGGGCATTTGGGAACTTATTTCTAAGTTTGCGGCTGAAAAAACAATAAACACGATATGAACAAAAGATTCTACATCCTACTTTTTGCCCTGTGCCTCGTGCCCGCAATGGCCTTAGCGCAGAATTGGAAAGACCCCAAATACCTCGCAGGCGCAGTGCCCGTAAACGAACATGGTGTCGTAGTATTCAGCCACGACTACAGCGTGCCTGGAAAGTCGCGCTACGAAATCATAACAGCGCTTCGCAACTACGCCAAGAACGTGCTTATGACAAACGAGAATGCCTTAAAAGAAAACTGCCGCATCCTCGACACCGACGAGCCCAAGGAGCAGCTGGCGGTACGCATGGACGAGTATCTCGTCTTCAAGCGCACAGCATGGGTTCTGCATCGCACACGCTTCCTCTACGACCTCGTCTTCACCGTCCGCGATGGAGGATATAGCGTTGTAATGCAGCGCATTCGCTACCTTTACCTCGAGCAAGAGTACGAGGGTGCCGAGCCCGAGCGCCGCACCGCCGAGGACTGGATAACCGATGCCGAAGCCCTGAGTCCGAAGGGCAAGTTGCTGAAGAAAACGCGCAAGTTCCGCGTGTTCACCATCGACCGCAAGGACGCCGTCTTTGCCGAAGCCTACGCAGCAGCGCAGAAATAAACAAGCATCAACATTTCCCCAACTTACGCCTCAGCCCGCCGCACTTCGCAGCGGGCTGATTTTCTATCCTCGAGGCATCTAAGGCGCCTCCCCCACGCACCTTATACACCTCAACCTCCTTGCATCGTGCCATCACAAAGCCCCCTCGTTCATAAACCACGCTTGTGGGACGAATATCCCACGTCTGTGGTTTCCATATCCCACGCTTGTGGGATATTCATCTCACGTCTGTGGTTTATGACATAAATACCACCTCCGAACAACTACATCCTCACGGAAAAGCGCATTTTTCGCACCAAAAAACACCAAACACGCACCAAAACTGCCACAACTACCACACAACTACCACACGCAACCGTCTGATTATAACGAGCGTGTGGTAGTATGGTGGTTTTGGCAGTATTTTATTTAGACTGTGGGAGGGAAAGCGGCTACGCAGGCTTCTTATTCAACATTTCAGCGCCTTTGTCGGACAAGCCTTCGTACATTTCTGGCAAAGGATACACTCCGTAGCGTTCTTACGACCGCGCGAATTATTGTTCACCTCGACATCCATTGGGCATACCCTCAGGCATTTCCCACAACGATTGCATTTCTCCTCGTCGCACCTGATGCGAAGGAGGGAATAATAGCTCATCGGCTTCAGAAACACCGTTATCGGACAAACGTACTTGCAAAAGGCGCGATTGTCCTTGAGCATGATGGCGAGGACTATGCCTACAATATAATATATAATGTTTCCCGCAATAAATACCACGAACATCGTATAGGCATCTGCCATGCCGAGCCAGAAAAGAAGCAATACGATAGCCAGCGAGAGGGCGAACGTGATATAGCGAACGAAGCCCCATTTCTTTCTTGGCGCTTTAGGCTGCTTGTAAGGCAACAAGTCAAGAATCATTGCCGTCCAACAGGCAAAGCCGCACCATCCCCGACCAAACAGCAGGGGACCGAATATCTTGGCAATGGCATAATGAAGCGTGCCAGCCCCCAGAACGCCATAGAACAGGTAGTACCAAAAGCCCTCAATCTGCATATTCTCGCGACACACCAGGCCAAGAAACACAAGCATATAGGAGCCTACGCAAAACTGAGTGAACTCCCTTGCATACTTCCAGCCTGCCGCGAAAAGGAACACGCCCAAAGCGACACAAATACCAATATACGAAAAATTTAGCAGGAAGAATAACTTTCCTGTAGCCACCCATAACCATACAGCAACGGCCTCAAATGCCAAAAGCAATATGATCGGTGTACGATACTTGCGAAAGAAAAGCCTCGTTTCCATCTTTCCTAAATATCACATGTGGGAAAGCATTATGAATTGCGCCTTCCTCGCCTGCCACGATGCGCTTTTCTCTTGTCGCCTTGTGGTTTTTCTGAGGCTGCACCCTGCTGCTTTCTGTTATCACCTTGCGACTTTCCACGACTGCGCCGCGACCAGCCCCGTTTTCCAGTGTTCGTCTTAAAAGACTTCGGGTCGGGAGGCGTAAGTCCCTCGGGGAGTTCTGCTTGCGGGATTTTCTTTTCCAGAAGTTTCTCTATGGCTCGCAGATGAACCATATCGCGCTCGTTTACAAGGGTGATGGCGCGTCCATTGCGGCCTGCTCGCGCTGTACGTCCGATGCGGTGCACGTAGTCCTCGGGGTCGCGGGGCGCGTCGAAGTTCAGGACGAGGGTAATGTCGTCGATGTCGATGCCGCGCGCCACGATGTCGGTAGCTACGAGGATGTCGGTATGTCCAGCCTTGAAGGAGAGCATGACTTCGTCGCGCTCTTTCTGGTCGAGGTCGCTATGCATGGCGCGGCAGTTGTAGCCGAGGCGCTGCAGGGCAATGTTAAGTTCCTTGACCATGAGCTTCGACGAGCAGAAGATGATGACGCGCTTAGGTTCAGACTCTGAGAATATGCTCTTCACAATGGCTGCCTTATCGCCCTCGCGGCAGATGTAAACGCTCTGGTGTATGCCTTCCGCAGGCTTTGCTACGGCTATGCGCACCTCCACAGGGTCGGTCATGATGGTGCGGGCGAGGCGTGCGATGTCCGCGGGCATAGTAGCGGAGAAGAGTATCGTCTGGCGCTGCTGCGGGAGCTTGGAAACGATTTTCAGGATGTCGTCGCTGAATCCCATGTCGAGCATGCGGTCGGCTTCGTCGAGGACGAGGTGTGTTGTGCGGCTGAGGTCGAAGCTGCCCACGTCGATGTGCGTAAGCAGGCGCCCAGGCGTGGCGATAATGACGTCGGCGCCTCCAGAAAGACTGCGGCGCTCCTGCTCGTAGCGTACGCCGTCGCCGCCACCATAGACGGCGAGTCCCTTAACGCCGCTGTAATATGCAAAACCCTGCAACGCTTGGTCAATCTGTTGCGCAAGCTCGCGCGTTGGTGCCATGATGAGGCAGTTAACTGCGTCGTCGGGGTGCGGTTCTTGCTGCAGGAGCGTAAGGAGCGGGAGCAGATATGCTGCCGTCTTGCCTGTTCCTGTTTGGGCAATGCCGACAACGTCCCTTCCCTCAAGTATCGCGGGTATGCACTTTGCCTGAACAGGAGTACACTTCTCGAAACGCATGTCGTAGAGCGCGTCGAGGACATCCTCGGAGAGGGCTAAATCTTCAAAGTATATGTTTTCTTCCATGTGATTTCGTTATTTCGGCGTGCGCCAATAGAGTACGAGGGCAATCAAGCCGAAGAGTATGTTTGGAATCCATACGCTCAGCGTCGGAGGCCATCCCGCGTTGACGGCGAAGCTTGCCGTCACGGTTTGCAGAAGGATGTAGGCGAAAGAAAGGGCGAGGCCAAGACCTATGCTGGCGCCCATGCCGCCCTTGCGCTTGTTGCACGAGAGCGTAACGCCAATCAGCGTCAGGATAAAGGCCGTAAATGGCGTGGCAAAAAGCTTGTAGTATTCCACCTCGAACACGCTGATACCCGCAGCTCCGCGAAGACGCTGGCGGTCGATGAAATCGTCAAGCTCAGGCAACGTCATTGTCTCCTGTTGGTTGCGCACGTAGAAGAAGTCGCGCGGTTCCATTTGAATAATTGTGTCCATGCGGCTGCCCTCCTTGACTTCCTCAGTCATTCCCTTTTGCGTGCGAATCTGATACATCTGCAGCGTCCACTTGTAGCGCTGGTCGCTGAGCGTGTCGTAGCTTATAGTCTGCGCTGTCAGGCGCGACTGTATCTTTTTGCCGTTAAACTTGTCAAGCGACATGCCGTAGCCAGACTTTGTCCTGTTGTCGAAGTGAGTTATGAAGCACACGACGCCCGTGTCCACCTGAAGTTGTATGTTGTCGGCAAAGCTTACGTCGCGCTTCTTTATGTAGCGATTGTCGAAGTTCACGCGTGCAACGTTGCCCTTGGGGATTATGTATCCGCCGAGCCAGAAACTCAGAGAGGCAATGAGGGCTGCCGAGATGAAGTATGGGCGAAGTAGGCGGCGGAAGCTCACGCCGGCAGCCTTCATCGCGATAATCTCGGAGTTTCCCGCCAGTTTGGTGGTAAAGAATATGACCGCAACGAAAACGAAAAGCGGGCTGAAGAGGTTTATGTAGTACGGAATGAAGTTCGCGTAGTACTCCGTGGCGACTTTCTTGAACGAAACGTGCGCCTTCGCCAGCTTGTCGATGTTCTCGTTGTAGTCGATGATGAGGGCGATGGTGATGATGATGATGATAAGGAACACGTAGGTGACGAGGAACTGGCGTATGATGTACCAGTCGAGCTTCGTGATGCCAGGTATGTGGAAACGAAAGCCACTAAAGGCTTTCTTTACGGCGCCGAAGCCCTTTTTCAGAGCGCGAAAGCCTTTCTTGAGAGCCTCGCTCCCCTTTTCCATGATTCTCGCCCCCCTCTGCGAGGCATTGGGAGGTGTCTCGGGAGAGCCTACCGCCGTCCCAAGTCCACCCTGCGCCTTATCATTTATTTGTTTTCTAAAGAACATTCCTGCTAATTGTCTGGTTTCGAAAGATCTTCGCACCTTGTCATAGGCGCTGCCCAAGCCGCGGCATCATCTCGCGCTTCCATTCGGCGAAGGTGTCGTTGAGGATGTGGCGTCGGGCTTCGCGCACAAGCCACAGATAGAAGCCGAGATTGTGAATGCTGGCAATCTGCAGGGCGAGAAGCTCCTTGGCTTTGAAAAGATGATGCAGATATGCGCGGCTGTAGGTTTCGTCAACGAATGTAGCTCCACCCTCGTCGATTGGCGAGAAGTCCGTTGCCCACTTTGCATTGCGCATGTTCAGGACTCCGTTGCGGGTGAAGAGCATAGCGTTGCGGCCGTTGCGAGTTGGCATCACACAGTCGAACATATCGACGCCGCGGTCGATGGCTTCAAGGATGTTCTGCGGCGTTCCAACACCCATCAGGTAGCGAGGCTTTGCCTTCGGCAGTACGTCGTTGACAATGCTTATCATCTCGTACATCTGCTCGGCAGGTTCTCCTACGGCGAGTCCACCGATGGCATATCCCTCGGCATCCATGTCGGAACAGAACTGCGCGCTCTCGCGGCGAAGGTCCTCATAGACGCATCCCTGAACAATCGGGAACAATGCCTGATGGTAGCCGTAGCGAGGCTGCGTCTCGTTGAAGCGACTGACGCATCGCTTGAGCCATCCGTGCGTAAGGTCGAGGCTTTTGCGGGCGTAGGAATAGGGAGCTGTGCCCGGCGGGCACTCGTCGAAGGCCATCATGATGTCGGCGCCGATGCTGCGCTCGATGTCCATGACGCGCTCGGGCGAGAAGAAGTGTTTGGAACCGTCGATGTGGCTGCGAAACTCGCAACCTTCCTCGCGCAACTTCCTGATGCCTGCGAGTGAGAACACCTGAAAGCCACCGCTGTCCGTAAGCATGGGGCGGCTGAAGCCGTTGAACTTGTGCAAGCCGCCAGCCGCCTCAAGGACATCGAGACCAGGGCGCAGATAAAGGTGATATGTGTTGCCGAGAATTATCTCGGCGTTGATGTCGTCGAAGAGTTCGCGCAGGTGTACGGCCTTGACGCTGCCTTCCGTGCCAACGGGCATGAAGATGGGCGTCTGCACGCGTCCGTGGTCGGTCATGAAACTTCCCGCACGCGCCTCGGACCCTGTTGCCGTATGTTCGAGCGTGAAGAATCCACCCTCGTGTTTATGTTGTATGGTCATCTCAAACTTTTTCTTTCGTCGTCCAAACTATTTCTTCGCGTCTTCGGAGAAATCAAATTCCCTTGCGGCTGCCACCTTCTCAGGAAGTAGTGCGAAGTCGAGCACTTCCTGCACATTGCGAACGTAGTGGAAGGCGAGTCCGCTGAGGTACGCTGCGGGAATCTCCTCGATGTCGCGGCGGTTTTCCTCGCTCATGACGATGTCGGTAATGCCCGCGCGCTTGGCAGCGAGGATTTTCTCCTTGATGCCTCCGACGGGGAGCACGCGTCCGCGAAGCGTTATTTCTCCTGTCATCGCCATCTTCGCGCGCACTCGGCGCTGTGTGAGAGCACTTGCAAGACTCGTGGCTATCGTGATGCCTGCGGAGGGACCGTCCTTTGGCGTAGCTCCTTCAGGCACGTGGACGTGGATGCTGTAGTTTTCAAATATTCTGAAGTCAACGCCCAGCTTGTCGGCATGTGCCTTTACGTATTCCAGGGCGAGCGCAACGCTTTCTTTCATGACGTCGCCGAGGTTTCCGGTAATGTTGAGCTTGGGGGCTTTCGAGCGCGATAGGCTTGTCTCGACAAAGAGTATCTCGCCGCCGACACTCGTCCATGCAAGACCTGTGACGACGCCCGCGATGTCGTTGCCCTGGTAGGAGTCGCGGCTGAAGCGCGGCTTTCCGAGCAGACTCTCAACATCCTTAATACCAATACTCTTAGGCTGTTCCATTGAAGTATCCATAAGAGTGCGGTAAGCCCGCTTGCGGTAGATTGTCTGCAGCTGCTTCTCGAGGCTTCTCACGCCACTCTCGCGAGTATATCGCTCGATGACATACTCAAGAGCCTTCTTCTGGATGCGCGGGCGCTCCGACGTAGTCATATTGAGGTCTTTCTCGATTCGGGGGATTAGGTGGTGTCGCGCAATCTCGCACTTTTCTTCCGTCAGGTAGCCTTCGAGTTCTATAATCTCCATGCGGTCGAGCAGCGGAGCGGGTATCGTCTGCAGGGTGTTGGCGGTGGCGATGAAAAGCACGTGGGAGAGGTCGTAGTCAACGTCGAGATAATTGTCGTGGAAAGCCACGTTTTGCTCAGGGTCGAGCACTTCGAGCATGGCGCTCTGCGGGTCGCCGTTGTGCGTGGAGCCCGTAATCTTGTCAATCTCGTCGAGTATGAACACGGGGTTGTCCGTCTCAGCCCTTTGGAGGCCTTTGATGATGCGTCCGGGCATAGCTCCGACGTATGTGCGGCGGTGTCCGCGAATCTCTGCCTCGTCGTGGACGCCACCAAGTGAGACACGGACGTATTTTCTGCCCAGCGCATTTGCCACGCTCTTGCCGAGCGACGTCTTGCCGACGCCCGGAGGGCCGTAGAGACACAGTATTGGGGCCTTCATGTCGCGACGGCGGCGCAAGACGGCGAGGTGTTCGAGGATGCGTTCCTTAGCCTTCTCCATTCCGTAGTGGTCCTTGTCGAGGACATGTGCGGCATTGGCGATGTCGAAGTTGTCCTCCGACTGTTCGCCCCAGGGAAGGCTCACCATTGTCTGCAGGTATGTGAGTTCCGAAGCGTATTCGGGGCTCTGGACGTGGTATCGCTCGAGTTTTCCTACGCTTCTGTCGAACACCTTCCTCACCTTTTCGGGCATGTTCAGGCGTGCGGCCTTTGCGCGTAGTTCTTCGACGTCGGCACTTTGCTCGTCGCCAAGCTCGTGCTGAATGTTCTTGATTTGCTGCTGCAGGAAATGTTCGCGCTGTTGTTGGTCGAGGTCCTCGCGCGTCTGGTTTTGTATCTCCTGTTTTAGGGTTGCATACTGTAGCTCGCGGTTCAGTATCGCCGAGAGCATGTAGGAGCGTTGCTTTTGGTCGGCTTCGCAGAGGAGTTTCTGCTTCTCCTCCATCGAGAATGGCAGGTTCGTGCATACGAAGTTCACCATGAAGATGGGGTTATGCATGTTCCTGACGGCAAAGACGACCTCCTCGCGGCCGTATTCCGAGGCGCGGATGAGTTTTATCGTCTGGTCCTTACAGGTGTCTGCGAGGGCGAAGTACTCCTTGTCGTCCTTCGGCGGCAGTATCTCGTCGAGACTTTCCACCCTCGCCCTGAGATATGGTTTCCTGCGCGTGAAATGTCCGAGGCGTATGCGCCCATAACTTTGTATGATTACGGCCGTGCTTTCCATCGGAAGCTCAACGACGCGCATTACACGCCCCACAACGCCGACTTCGTAGAGGTCGGCTTCATCGGGTTCCTCAATTTCTGGGTCACGCTGGCAGAAGATGCCCATGAAACCGCCAGTACGATTCAGGTCGCGCACGAGTTGCTGCGACGACTGGCGTCCTACCGACACGCTCGCCACAACGCCAGGGAAAACCATCATATTGCGAAGCGGGAAGATGGGGAGGATATTGGGTATCTGCTTACTAAAAAGTTCTTCTATGTCGCCCTCGAAATCTGCAATCAGCGAGAACGGGTTCTGCGGTAGTTCTAATGTATCCATATTTGGGCGCGAAAATAGCGCAATCCCAACGAAGCACAAAGCAAAACGCGAAAAAACATACATCCGCGGGCTCCGTACGTCGCTCGAAGCGCGAACGGAACATGCCGCCTTGTCGCACTTTGTTCATATCCCACGCTTGTGGGACGAATATCCCACGTCTGTGGTTTCCATATCCCACGCTTGTGGGATATTCATCTCACGTCTGTGGTTTATGAACGAAAAGCCTTCTTGAAGGATGCTTCACGCCTCCATGACAGGCTCTTCGGGCTTTATGCTCAGGCACTTGGCCGCATAAACTTTTGGCAAGGCGCGCACTCAGAGGACATAGAACCCGCAAAAAGGCAAAATCGCCCCGTTTGCGAGGCCATACAAGGCGCGGGCAGCAACTTTTTGCGCCTACATCGCGCGTTTCCATAAACTTTTTGTACTTTTGCATCGCAAAAAACGCACGCCCTCGCCACGAGGACGCGACGTTTCCCAACAAACACATAACAACACACAAATAACCAGAACAAAGCAACATGGGAATTTTATCCATATTCAACCGTAAGAAGAACGCGAAGGAGAAAGGATGGCGCGTGGGCGGCATGGAGGACTTCATGACGCTCATACGCGTGTACTACCAGAGCGTAATGGCGAGCCAGCTGGGCATCACGAACCTTGCCGCCCTGCCAGACCTGAGGGTCTTCAAGCAGACGCTGAAGGTGCCTACCGTGAACAACCGTCTCGGATTGGGAGAAAAAAACAAGTGCAAGCAGATGATGGGCGAAATCTACGGACTAAAAGACGACTTCTTCCGCGAAATCGACACCTCCATCAAGAAAAACTGCCGCAC
>ONWB01000043.1 GCA_900321445.1 uncultured Prevotellaceae bacterium | reverse complement strand
TGGGAGGCGAAAAGCAAGGCGAGATAATCACACAAATGAAGGCGCGCAGACATGGTTATGTCACACAGATATCACTGATGACACAGATATTTTCGAACACGAATCACGCGAAAAAAGCTCAAAATTTTACTTTTTTCTTCTTTGCTTTGGACTCGTTTTGTACGGGGTTCAGTGCCGTGACGAGGTATGTCGCTGTGCGCTCGCGGGGGTTGTCGGAGAGTTGGTAGAAGGGTTTTGGCGTTATGGCGACGATGTGTGTGGGGTCGTCGATGTTGCGGCTTTCGCCCTTTGCGAAGCGATAGACGACGTAACGCGTGGGTTGTGTGCGCCAGTCCTTGAACGACGGTGCGTCCCAGACGAGGTATTGTCCGTCCTGGCGCTGCTCGACGCGTAGGTTCTTGACTTTTCCAGGCTTGTCCTTCGTGATGAACGTCATCTGTGGTGCCAGCGCGGGTGCTGTGTGGTAGTGTTTTTTCAGTACCGTTGCGAAGTTTCCCTCGTTGCGCACTACTGCGGCGCTGTACCACAGGCAGCTTCCAGAGATGCCGGGCAGTGAGCGTTGCAGGCGGAATTTCTCGGGCATTTGGTTGATACGGGGGTTCTGTAGGTCTGCAGCTTTCACTGTGCGCTCGACGTCCTGTCCGATGACGAGTGGCCGTCCAGATGCGTACTTGCTCCACCAGCGTATGAGGGTGTCGTAGTCGGCGGTTTTGTGGCCTATTTCCCAATATATCTGCGGCACGGTGTAGTCCACCCATCCCTTGTCAATCCAGTAGAGCACGTCGGCGTAGAGGTCGTCGTAGTTTTGGAGTCCCTTGGTATTGGAGCCATAGATGGGGTCGCCGGGCTTTTGGTTGTGGTAGATGCCGAATGGCGATACTCCGAACTTCACCCACGGCTTTATGGTGTGGATGGTCTCGTAGAGTTCCTGTATGAGGAGGTTTACGTTGTAGCGTCGCCAGTCGGCGATGTTTTCAAATCCGTTGTTGTAGCGTTGGAATGTCGCGGCGTCGGGAATGGGGACGCCAGCCACGGGGTAGGGGTAGAAGTAGTCGTCGATGTGTATGCCATCGACGTTGTAGCGGCTCACGATGTCGCTGACAATCATGCTTATGTAGTCGCGGTTCTCCTGTAGTCCCGGGTCGAAGATAAGTAGGCCGTCGTAGCTGAAGAACCGCTCGGGGTTCTGCACGTAGGGATGGCTTGCCGCCAGCTCCGTCGTTCCCTTCGTCTTTGCGCGATATGGGTTTATCCAAGCGTGGAGTTCCATACCTCGGCGGTGCGACTCCTTAATCATCCATGCCAGGGGGTCCCAGTATGGGCTGGGCGGCGTTCCCTGCCTGCCTGTGAGGAAGCGGCTCCAAGGCTCGTAGTGGCTGTCGTAGAGGGCATCGGCCTCGCCGCGCACTTGGAAGATGATGGTGTTCACGCCGCAGCGTTGCAGTTCGTCGAGCTGGTTTGTCAGGTTCTGCTGCATCTGGTCGCGGCTCATGCCCTGGAACTGTCCGTTTATCATCTGTATCCATGCTCCGCGGAACTCGCGCTTGGGGGGAGCCGCCTGCAGGGTTGCAGAAAGCATAAAGCAGAAAGCGAGAAGCCCCAGCAGACGTCTCGCCTTCGTTGTGCAATGTGTGTAGGATGTCATTTGTATGTTATCCAATGGTGATGAGTACTGTGCCTTCGAGCACGCTGTCGCCTGCCTTCACGCATACGCCCGTCACTTCGCCGTCCTGTTCTGCGGCGATGTTGTTCTCCATCTTCATGGCTTCGAGGACGAGCACAGTTTCTCCCTTCTTTACCTTCTGACCAACAGCTACGTTCACCTTCGTGACGACGCCAGGCAGTGGTGCTTTTACGGGGTTGCCTGCGCCTGCTGCACCTGCGGGGGCTGCAGCTGACTTCTCGGCAGCAGCCTCAGCGGGAGCCGCTTTGGGAGCCTCTGCTGCGGGGGCGGCATCGGCGAGTGCTACGTCGGGAAGTGCGTCCTCGGTGAGTGCGGAGCCCTGCATCTCTACCTCGAAGGGTATTCCGTTCACTTCGACTTGTGCTTTTTGTCCGTTAATGCTGTTGATGGTGACATCGTAGGCAGCACCATCGATGGTGTATCTGTATGTTTTCATAATAGCTTTACCAACCTAAAAGATTTTTGAGTAGTGAGCCGCGCTCGTTCATGGAGTCGGCGGGATTTGCCCATCGCGACTTCTGTCCGCGCAGCGTTATGATGTCCGTTTCGTCGTCGTGCATGACGGCAGTTTCGTGCTCCAGAATGGCGAGACTGATGACGGCGGCATACCTCGGCATATCCTCTGGCGAGGGCTTGGGACTTTCTCCGTCGAGCAGTACCTGCGCGAGGCGTCCCTGCCCCGCGTCGTAGCGCAGCGACAGTTCGCGGCCGTCAATGTGGAACTTGTATGTTTTCATGTTCTCGTCGTGTTATAGTGGAATGTTGCCGTGCTTCTTCGCTGGGCGCACCTCCTTCTTGTTCTGGAGTTGTGCCAGGGCGCGACAGATGCGGAAGCGCGTGTTACGCGGCTCGATGACGTCGTCGATGTATCCCTCCGAGGCAGCCTTGTAGGGATTTGTGAAGAGGTCGTTGTACTCCTTTTCCTTCTCTGCGAGGAAAGCCTTTGGGTCCTCGTGCTCCTTTGCTTCCTTTGCGCTCAGGATGGCAACGGCACCGCTAGCACCCATCACGGCGATTTCTGCGCTCGGCCATGCATAGTTAAGGTCTGCCTTCAGCTGCTTGCAACCCATGACGATGTGGCTGCCGCCGTAGCTCTTGCGCAGCGTTACTGTGACCTTCGGCACGGTGGCCTCGCCGTATGCGAAGAGGAGTTTTGCACCGTGGTCGATGACGGCATTGTACTCCTGACCTGTGCCAGGCAAGAATCCCGGTACGTCCACGAGGCTTACGATAGGAATGTTGAAGGAGTCGCAGAAGCGCACGAAGCGTGCTGCCTTGCGGCTGGCGTTGGCGTCGAGCACGCCAGCATATACGCTGGGTTGGTTTGCCACGATGCCCACGCTCTCGCCATTGAAGCGTGCGAAACCTATGATGATGTTGCGCGCGAAGTCGCGGTGTACCTCAAGGAATTCGCCATTATCGACAACGGCTCCGATGACCTTGTACATGTCGTAGGCCTGGTTGGGGTTGTCGGGGATGATTTCGTTCAGGGCATCCTCCTTGCGGTCGATGGGGTCGGAGCACTCTACACGCGGCGCATGCTCCATATTGTTCTGGGGTATGTATTCCAACAGTTTGCGGATGAGCGTTGCAAACTCCTCCTCCGTCTTTGCCGTGAAGTGCGCCACGCCGCTGATGCTGCTGTGTACGCGTGCGCCGCCGAGGTCTTCCTGCGAGACATCCTCGCCCGTCACGGTCTTCACAACCTTCGGACCCGTCAGGAACATGTAGCTAATGCCCTCGAGCATCACAACGAAGTCCGTCAGTGCGGGGCTATATACGGCACCGCCTGCACATGGTCCGCAGATGCCGCTGATTTGCGGTATGACACCGCTGGCCTCGATGTTGCGCTGGAAGATTTCTCCAAAACCTGCAAGGGCACCGATGCCCTCCTGGATGCGTGCGCCGCCAGAGTCGTTGAGGCCTATGCAGGGAGCCCCCATCTTCATTGCGAGGTCCATGACCTTGCAAATCTTCTCTGCCATCGTCAGCGAGAGAGAACCGCCATTGACGGTGAAGTCCTGTGCAAAGACGTACACAAGGCGTCCGTTTATCGTTCCGCTACCCGCCACGACGCCATCGCCGAGGTATTTCTTCTTCTCCATGCCGAAGTCGTGGCAGCGATGGAGCTTGAACATATCCATTTCCTCAAAGGAACCTTCGTCCAGCAGTAGCGCGATACGCTCGCGAGCCGTGGCCTTACCCTTTTGGTGTTGCTTGTCGATAGCAACCTCTCCACCGCCGAGGCGTGCCTGCTGACGCAGTTCGACAAGGCGGTTGATGCGTTTTTGTTGTTCGCTCATACAATAAATTTTATGATATTTCGGCGCGAAGATACAGAATCTTCCTCTTACGACCAAAGGTTCAAGAGGTTTTCATTACTTTTGGCACGATGAAACGGAAAAGATTTGAGAAATCCCTGAACGCGTTGAAGGCCAATATCCCCTTGATTCTGACGGTCTTGGGGCTGTGTGCCGGCATCATGGTCGGCGACTGGATTGGTGTTGCTGCGTTGCCAGCCTTTGTGGTTTGCGGCGCGGTGTGCCTCGTGCTTGTCGTGGGAGTGGCCGTAGCCGTTTTCGCCTCGTCGAGGTTCGAGCGCAACCTCTTCTACGCAGCACTTTTCGTTGTCAGCATTGTAGCTACTATTGGGTGTGTGGGATTTCTGCGCTATTACATGTGTGTGGAGGACTATTCCTCGCAATGGTCGGGGGAGAAAGGCTCGTATTTGTGTACTGTTGTTACGTTGCCGAAGGAGAGCGCGAAGACGTGGAGCGTAGATGCTGACTTGAAGGATGCGGAGCGTGGCAATAGGCGCGTGCGGCTGAGGTTGATGAAGAAGGATAGCGCGCGGCTGGAAGCGGGCGACATACTGCTTGTCAGCGGTGTGGTGCAAGCTCCGCACAACAGCGGCAATCCTGGTTCGCCAGACTTCGCAGGCATACAGCGGCGGCAGGGCATCGAGGGAGTGATGTTCTGCATGCAAAACCAATGGAAGCCTACGGGCAGACATTCAGACGATATCCTACTGCGTACGCAGAGGCTGCGAGGGCAACTTGTGGACACATATCGCAGGTACTTCGAGGGGCGCGAGCTGGCAGTTTTGTCTGCGCTCACGCTTGGCGACAAGACGATGCTGACGTCTGAGGTGCGCGACGTGTTCTCAGAGACTGGAACCTCGCACGTGCTCGCCCTCAGCGGATTGCACCTCGGAATACTCTTCGGCATGTTCCTGTTTCTTGTCCTCCACCGCTTGCCAAAGTTCTCGCGAAGATATTTCGCGGCATCTTTTCTGGGAATAGGATTTGTCTGGCTTTTCGTGTTTTTCGTTGGTATGCCAGTCTCGCTTGTGCGTGCAGCGTTGATGTGTACGATAGTGCAGGGCATGGAGTACCTTCGCACCCCAACGGCTCCCATCACGCGCCTCGGCTTCGCTGCGGTAGTAATACTCTTTGTGTCGCCACAAGCCCTGTTCGACGTGGGGTTCCAGCTGTCCTTCCTTTCCGTGCTTGGTATCATGCTCTTTCGCCCATTGCTGCCTACAGTTTCCTACTTCGGGCGTGGGTGGTGGGCGCGGCTTTCGCATTGGGTGGCGGCGTCCCTTGTCGATTTGCTGATGGTGAGCATCTGCGCTACGCTGCTGACGCTTCCCCTTGTGGCATACTATTTCAACGTCGTGCCCATGTACGGACTGTTTGGCAGCATTGTTGTTGTGTGTCTGGCATATCCGCTTCTCATACTTGGCTTCCTGTTCTTCGTGCTACCCTTTGGACGCAGCGTCATTGCCGCCATTTTGGGCTTCTTTATGGGGTGTATGATGACAGCCCTCGAATGGTTGTCGGAACTGCCCGCCGCTTCGTTCAGACTGTATCCGTCGCTGGTGAGCGTCGTGCTGGTTTATGTCCTTATCCTTGTAGCGTATGCTTACTTTGCAGAGCGCCGCACGTGGAAGGTAGCTCTGATGGGTATGATTCTCGTGGGCATCGTCGGCGTAGAGGTTTATAAGGAACGGCGCGAGCGTGTACGACCAGAAATCGTTGTGTATCAGAACTTTTCCATGCCCGTTGTGCATTGCATAGAGTCGCAGTCGGAGTCTTATCTGTGGACGACGCGCCCAGAGAAGATAGACAGCACCATGTCGTTCGTGAGACGCACGTTCTGGCAGAAGGCAGGTCTTGCGAACCCCCATGTTCTACGCAGCGACACGGCGACAAGTGTATTGCACTTCTCCTCACACGTCCTGCAGTTCCACAGCAAACGCATTGCACTTCTCTATAAACCTCTGCACGCACACGCAGAGAGCCCACTCCATGTCGATTACCTGTTCATCGTCAGGGGGTGGAACAGAAATCTCACGGATGCGCTGCGAGCGTTCCGTCCTGACACGTTGATCCTCGATGCCTCCCTCTCCGACTTCTATCGCAATCGCTTTACCCACCAAGCTGACAGCCTACACATCCCAACCCACGACGTGAGCCGCGACGGAGCCGTCGTTATAAGCGTGGCGAAATAGGGGGCGTTGTAATCTGACAAGTTACAAGTGACGAGTGACAAGCCCAATAACCAATAACCGTTAACCAATAACTGGCGATGCAGCTCGTCACTCGTCACTTGTCACTCGTCACTAAAAAGAAAGCTCGTCACTTGTCACTATGGTCAAAGTGAATGTTTTCCGATGAAACATTTGCTTATCCGAAGTATATTTATGAACTTTGCGACCAAGAACGAAAACAAAAGAGAATAAAAGGGTATGATTACTTACAGTTTTTTGCAGCATTACTGGTGCTTCCTCGTATGTCTGCTGGCGGGGCTTCTCGTGTTCCTCATGTTCGTACAGGGTGCAAACTCGCTCATCTTCTCCCTCGGTCGCAACGAGGAGGAGCGGCAGCTTGTCATCAACTCCACAGGCCGCAAGTGGGAATATACGTTTACGACGCTCGTCACCTTTGGCGGCGCGTTCTTCGCCTCCTTCCCCCTGTTCTACAGCACAAGCTTCGGCGGCGCCTACTGGGTGTGGATGCTCATCCTCGTGTCCTTCGTCCTGCAGGCGGTGGCATACGAATACCAGTCGAAGCCAGGAAACGTATTTGGCAAAAATACGTATCGCTGGTTCCTCGTTGTGAACGGAATCTTTGGCCCCTTCCTCGTAGGCGCAGCCGTCGCCACGTTCTACACGGGAGCCTCCTTCGTAGTGTCGAAGGGCGCCATTGGCGGTCTTGAGGCGAGCGGCATCGTCATCAGCCGCTGGGCGAACGCGTGGCATGGGCTCGACGCTCTCGCAAACCCTTGGAACTGGGTGATGGGCTTCGCCGTACTCTTCCTTGTACGCACGTTGGGATTGCTCTATATTATAAATAATGTCGAGGACGAAAACCTTCGCTCAAATAGTCGCTCGCGACTTGTAGGTACGGCGGGCCTTTTCCTACTTTTCTTCCTCGCTTTCCTCTTCCATGTTCTCACGAAGGACGGATACGCTGTCGATGCGGCAGGCGTCGTGAGCATCGAGCCCTACAAGTATCTTCACAACCTGCTCGACATGTGGTACGTTGCCGTAGCCTTCCTCGCAGGAGTTGTGCTTGTACTCTACGGCATAGGGAAGAGCATCTTCGGCAAAGGCTATGTTCGCGGAATATGGCCTGCAGGCATAGGCACTGTGGTAACGGTGACGGCTATGCTCCTGCTGGCAGCATGGAACGGTACCGCCTACTATCCCTCTACGGTGGACATTCAGAGCTCCCTGACGCTCGCGAACAGCTGCTCCAGCGAGTTTACGCTGCGCACTATGGCCATCGTGTCGCTCATAATCCCCTTTGTGATAGGATACATCTTCTTCGCGTGGCGCAGCATCGACCGCAAGAAGCTCACCTCCGAGGAACTGCAGGAGGACGACCACAAGTATTAATCTGACGAGAAAGTGACGAGTGACAAGTGACAAGTGACAAGCCCGATATACCAATAAGCGGCGCAGAAGCTTGTCACTTAATGGTTATAAAAAGTCGAGCCACCCTGCTGGGCGGCTCGACTTCGTTTGCTCTTGTGCTGTCGGGGGCAATTACTTGCGGAGCCCGAGAGCCTTGACGAGTGCGCGGTAGCGCTCGATGTCCTTAGCCTTGACGTATTTCATCAGGGCGCGGCGCTTGCCGACGAGTTTTACGAGGGCGCGTTCAGTAGTATGATCTTTACGGTTCGCCTTCATGTGTTCCGTCAAGTGGGAAATACGGTAGGAAAACAACGCCACCTGGCTCTCAACGGAACCCGTGTCGGAATTAGACTTTCCGTACTTTCCAAAGATCTCTTGCTTCTTAGCTGAATCTAAGTACATAGCTTTGATTATTTATAATGATTTTCACTATGCCCCGCACCATTTTTGGTACAAAGCGGGTGCAAAAGTACAACAAATATATTAAAAATGAAAAATATAGACCTAAATTTTTCTCGTTCTTGGTTTCTGCCCCTCCTAAATCCTCATCGCACCGCGATATCGTTAAACTATAGGCCCACAAAACAGTACCAGTGCTTGAAACAGTTTGTACCAAAGCCTGAAACTAATCGTGCCAGTGCTTGAAACAGTTTGTACCAAAGCCTGAAACGAACAGTTTCAAAGGGTGGTACAAAATTTGGTACGGTAATAAGATCCAGTTAAGCCTGCTTTGGGTGCAGGATTATGGGCCTCTTAAAGTTTGTCAACCTAAGTCAGTACACCCCAATAGTCAGCGCCAAAGGCTCCTCAACATTATCTGAACGGCACTCCGAGGGGGGCTATGGGTGGGTGTTTGGTGGGGTGTTAGGGTGGGTGTTAGGATGGGTGTCAGAAAAACACCCACCCTTCAACTTCTCTTTAATTATCGACGTTTTGAGCGATTTGGGTGGGTGTTGGGGGCTTTTTAGTGAAAACCTTTTTTAGAGGGATAAGGGGGCTAACAATACTTTTTTACAGCAGGACTCAGCAACTTTATGGGGGAAAATGCAATTATGTTTCTTTTCATTTGGCTATTCATGTTGCTTAGGAAAAATAGGCAGTCCATCATGGCTTATTCCTTCTGCTGAAATGCTGATGCTCTTGCACGTCGAGTTGTTGTAGAACTCGACAGTTGCCGCGCCGTTCCCATCCAAATGTACGTCGGGATTCCAGTAGAGAGTGCGGCGGTAGTCAGGTTCAGTAGGTAGTACGCTATAGTCTGGCGCCTTGAAAACCTGCGCTTCATTATAACCAAGATAATATGTCCTGCGGACACCCTCTCTTTCTTCATGAAATGTGTGACGCTGAAAATACATCAATCCAATACTGTTTTTAAATTTCTCATCCTCAATCTCGCGTTGTTTCTTCGACCATGGAATGGATATACCTGTATTGTTTATATATATTATGGTATCAAACGGCTCCATCCTGATATATGCAGAGCGGAACTTTGTGATGGGTTGCAGCATTGGATATGGCATAGACCATGGATTGGGCATTACACCCCCAGCAGGGACGGAGACTTTTATCCCAGGAGATAATTTTTCTCCAGTTAAGGCCCAGTATTGGTAGGCAGAGATGTCTATATCCGCCGCTGCAAAATTCATGTTTACACCCATATTCCAATGCATCAAGGCTCTACCTGCCTCCACACCTTTTCGTACGTACTCTTTCTGAAGCACCCATTCCTCAAGCGTTGGGACGGGCAGCCCTCTGTCAGCATACCTGTCTCCCTCCTTTGCCAGGTCGAAGTATAGATAGTTTGTCCCTATGGCTTCTGTTTCACTTTCCATATCCCTGCCTGTAAATGAAAACTCCTTCTTTTTCCGCTTGCGCTTCACGACGGCTTCCTCCAGAATGCGCTCGCTTTTCTCTGGTGCAAATCGCAACGAATCAAGAGGCAGATATATCGGGGTGAAGAACCTTTCCGGGGAATATGGGTTCAAGTCCGTCTCGAACAATGACAAAGACTTCTGCTTTGGCGCGAAATGGCGGTCTATAGTCACAGCCAATTTAGACAATTTGCCCTTTAGAATGGTCTGTATTGCAGTAGCCCATTCCCCCGTCATCCTTTCGGGAAGACGTATGGCATAGTAGCCCGCACTGTCGGTAACAACATCAGCAACAACGGGTTTCTGTCCTGGCCTGATCATGAAAACTGCCAAACTTGCCCCAGCTGCAGGTTGATCGTTCACAAAGATGCGTCCGTCCAGATAGAGTCCGTCCTCAATGGGCTGTTTCTTCTCGAAGGGTTCCCTTCCCGCCATCTGCCGCCAGTTGTAGCGTCGCCATCCCTGAACCATCATCAGCAGGTCTGCTGCCTGACGGTGTTCAGCATCGTCGGCTTCCAGATAGTATTCCGCATTACGTATGTAGCCTTTCAGGTCGGAGGTCAGCAGCAGCCATGTCGCCGCATTGTTCCCGTTTTGGGGTGCCAGCTGACGGTCGTGGTCCTGGACGGAAAGCGAGAAGGACTCATTAGGGTTCTTTCCCTGCAGGTGCAAAGTTATCTTCCCGTAGGGTGTGATGCTGTCGGATGCCGTCACGCTTATGCCGCTGACGTATTCTTCCCTTGGCGGCACGAAGAAAAGCCTCTCGGACAGTATGCGCCCCTCACGCGTGAAGAGCGTCAGTTGGTTCACGCCTGCGGGCAGCTTACTGCGACTGAAGCGTATGTATGCAGGCTCTTCTCCCGCAGCGACTGGTCCGCTGTATATCAGTTCCCCGTTGTGTATCAGGGAAAGCCCGAGCGTGTCTCCTGCATACCCCTCGCTTGCCGCTATCTCTGCCGTCACTGTATTCTCGTCCAGCGCGTTTACGCCCATCACGCATCCTTCTTCCTCTGCCTGCGGAAGCGGAAATTCTTTCTCTCCGAAACGCAGGTGCAGCTGACTGCCGTCAGGAGTGCAGATAAAGGAGCCGCGACCTTCGTGCTGCGTGCTGACCTCTGCAAGTACCTCTCCCGCATCGTTGCATAGCTCGCCGTAGTGCGGGGCTGAGTATGTGGCGGCCTCGTTAACCTCGAAGGCTACGCGCGAGGGAATTCCCCTGACGAGGCTGCCGCCTTCTGGGTAGAACCTCACATCCGTTATCTCCGTGCTTCCGAGAAAGGGAGTGCGGTTTGGCTGGGATAGAGTGTCACAGTAACTGAGCTTCTGCATCAGCTTTTCCCGCTGTGTCCTTCCCTCGGCATTCAGTACAGCGACCTCTTCCATGCGATTCAGTGTCTCCAGGTTCTTCATCTCATAGTGCCTTATACTGTCGGCGGAGTTTCCCTCTATCTCGGAGAATACTGGAAAGACGCGTGAGAAGATGCCCGCCGCATCCCAGTTCGTCATGTATCGCGTATAGGCACGAATCTCATAGAAGCCTGTGGGCACGGGCTTCCCGTCGAGCGATATCTGTCCGTGTGCGCGTCCGTTCTCTATCCTGAGCTTCTGCGTCTCAAACACCTCCCCGACGGGATTCAGCAGTTCCACATACAGCGTCTTGCTCAAGTCCTCCCGTACGCCGTCCGTCCGCACCACGTATGCAGCAAACCAGACGTTCTCTCCACGAACGTACCCCGTGTTGTCGAGGTGCAGATACACCTTCTCCTGCGGGAACAGACGGCTGAATGTCTGGACATTGCGAACGAAGCCCAGCAGCTCCTCCTGCGGCGTCTGCGCAGAGAGCGGCAGGAGGCAGAGGAGGAAAGACGAAAGGAGAATAGCGATGCGCCTGGACATGTTTACTTAGTGTTATGAATATGGAACTTTTCAAAAACCCTTGAGCTTTACCTTCACCAATATGTATTCCCAGTCCTTGGCCTCGTCCACCAAGCGCTTCTCCTGCTCCGTCAGCACGGGAACGGGCAATGTGTTTGTCAATGCGCTGAAGAGGAGATAGGGAGGGACAATATGGATGAAGTATTCGCCGTCGGAGAAATCGAATGCATAGGGACACAAGGCCTCGAACAGGCTGTGCCGCGGTGAGGTGAAAGGATAGCCGTAGAGGACGTGCCTGGAATGTCTGTCGTACAGCAGCGGGCGTCCAATACGGTTCTGGACTATGGTAAAGGACATGTAGTCCTTGTTGTATGTATAAATCCCTCCAAAGGCGGGTCCCTTCGCCATGTACTCGTCTGCATCACGGTTGCTCCTGACGGCATACTTCCCCGACAGCGGATTCTTCTGGGGAAGGTCGATGTAGTAGAGGGCGCGGCACAGGGAGTCCGTAACCTGCCATATCGTGTCCATCAGGAACTGATGGTATAGCACTTCGCCGCCCACGGCATTCAGGGGGCGCGCAGAATGCCAGCTGAGCGCATCGTAGGGAGTGTCTGAAAACGGGAAGCAGCCGTAGAGGGGTTCCTTTCGCGAATCCAAGACCGACAGGCGCACACCGTCAGTGGCGGATGCGGGGGAAGTCTCGTTTTTAAAGTATCTGCAGAAGGCCATGCCGTCGCCCACGTGCTCTATCCTGCCAAACTCGCCCTGAAATTCAGCCTCATCGACAAGGCGGCCGTCGTAGTCGTATGTCCTTACAACATTTATCATGAAACCTCCTCTTACCAATAAGGAGATTAGTTTCTTTTTCGTGTCAAGGGTTATGTCCTTGAGCTGCGAGTATGGTCCGGGGACGGCCTCTTTGCTACCTATCTGTCCCAGATATTCGCCGTCCCCTGAGAAAGTGAACACAAGATTGTTCTTATTGTCAAGCGCGAACAGGCGGTCTTCGTCCGCGACTACTCCTATTTCGCCTATGGGCATGTCTTCGGGCGTCTGCAGGCGCACATAGCACACGGTGTCGATGATGCTGTACATATCGAACCCTCCTCTTTCTGGTACCACGATTGTCTCCACTTCGGACACGCAGGTATCTGCTACTTGCGCCCATGCACTCCCAATGAACAGCGCGAACGTTGCCATAATAAAAGAAATGTGCCTCATCGTTATTGTGTTTTATTCAATTCGTGTCGCAAAGTTAGGGGCTTTCTTATAAATAGCCAACTTTTTTCCTTTCCACCTTATTCCACTTTTCAAAAGTGAAATGAACTGGAAAATGTTTCGAAAGCGCAAAATTCGTGTTTTGTGGCGTTTCCTCCAAATAATTCTTGTTACATTTTGTTACTTTTTGTTTGTTACGCAAAGTAACAACTTAAAAAAATAAGCGGTTTCATCGGGGTTTTTGGTCAGCGTGGCTTGCACTCCTCCATCAGTCGCAGCCACTTGCGGTAGCCGAGTACGGCCATTGTGGTGTAGAAGGCGTAGAGGCAGCCGTGGAAGGGTACGCCCTTGTAGAAGCAGAGGACGCAGTAGAGGGCGTCGGCGACGAACCATAGGAGCCATTGCTCGGCATACTTGCGCGATAGTTGCCATAGGGCGACGATGGAGATGGCGCCTGCGAGGGCGTCCCAGACGGGAACGCGACTATCGGTGTAGTTGGAGAGCAGGTAGAAGATGACACCCCATAGAACGCCGAGCCCTGCGAGGGAGAGCAGGGCAGTGGTGCGTGGGACGTGGCGTATGCGGAGTTCCTTCTTGCGCTTTCCCCACGCTGTCCAGCCATATACGACGAGGGTGAGGGAGAAGAGGGCGATGCCGAACTTGGCGTAGAGTCCGCGGTCGAAGTATATCCACAGGTCGATGGCGTACATCGTGAGGCTGACGAGCCAAAGCCAGATGTTGGCCTTGTACTCGAGCCAGAGGTAAAGGAGGCCGAGGGCGGTGCCGAGGAAGTCGAATAGCAGGAGCAGGTCCATTTACTTTTAGCGTTTAGAAGTCGAGGGAGAGGTGCAGGATGAAGTGGGCGGGAGCCTGTGCGGAGAATACGGCGTAGCTGTTCCAGTCGTTGTCCTGATAGGCTACGACGCCGCCGTGTCCATCGGACTTGAGGCATGTGGCTGCGGCTCCGTTGGCATCGTACTTCTTTGATAAGATGTTGTAGATGGTGGCTCCTATGCGCAGGGACTTTGCAAATGGGAGCTTGCGGAACTCGTAGCTCACGTCGAAGTCGGTGGTGCAGTAGTCGTCGAGCATCAGCGATACGTCCTCGTCGCCCTGTCGGAAACTCTTGAAGCCCGTGTTCGTCATGTACTGGCTGCCAACGTACTGTGTGCGCAGCGATGCTGTGAGTCCTCGCCAGTTGGCATAGAAGATATTGTTGGCGATGATGTTAGGGCTGTAGCTGATGGGGGTGTTGCCGAGGTTATAGGCTTCTCCCGTGTCGTCGAGTACGACGGTGTAATCCTTGATGCGGTTGTGGCTCCATGCGAGGTTTGCATCCCAGCGGAACCAGCTGAGGGGCTTCCATGCTACTTCCAGCTCCAAGCCGTTGCGATAGCTGTCGCCGACGTTGCGTGCGACGAATTCTCCATTCTGGTCCTGTTCGCCAGTGAGCACGAACTGGTCTTTGTATATCATATAGTAGAAGTTCACGCCTGCTGAGAAGTTGCTGGAGCGGTATTTGTATCCCAGTTCCCAGTCGTTGAGGGTTTCGCTCTTCGGCATGGATGTGCTCCACACGGCGGCTTCGTAGTCGTTGCGCGTGGGCTCCTTGTGTGTCCTGGCATAGGACACGTAGGCTTCGTGGTTAGGTGCGAACTTGTAGTATAGGCCAGCTTTGGGGTTGAAAAAGCTGAAGTAATTGCGGAAGTTGTAGTTGACGGGCTGTCCTGGGGCGTACCATTCGTCGCTGGGTCCGTACATGTCGTAATCGACGTAGCGGTATTGCAAATCCACGTATCCTGAAAGGCCAGGCAGGAACGTGTAGTTGGCGCGAGCATAGACGTTCATGTCCTGCTTGTGCGCCCAGTTGCGATAGTAGGGATGTGGGAATGTGAGGTTTGATGTGTCGATGTCGCGCACCCACATCACTCGTCCGTAGTGGCGTCCGTCGTACTTGTTCCAGCCTCCGCCGAGAGTGGCATCCCAAGCCCCCTTCCTGTATTGCAGGGACATCACGGTTCCGTAGAAGTCGGCGCTGCTGAACTTGCGCCGTATGAGGTCGTGCTTTGCTCCATCGGGACTTTCGAGGGCATATTCGTAGAGCTTGCGATTTGTCTTGTAGGTTTCGTAGTAGCCGAGTCCGTGGGTGTAGTGGAGTGCGGCATTGTAGATAAGTTCGGGGCGCAGGCGCTCAGTCCAAAGTAGCTGGTAGTGTTGTTGGTGGTAGTCGTCCACTTGGTCGCGGTAGAACTGCGTGTTGCCATCGTCGTCCTTATACTTTCCGCTTGGGTTGTAGGTGCGTCCATAAGCTTGCTGGTCAGCGCGTGTGGCATAGTCCCAAGACAGGTAGCTTCGCTCAGTGCCGTTGAAGGTAACGAACCTCAAGACGCGGCGATCGCTAAAATATCCCGCTTGCAGGAAGTAGCTGTACAGGTTTGCCGATGCGCGGTCGATGTATCCGTCGGTGCCGATGTTCGAAAGGCGTCCGCTCACGCCCCAATGCCCTTTCATCAGTCCAGAGCCGAATTGCAGGTTCTCGCGATGTGTACCATAGCTGCCGCCAGATAGTCTAAAGCGCAGGTATGCATCGTATTCAACTGATTCCGTCAGCATGTTTACGCTGCCGCCGAAGGCTCCGCTACCGCCAGTACTTGTGCCTACGCCACGTTGCACCTGCACAGAGCCCAACGATGATGCGAAGTCGCACATGTTTACCCAATATAGGGAATTGCTCTCGGCATCGTTTAGGGGTATGCCGTTGGCAGTAACATTGATGCGTGTGGGGTCTGTGCCGCGAATACGAAGATATGTATAGCCGATACCGGCACCCGCATCGCTCGAGGCAGTAATACTCGGCGTTGATGCCAGGAGGTAGGGGATGTCCTTGCCGACGTTCACGACATCAAGGTTCTTCTTGATAAAGTTGGTGTGGGCGATGGGAGTTGTTCTGCTGGCTCGTGTTGCCGTGACGATAGCTTCCTGTAGTTCGTTGTCGGAAATTGTGTCGCCTTGGAACTCTAACTGCGCCATGGCGGGGGCGCACATCATGCTGACGACGCCCAGAAGGATAATACTTCTTTGCTTCATGAAAGTTTTAAATTTTTCGCTACGCGGGAATTGTCCCGATCAGTTTATGAGGGTATAATCTCAGCCACCGCAAGTGCGGCTGGCACCCCTAAAATTGTTTCAATCGGCGGCGAAGGTAGTGTAAAGTACAGAAAAAAACAAGCGTTTAACATTAATCATTGACCATTGACCATTGACCATTAGTCGCAACAGACCGTCAGTTATTGCTCGACGACCAATCGTCAATGCTCAATGCTCAATCGTCAATGTTCAATGTTCAATGTTCAATGGTCAATGTTCAATGTTCAATGGCTCAAATGTCCTTCTTTACGCGTCCAAATCTGAAGATGGTGTTTCCAATCGTGTCGAAGGTGCGCAGGACGGGGCCGATAATGGGGATGGCGTATTCGCGCTCGATGAGATAGCGTGCATACCTGTCGGGGAGAATGTTGACAAGCCAGCTGAAGAACATGCCTCGATCCTGAGTCTTTGCTGCCGACTTTGCCACCTCCGTTGCTAATTCCTTCTTGCTGAGCCCTGCAGAGCCTTCGGCCTTCTTGTCTTGCTTTAGATATGAGCCTATCTCGGAGAAGAATTGCATGTACTCGGCATTAACTGGCGACGTTATGAGTTCGCGCTCGAAGTCGGCCTGCGAATCGTAGCGCGCTGCCATCTCCTCCATGCGCTGAAGGATGTTTTCGAGGCGCTCCTTCTCGGCGGCAGGCAGGTCGTAGTAGTCTTCTACCGTTTTTCGGCGGGTTTCTACCCATTCTTTGTTCTTTGTGTCCATTTTTCGAGTGTTTTGCGGTTGCAAATATAGTCTTTCTGAAAAAAATAGGCTTAAAATAACACCTTTTTTTGGTGCTTCTTCATGCTTGCGCTACATTTGCACTTCGAAAACAGGGAAAGAATGAAAGAACTTCACGACATACGCCGCCCAGTAGAGCAGGAACTTGAGCAATACATCCAACTTTTCCAACAGAGCCTCGACCATGATGACCCTACGCTGAAGCAGGCTCTCGGACACATACGGCAACGCCGAGGCAAGATGATGCGGCCGCTGCTGGTATTGCTTGTGGCAAAGGAGTTTGGGGCTATCGGTGTGAAAACCCTGCGCTCTGCCGTTACGCTTGAGTTGCTGCACACGGCAAGCCTCGTCCACGACGACGTGGTCGATAACAGTGCAGAGCGGCGCGGACAGGCGGCCGAGCATACTCTCTACGGCAACAAGATAGCCATCCTCGTTGGCGACTATCTGCTCTCGCAGAGCCTCCATCAGGCTTCGCTCACGGGAGATGTGCGTGTCGTGGATATCATTGCGCAGCTTGGCGGGACACTCTCGGAGGGAGAGATACGCCAGCTCGACAACATACGCATTGCACGGGTTTCGGAAGAGGATTATTTCCATGTAATCCACCACAAGACGGCAGCCCTGTTCGAGGCTTGTGCACGCTTGGGCGCCCTTTCCTCCAATGCTTCTGAGGAAAGAGTGCAGGCCGCGGCAAAGCTGGGGGAGATAATAGGCTTGTGCTTTCAGGTAAGGGACGACATCTTCGACTATTATTCCGACTCCGCCATTGGCAAGCCCACAGGCAACGACATGGCAGAGGGTAAGTTGACACTGCCCGCGCTATACGCACTTCGTAAAACCGACGATGCACAGTCGGCAGATGCACAGTCTTGGGCGCGGCGCGTAAAAGAAAAGACGGCTACCCCCGACGAGATAGCCTCGCTCATTGAATATACGAAGCGTGTTGGCGGCATTGACTATGCACGCGAGACGATGGAGAATTTCCGAAAGGAGGCTATGCCGCTCATCGCTACTTTCACCAACGAGCAGGTGAGGGAGGCTCTTACCGACTACCTCGACTACACAATTGGAAGAAGTTTATAGCTCATAGACTTACCGAGGGGCGTCTTCCTTCCGCCATCAGGGCTTTTTACCTAAGTTGCTTTAATGCTGTTTGTAGCTCCTTGTCGGTACGCAGGGAGAAGATGACCATGCCCTCGTTGTAGTAGTACATCTCCACGATGCGTGCTCCAACGTATTTGCACACTTCTTCTTTCCAGTGGTCGAAGTCGTAGTCGAATCCTGGCGAGAGCTTCTTTTCCAACTCGTCAAGCTCCTTTGCTGCGGCTTCGGCATACCCCTCGGCCGTTGCTATGCGGCGCAGGACGCTGAGTGCCGACTTCGACTGGTTGTCGTAGGTGAAGCCGTGCGTCCGCAGGAAGTCCTTCAGCTCTTCATATTCAGCATCCGAGAGTGCGAACGTCTGTGGCGACGCTATGCTTTCGTGTGTGCTACGAAAATGTACGAGGTACTCTGTCAGCACGTCGCTCACGCTCAGGTAGCTGAGCAGCGTCGGCAGGCTGTCTGGCTCAATCTCGATGTCAGGCTTTATGCCGCCGCCGTCATATACGGTGCGTCCTCCCGCCGTCTTGAAGGCTTTCGCTATGCTGTCGGGCAGGTGGCGGGGCTCTCCGTTGGCGTATGTATATGCCTGTATGCAGCGTCCGCTGGGGATGTAGTATTTCGCAGTCGTCATCTTCAGCACGCCTCCTGAGGGCAATGGGCGCGGCGACTGCACAAGTCCCTTTCCGTATGTGCGCTGCCCCACGATGACGGCGCGGTCGTAGTCTTGAAGCGCACCGCTCGTAATCTCTGCTGCCGATGCAGTACTGCCACTCACCATGACGCACAGCGGCATCTTCAGCTCGATGGGCTCCTCCGTGGTTTTATATACGGATTCGTAGTCCAGCCTCTTTCCCTTCAAGCGTACGACCTCCTTGCCCTTCGGGATGAATAGCCCCGTCACGCGTACAGCCTGTTCAAGCAGTCCGCCTGGGTTCCCACGCAGGTCGAGGATGA
>ONWB01000104.1 GCA_900321445.1 uncultured Prevotellaceae bacterium | reverse complement strand
ACCCTTGAGGGGAATGCCGAACAGAAAGCTCGCTATGTATATGAGCGCTACGGCATGGACTGCTTCGCCGACGACACAGGTTTGGAGGTGGAAGCCTTGGGTGGAGGACCTGGCGTTCACACAGCTCGCTACGCTTATCCTGACAGGCACGATCCTGAGGCCAATACGCAGAAACTTTTGGCCGAATTGAAAAATAAATCTACCCGAAAGGCAAGATTTCGTACAGTTATTGCGTTAATAGAGAAAGGCAAGTGCAGATTCTTCGAGGGCATCGTCAATGGCGAGATTGCCAGCGAGAAGCGTGGCACGCATGGGTTCGGCTATGATCCCGTCTTCATTCCTGAGGATACGGGGCTCACATTTGCGGAACTCGGTGTGGATGTAAAGAACGACATTAGCCATCGTGCGCGTGCTGTGCGCAAACTTGCCGAGTACATTAACGGATAGAATAATCTATGAAGAGAGTTATCAGTCTTGTTCTCCTCGTGCTTTCGTTCTGCATAGCATACGCTCAGAGCGCAAGCGGTGACTGGGCTTCCCAGCTGGCATATCGCAACAATAGCTTCAACGTCCCTATGGGTGAGGAAGTCTATTCTCTTTGCGAGGGCAACCTTTTTGCTTACGACACAAAGACCACGGAAGTGCGCCTGCTCTCAAAGCTCGACGGCATGAATGGCAAATACGTGAGCTTTATGGGATACAGTACGACGCAGCATTGCCTTATTCTCGTTTACAACGACGGAAATATCGACATCTTGCTTCGTGATGGGACTTTTTTCAATATTCCCCAATACCGTAACGCTCAGATCGATGGTATCACGATGAATAGCCTGACTGTCAACGGTGACTGGGCAGTGTTGGCAACTTCAAGAGGCATTGTCCTTATTGATGTGGCGCGGTGCGAAATTCATGGTGTTTATGACCTTGGCGAGAAGATATATGCTGGTGTTGTATTCGATGGCGACGTGCTTGTTGCCCGCGAGGCTCCAATACCTGCATGTCCGCGTACGCAGAACCTCTCCGACCAGACGCAGTGGGTGCGTCAAGGATATGTGGCGGCGCGGGCTTTTGTGCCACTTGGCGACAGGCTCTATTTCACTGTGTCATATTTTGTGAACCCCTTCCCTGTGGGATTGTGGTACACGATGCGCAGTGGCGAAAAACGCGAGCGCATGTGGAAGCAGGTAGGAGAGAAGTATTTCCCCATAGTATTCAGCGACGGGCAGCGTGCCCTGTTCTCCGATGCCTCTGAGGTGCAGGTTTACGAGGCTTCCTCGCCTGACGCTCCCTCCGCAACGTATGCAATGGAAAACACGTGGCTCCAGCTTTCGCGCACCTCTGACGGACGTTTCTGGGCGAGTGAAGGTGAAAAGGGCTTGCAGGCTTATCGCGTAAATGGTGGAAACCTCGTGGTTGACGATGCGCCAATCGGAAACTATGGCCCTGCGCACGACCTTTGCTACAATATGCACTACGATGGCAATCGTCTTCTTATTGCTGGCGGATGGCTGGACTATAGCGGAGCTCTGCATCCTGGTACGCTCATGCAGTATGAGTACGATAAATGGACGTTCTTCGAGGATAATCTTCAGCCAAAGACGGGACATCTTTATGTCAATATGACCAGCATCGTACAAGATCCTGCCGACGACAAGCACCACTACGCTTCTTCTGGAAATACAGGCTTGTATGAGTTCCGCGACTATAAGTTTGTACGGCACTATACCAATAGCAACTCTCCTCTTGTCTCGGCAGCTCCAGATGGCAATCCCAACCACGTTGTCGTGGACGGCCTGACCTTCGACAACGATGGAAATCTCTGGATGATGAACAACCAGACTGATACGATACTGCGCGTCTTGAAAAGCGATGGCACGTGGAAAGGCGTATATGTCGATGACATTCGCTGGGCGCCAACACCAGAGAAGATGTTCTTCGACCGTAAGGGACGCCTGTGGCTGGGCTCGCGCCGCACCGTCTCCAATCATACTGCAGGTGTGCTGTGTCTTGACTACAATGGAACCATCGACAACGACCGCGATGACGTAAGCCGCTATCGTATGACTTGCGTGAATGAGGACGGGGCGACAATACGCCTTAATGGTGTCTATGCCTTGGCGGAGGACAAGAACGGCGAGATATGGGTTGGTACAGGTGATGGACTCTTTGTCGTGGAGAATCCTGACGAATGGTTCGACTCCGATTTTACGATACTTCAGATAAAAGTTCCCCGCAACGATGGAACAAATTTTGCCGACTACCTCCTCGATGGTATTCCTGTCAGTGCTATTGCTGTTGACGGAGCAAACAGGAAGTGGCTTGGCACGTATGGGAGTGGACTATACCTTGTCAGCCCTGACGGCACGGAGATTCTGGAGCATTTCACAGAAGAGAACTCTCCACTTCTTTCAAACACGATAAACTCCCTTGCTGTCAACTCAGAAACGGGCATCCTCATGATAGGAACCAACGTGGGGCTATGCTCGTACGAGAGTCGTGTGACGGCTCCTGAGACCTCTCTCAAGGACAGCAACATACTTGTATATCCCAACCCTGTGCGTCCTGAATATAGCGGGAAAGTTGTCCTGCGCGGACTGACTTCCGATGCCGACGTCAAGGTCGTAACAACTGGTGGACAGGTTGTTGCTGGCGGTACGTCTGTTGGCGGCACGTTCCTATGGGATTGTTGCGACCTCTACGGCCGCCGCGTTGCTCCAGGTGTGTATTACTTCATGATTTCCACTTCTACAGCCTCACAAGGTGTTGTGGCTAAGGTTGTGGTCATCTGATTCCACTATATTTAAGAGCATGCCAATAAGGATATGGCGGACAGGGCGGAACTAAACTGGGTAAATGTCATGCGCGCCATGTGTATGATGGGTGTTTACGTCTGGCACAGCGAAACTTTCACGTCTGCGCCAGATGTTCTTACGCCGCTCATCTCTCCCTTCTGCATGGCAGCGTTCTTTTTCGTCAGCGGCTATTTGTTCTACAGGAAGGCATTTTGTGAGCACGATGCTAAGTTTTATGCGACGTGCTTCTCCAACATCCTTTTCCGCCTGGTGTTACCTACGCTCCTATTTTCTGTCCTGTTGTATATTCCGCGTACGCTGTTTCACGGCCAAGGTGCCTCTGTCGCGGACTTCTTAATTTGTACCATTGGAGGAACAACCCTGTGGTTTACTTGCGCGTTGGCTCTGATGCAGCTTTTTGCGCTTCTCCTCCTGCGTCTTGGGCTGAGGAATGTATGGGCGTTGTTGGCTGTAGGGCTTTTGTTGTGGCTTGGATACACGCAGGTTGATGCGCCCTTCAATGCCTTGCCTTGGAGCTATACGAGTGCGATGCGATATTTTCTGTTTTTCGTCATTGGTGGCTGCTTTTTTAGGGTGGAGGGCAGGAACTCGTTCGCGAACGGGCGTGTGCAGGTGTTGTGCTTGCTTCTCTGCATTGTCGCCTATCTGGCATTGTATCGCTTTATTCCGCAGGTTGAACCTATGCTGAACCACGCTTTGTTTCTCTTTGCGGCGTTCTTTGGCACTATGTCGATACTATTTCTCTCCCGTTTGTTTCCGCGTAGCGCTTGGCTTAGTTTTGTTGGTCGAAGGAGTATAAGTTTCTATTTCCTCTGTGGCATCGTTCCTGCGGCGATGGCGAAGGTGGTAGGGCTTTTGGGCCTTGTCGGAGGATATTCCGTAGGGGTTGTTTTCTTCGTCAGTCTTGTTCTGGCGACCCTTCTTTCGTGGATGATGTGGAGGTGGTTCCCAGGGCTTTTCGACCTGCGCCGTTTTAGGGACAGTTAGAGCATTCTAAAATCTTTTTTATGCACTAAAACAGCCCTATTTTAGGACGTTTTTGCGCTTTTACGGGCAAAAAATCACTTTTTTTTGAAAAAAATGAGAAAAATGTTTGTGCAACTGCTTAGCATCCACTATATTTGCGAGGTCGAAATGAAGAAAACGACATCTTTTAATCTCTAAAAACATACCAAATTATGAACAAAACTGAACTTGTAGCTGCTGTTGCAGCAAAGGCCGAACTGACAAAGGTTGACGCTAAGAAGGCTCTCGACGCTACTCTCGAGGCAATCGCTGGTGCTCTGAAGAAGGAAGAGAAGGTTGCTCTCCTCGGCTTCGGCACATTCTCCGTTAACAAGCGTGCTGCTCGCACGGGTATCAACCCCGCTACGAAGCAGAAGATTAAGATTGCTGCTAAGAAGGTCGTTAAGTTTAAGGCTGGCGCAGATCTGAAGTAATAAATTCAGTCATAAAAGCAGAAAACATGGGGGCGCGTCCATTTGGATGCGCCCCCAATATGTCTATGCCTTTCTGTCCTTATGTATCTATGTGGCAGTAGCGTCAGTTGTGAAGTTCTTTCGTATATGTAACACCGCTTGTGCGCACAGTCATCACTCCGTTCTGTATCGTCAGTTTGCTTTGTCCGCGTTTCTCGTTCCACTTGTTTGTCTCTACCTTGTCGCGCATACAGATGACGTTGCCGTCGGTGGTGAAAATCTCTGCGCGTGCAGAGTCGACGCTGAATAGTACGAATGCCGTGCGGCTCCCCTGTTCCAGGCGGTCGGCAATCTCCCATACGCGCACGCATTGGTGCAGTACGTCGCTCCATGTGTAGCCCGCGGCAGAGAGGCATCCGTGGTCGTCGCGCTGGCCTCCGAGGAATTTGTTATACAGATCGTTGGAGCATGCAGCGAGGATGGCTCCACTGGCACAGATGATAAGTATTTTAGATATGCGTGTCATGGCGGAAGGCTATTTTCTGTTTAGTACGATAGGAAAGCGGAATGTCAGTTTCGTGTCTTCGCCGTCGAGGAATACGCGACTTGTGGCGACGGTGATGTCAATGCGCAGGCGTTTGGGGTAGTACCAGATGAAGTCGCTGCCCTTACCAGCGAAGCGTATGTCGATCTCGTGAGTTGTGCCTTCCTTTTCAACATTCAACATGATGGGGGAAGGGTCGTAGGACATGGGATAGTACGCCTGTTTTGCATTATACAAGGCGTAGCCCATGCGCAGCGTCGCACTCTTGATTCCGTTGGCTTCGGCTGTGCCTTTGCCGAGTATGCTGTCGATAAGCGATGCTACGGGGAGCGACTCTATCGTTATTGACGTTGCATCTACTGTGGCGTTTGAGTTTATGCGCAGAGTATCACGATAATTAGGCATGCAGACTGCGCCGCATGTGCCATTGTAGTTGCCTTGAATGCTACTCTTGACTTCTTCGGGCACGCTCTCGTCGTTGTCGTCGGAGCATGCTGTTGGGAAAAATGCCGTCAGCATCAGTAATGTAGGCAAGAGTAGAAGAAAAAGCTTTCTCATTTTTGTATTCTTTGTTTCTGTTTGCAAGTGCAAATTTATGAAAAATTCATATAAAAATTGTGCCTTATTGAAGAAAAATCATATTTTTGCCCCGCACTTTCGTGCATCGTGGGCACGCGTATGTGCGTACGCCCCATTAGTAATGAGAACAATAATTCATGTTTAACTAAATCTATTCCAAAGAAATGAGAAAAGTTTACTCTTTTCTGGCTCTTGCCCTCATCAGCTTGGTAGGAGCTCTCAATGCCTCCGCGCAGTACTACGACGCGGTAGGTTTTGACGACTTGGCTTACTTGGAAGAGATCACGCCCGGACAGCCCGTTGTCCTGCAGACAGCAAGCTCTGGCGCTCGTGACTTCTTCGCACTGAACAAGAAGGCCAGTCTTATTACGGAGGACTGCATCTATACTTTCGTTGAAGGTACAGAGCAGAACGGCTTCAAGACCTATTACCTCCAGCAGGTAAGCACAGGTCTCTATGTAGCCACGGACCAGACGCTTGTGAAGTCCCGCGCTCTTGCGTTCAACTTCTACGCAAAGCATCCGACGGACTTCTATCTTCGTGGTGAGGACACTGTGCCCCTCGATTGCGACCCTACGGTCATTGCAACCTACGACAACGACCACTTCGGCGGCGTTGAGCCCGGCCCTCAGTCCTTCGTGTTTACAGACGTGAAGCACGCTACTTCCGATGGTTGGACTCCTTCCTCAGAGGAGACGCAGAAGGGTGGTCGTGAGGATCAGGCTCCATGGCTGTACCTCGCATCTAACTGGGCAGGCAGTGCTCCCTTCTTCGGCCCTTGGTCCGATACGAACACTTGGTACCTCTTTGAGGTAGCTGAGAAGACGGGTTACGCCCTGCTCGAAGCTGCTGTAGAAGACCTCATCAAGGGTGACTACGAGACGATGTTCAAGGCTGGTACAACTGTAGGCCAGGTTCCTTCAGAGTATGTTGAGGCTTGGATCAGAGCAGCTAAGACAGCCACTGACCTCCTGAATGAAGGTAGCGAGGATACGAATGTTTGCCAGCAGGCAGCAGAGGAGCTTATCGCCGCTTACAAGGCTTGTCAGGAGAACATCATCCAGATGCAGGGTGGCGGTTGGTTCCGCATGCGCATCCACCAGGTTGACGGCAACGCCAACTATGGCGAGGCTGCTTACGCCTTTGGTGCAGATGGCAAGGGACAGTGGGTAAATGGTACCTACGAGGTTCCTGAAAGCGACGCAAGCGAATTCACTCTCGAAGATGCACAGTTCATCTGGCATCTTGAGGCAGATCCTGAAGTAGAAGATGGCTACAAGGTTCGCAACTATGCTGAGAACCAGTACCTCGGATACGTATCTGGCCGCTCAAAGGTTGTTCCTCTTGCAGATAAGGGTGACCAGACTTATATCATCAAGCCCCATACGCTTGTTGACGGTGCCTTCACGCTTGTTCCCACACAGACTCCGACCAATGCCCTTCACGGACAGGTTAATGGTCACACCCTTGTTTATTGGACAACGGATGCTGGTGCAAGTGCATGGGTATTCGAAGGTGTTGAGCAGAGCGTCATCGACGAACTCCTTCCCATCTGCGAGGATCACTGGGCAGAAGTTGCAAAGCGTGCCAAGATTGCAAAACTGCAGGCTCTCGTTGACCAGTCCGAACTGGCTTACAACCGTGGCTTCGCATACAAGCCCGAGTGCTCTGTGGATGGCGTGTATCCTGATGAGGTTGATGGCCTCGTAACAGACGTCGAGCAGCTCTGGACAAACGCTCAGGAAACTTCTGAGGGTAAGATAGAGAACGCTATCGACCAGAACTTCACGACATTCTGGCACACAACATGGAGCTCAGCATGGGATATGAGCACGCAGGGCTTCCACAACCTCTGCGCAGACCTCGGCGAGGCTGTCAATGGCGTAGCTGTTAAGCTGACGCAGCGCTGGAGCGGTCAGAACAATGCTCCTAAGCAGGTTCGCGCATTTGCTGCAAACGAATACGAAGAAGTTTTCGATGATGAGACTCAAGAAACGGTTCGCAATTACAAGTGGGAAGAGCAGGGCGTGTTCCAGTTCGAGTACCTCTACGATACCGAATACGATGGCACGACAAAGACGAAGTGGACAGGTGTGAACTCTATCCCCTT
>ONWB01000211.1 GCA_900321445.1 uncultured Prevotellaceae bacterium | reverse complement strand
ATGGTTGGAGAAATGAGAATGATGGGAATGATGGGAACTATGAGAAAAAAGGGTATCGATGAAGGTGAACTTTGGGTTCTCTGGAGCTGGGAACGGCACTTTGAAGAAGTCCGCAAAGAGGTCATTTTCCAACGGACTCTCTGCTGCCATCCAAATTGTCTCATCGCTGACATCCTGCCACATGGGATTCTTCTTGTCCTGTTTGCGTTTGTATTCGATGTAGTCGTGAATGGCTTCAAGAATCTCGTAGCGTTTCTCGTCTGATGCTATATCGTGCTTGCCCTTGAGGGTATGCAGGTATTGGCTCAATATGGCTATCTGCGTCTCGTATGACGTAGGGCCGTATATCTTCAGTCCGTCTGCCGTCACCTCCTCAGGCAGTTCTGATAGTTTTATATCTTTTGTCTTTGCAACTTTGCTCATTTACTTTGTCTTGCAATTGGGATATCAGGTTTCTCCCCTGAACTCAGCCGCAAAGATACGAATAATTCTCCCAATATCGTGCTTGGGGCTGATTTTCTTATTTATTTCATGCCACAAAAGTAAACAATTCCAATTTTTCATTTTTAATTGTTCATTTAATTTATCTCGCCCTGCTTTTCGCCTCCCAGCCACCTCGGAGTTTCGACCCTCGGGGCTGACAACGGCTGCAGAGCTCGCTGATTTTTTCATTTTTAATTGTTCATTGTTCATTTAATTTTGTATCTTCGCAGCCGTAATAATTTTATCATGAGAGACTTCATCCACCTCCACGTACATACACAATATTCTATACTCGACGGGCAGGCTTCTATCCCCAAACTGCTGCAAAAAGCCATGCGCGACGGAATGCGCGGCATGGCCGTCACGGACCACGGCAATATGATGGGGATAAAGGAGTTCTTCAACGAGTCCGGCAAGCTCATATCCTCGGCACGCAAGGAGGCAAAGCAGCTTGCAGAGGTGCCCGAAGGCGAGAGCGAGGAACAGCGTGCCGAACGCGAGAAAAAACTGGCCGACGCCGAGCGCCGCGCAGCCTTCAAACCCATCTTCGGATGCGAGATGTACGTGGCGCGCCGCGGCATGGAGCAGAAGGTGGACACTGTTGACAAAAGCGGATGGCACCTCATCGTGCTGGCGAAGAACGAGAAGGGCTACCACAACCTCATCAAACTCGTATCGAACGCCTGGATAGACGGCCTCTACTATCGTCCTCGTACCGACCACGCGCAGCTGGAGAAGTACCACGAGGGACTTATCGTATGTTCCGCGTGCATCGCCGGCGAGCTCCCCGCGAAGATTCTTGCTGGCGATATTGCCGGCGCCGAGGAGACGCTGCTATGGTTCAAGAAGGTGTTTGGCGACGACTACTACGTCGAGCTTCAGCGCCACAAGGTCACCGACCCTGCGCAGCGGGCAAACCGCGAGACGTTCCCGCTACAGGAACAGGCGAACAAGGTAATGGTAGAGCTGGCGCACAAGCACGGCGTGAAGCTCGTCTGCACAAACGACGTGCACTTCGTGGACGAGGATAATGCCGAAGCCCACGACCGCCTCATCTGCCTGTCCACGGGCAAGGACCTCGACGACCCCACGCGCATGCTCTATACCAAGCAGGAATGGTTCAAGACGAAAGCCGAGATGAATCGCATCTTCGACGACATTCCAGAGGCTCTCGACGGCACGATTGACGTTCTCGGCAAGGTGGAGACGTACAGCATCGACCACGCTCCCATCATGCCGAACTTCGACATACCTGCAAGTTTCGGCACGGAGGAAGAATATCGCCAGCGCATCAGCCACGAGGAACTCTTCGACGAATTCACGCAGGACGAGAACGGACAGGTAATAATGAGCCGCGAGGAAGGCGAGAAGAAGATTGAGAAACTCGGCGGCTACGACAAGCTATACCGCATAAAGTTCGAGGCCGACTACCTCGCGAAGCTCGCCTACGAAGGCGCAAAGGTGAGGTACGGCGACCCCCTGCCTAAGGACGTCGAGGAGCGCATACGCTTCGAACTGCACATCATGAAGACGATGGGTTTCCCTGGGTACTTCCTCATCGTGCAAGACTATATCAACACGGCGCGCAACGAGCTCGGCGTGAGCGTAGGCCCAGGACGTGGCTCCGCAGCGGGCAGCTGCGTGGCATATTGTTTGGGAATTACGCAGATAGACCCCATAAAATACGACCTTCTGTTCGAGCGCTTCCTCAACCCCGACCGCATAAGCCTCCCCGATATCGATGTCGATTTCGACGACGACGGACGCGGCCGCGTGCTCGACTGGGTGACGAAGAAGTACGGCGAAGAAAACTGCGCCCACATCATTACCTACGGCACTATGGCCACGAAGAGTGCGCTGAAGGACGTGGCGCGAGTGCAGAAGATGCCGCTCGCCGAGAGCAACCGCCTCTGCAAGCTCATCCCCGACAAACTTCCCGAAGTCGACGGGAAAACTCCCAAGATGAACCTCACAAACGCCATCGCCGCCATACCAGAGCTGCGCATGGCGGAAGCTTCTGCCGACCCCGTCGTGCGCGACACATTCCGCTATGCCAAGATGCTGGAAGGAAACGTGCGCAGTACGGGTGTCCACGCCTGTGGATTCATCATCTGCCG
>ONWB01000105.1 GCA_900321445.1 uncultured Prevotellaceae bacterium | reverse complement strand
GAAGTTGTTTCTCTGTGTAGCTCCATACCTGGCGAATCTGGTTGAACTGCTCAGCGTATGCCTGATTGCCAGTCTGCTGGAACTGCTGCATGTTCTTGTCGTAGTTCTTCAGGAAGTCTTGCAGAGCTGCTACATCGAACTGACCTGTCTGTTGGTTGGCAAAGCCAAGGCGTGCGAGCGTCTGCAGGCTATTGTACTGACCGCTACGCAGCGCGTTCTGTACGTCCTCGTCGGTGACGATGAGACCGAGCTTATCTGCCTCGTGCTCGATGATGGTGCTCTGAACGAATTCTTCCCACACCTGTTCGGAAGCCTGGTCATCGGTCATTTCGCGTGCTACGCCCATGCTTGCCTGAAGCTTGTTTACTTCATTGAGCTCCTGCTTCATTTCGGAGAATTCCTGCGCAGAGAATGCTTGCCCATAGACCTCTCCAACGGTGTTACGACCTACGTTGGATGTCGTTTCAATGGAGCGGAAGAGTTCTTCCGCGATGAAAGCGAAGAGGGCTGCGCCTATGACGGCGATAAGGATGCCTCCGCGTTTTCTGATTGCTTGTAATGCTGCCATTTTAGTATTGTATTTTGTTTATATTCTGTGGACGTTGTGCCCAAAAAGCGTGCAAAGGTAATCATTTATAAAATAAAACGAGTGTTCTTGGGCACAAAAAATGCTTTTTCTCCCGTCTTAGCTTGTTTTTGTGCTGTCAGAGTGCTGGTTTTGACCATTTTCCGATGGTGCAGGCGCTCCGCCTGATGAAGAGTCGTTTCCGTCGCTGGGCATAGGCATGAATCCCTTGCTCTGCCAGACGTGATACTTTGTAAGCTGTTCGTTTGCTGTGAATCGGTCGCCTTGCAGTTCGCGGTCGGGCTTGATGATGTGCATGTGGCGGGATGAGTAGAAGCGATGTTCGCGCATGTTCCAGAAGAGCTCTTCTGTGTAGAATTTTGTTTGCGTCAGCTTGTCGATGATAACCACGTGACCCAACATTTTCCAAAGGTACTGATCGTAGCACCATGCACTATCAGTCGTGATGTACATGTTCATCTTGAAATTCTTGTCGAAGCGTTCGAGGAATAGTCCCTTTGGAAATTCTTGGCGCGGTGGTTCGGTCTTGTCAAATACTCGCCACTCCTCGGCAATGATTCTATAGGTGACACGTCCTGAGTCGGTAACAAGTTTCGACACTCCGTACGTAGTCATCACGGGCACAGAGTCCCTGTTGTCCTCAAGGTGACTCACAGGTGGAGCTTCATTGGAACATGCTAGAGTGAAGCTCGCGACCATACATATAATAATGAACCTTATAGTGCTTTCCACTTAGCGAACCATTGTTCGTTGAACGATAATCCTATGCTGAAGCGTAGGTAGTTCTCTTTTAGCATGCCTGCTACAGATGGCTGCACACGCTCGTACGCACCTCCGATGTTTAGGATGATGACGCGCGACGAGTGTGCTGGGTTATGGATGGGAATCCCCACGCCAAGCGTTGCCAAATAGTGCTTGGGACCATCTTGCCCATTCACGCGGGCATACGGCGAAGTATATGCGAAGCCTGCGCGGAAGCGGAAATGCTTACGGACATTATAGTGGTTGCCCATGGGGATGTATTCGGCACCTATGGCATAGCGGTTCATGTCTGTATATGCCCCTTTCTCTGAAGTATATGAGAATCCTCCCTCTGCCGTTGTGCCAACAACTGGCGACTTCACGCTTCCCCATTTCTGCAGGGTGTAATCAGCACTTACGCGTAGGGTATTGCCGCGCTGCCAAGCCAGTCCCACACTGAAACTATGCGGCAGTTCATATCCGTTGCGGAGTGTTAGCGTATCGCCTGACAGCGTGTTTCCTTGTAATACACCGTCGGAGAATGTGCTTTTGCCTTGCAATGTGTGACCGAGGCCATAGCGCAGGCCAAGTGTGAGGCTGTTGCCTTTACCTATATTCTGCTCGTATTGCATTCCGAAGTCGAGCTTGTAGGAGCGTATCTCCGTCTCGTATTTTCTGCTGCGTGAACCTGCGGAGGCATCGCTAAGTTTTGCACTGATGTTGTGCGTGATGTCGCCCCATATATATCCGCCGCTGACACCTACTGAGAAACCTCGGAAGGGCTCCCATCCAAGACCTGCATAGACGTTATGGAGTCCGCCGTCGCCACTATAGGTGTCCGTTTCTGTAACTTCGCCTGCCGTCACGTTTTGCGAAGGCGGTGTTCGCGTCATCTTGTAGCCAACTGTACTTATCGGCAACATACCTACGGAGAGACCTAATCTGGGCGCAATGCGGAATCCCAAAGTCACGTAGTCAAGGCTCGTGTTCTTCGCATTTACCTTGCGGCCGCCCTCGTCGAGGTTCGCGTTTTGCAAGCTCATTCCTATGTCGAAAAGACACGTCAGAGAGTCCGTTGCCGAGAACGAAGCAGGATTTAGCGGATTGACGATGTTGCCTCCTCGCATGGCAGTCGTTGCGCCTGCCATACTGGTGGCAAGTGCTCCTGTACGATCGTTGAGGAGGCCTAACCCATAGTAGGAATATGGCGAGTTGCTGCCGTTGGTTTGTGCGTGCAGTGTGGCGATACTTGCCAGTAGTGCCGCTACAAGCGCAAGTGATAGTTTATTTTTCATACTTTGATATAATCTCATTAAGTCCGATGTGCACCAAATGGCGGTCTATGCTTACCTCTGCTCCGAGGTCTTTGGCGAGCGTTAATTCCGTTCCGCCAGTCAAGCACACATGCAGGTTGTTGTATTGTTCTATTAAGAGGCGGACGTAGCCCTCAATCTCAAGTTGAGCACCGAGATATGCGCCCTGCCGCATTGCGTTGGTGGTATTTCGAGCCGGGAAATCCATCTTTACGGGAGTTTCTGTGGGTAGAACCACAGGAAGTCCGGATGTGAAACTATGCATAGCCTGAAGCCGCATGCCAACACCAGGGGCAATAACGCCTCCTCGGAATACTCCATCGCTGGAAATTATGTCGCAGGTGATACATGTCCCTGCGTCTACCACCAGCAAAGTTTTGTTTGGATATAACTTCCATGCTCCAACGGCGGCAGCCCAACGATCTGCGCCCAACTTTGCGGGGTGGTCGTAATCGTTACGAAGTGTGGCAGGCGTGTCGCCATTTACGCGAAGCACCTTTTCGCAGCCGCCGTCCAGCAGTTTCCACAAACCTTCAGGCTCACTTCCTACTAAGCTGACGGCACATGCGTCAAAATGCTCGCGTTCCAGCCTTCGCCTCAAGTCCTCTACATCTCCAGTCCACGTCTCGAGCATTTCATCACCACAGAATATGGCGGCTTTCAGTCGAGAGTTTCCTATGTCGAGCGTCAGAGTTTTGGGCATTATAGTGCTTATTACGGCGCGCAAAGATAAAAAAGATTTGATGAAAAATTAAAAACGTATCGGTAAAATTCCAACTTTCACGTTTCTTAAGAAAGCTATTCTTGCCTAGCGGATGAGGACTTTCTGCCCATTTGCGATGTAGATGCCAGGGCTTAGGTTGTAGATGGTGGTAACTCCAGATGTCAGGCGAATATGGCGAACGAGTTGTCCTCCTGCGTTATACACGAATAGGTCTGTGGGGCTGGCGGCGTGTGCAGTAAGTTGTCCATATCCTCCTTCAACTCGGAGATGTGAAGGTGCTTCGACATTTGATGTTCCTGACGTTGCGGGGTCGTAGCCGTATTGATGGTCAAGGGCAATGATGCGACGCGAAATCCAGTCCCTCATGTATTCTATGTCTGCATTGATGTCTTCATGATATCCCTCGGAACCCCATCGTTTTTCTTCCCGCATGCGGGCTCCGCTACTGTAGAATAGCTCTGCGTATGTCTCAAGCCTCTCCAATAAGTTTTCCTTTGATACGAGGCCGTTGCTACGTAGTTCGTGATAGCGGTCTCGAATCATTCCCTCCCAGTCGTAGGTTTCGCTATCTTCAAGTTTGTTGTAGTAAATAATGCCTCCGCTTGATTGTTTGCGCGTAGTCCGATAGTCCATCTCGGCATCTTTCTGCTTGTCGTTGAGACCATTCCATGCTCGTCCCCATGTGGCGTCTAAATCCCAGGGTGCGATACTCATGCGTGTTCCGTCACGTTTATCGCAGGCATCATAACAAAAGTAATACATGTTTTTCCCATCGTTGTCCCATGCGAGGGAAATCTCGAGAAGGAGCCAGTAGTCAAGTAGCACAGGCAGGTCAAGCTTACTCGCAACATTGCTTTCAAAATAATCCTGATCTGTCATGCAACAGAAATTGATGAGGTTCCAAAGTGGTCCCCAGTCGATGCGTTGTGTCTCGTAGTCAGGGTACTTTATTTCCCAACAGTCAAGCCATTCGCCTGTATTCGCATTGTTGTCGTAACTTGGTGGAGGCGTATTCTTTGACGGACCTCCATTCACACCCATCTTCACAGTCCAGTTCCATTGTGTGGCTTTGTATAGTAGACCGTGGATTTGTTCTTCTGTTGTGGATGTTGCATCTGTTGACTTTTTCAGCCTAAGTTGTTTGCGGTCTATCTTTTCGGAGAGGCAGTAGAGCCCATGGTACGAGTCGTTCAGAAATACCTCGACATAGTGTCCACGTGTACCAGTGCGAACTTTTTTCTCGCGGTCGAAATAATAAGGCATCGTGGCGTATGAATTCCATAGGTCCATTGCGAGTCTGTTGCGAACGCATGCCTTGTCTATGGTCATAGCGTCGAGAATCCACGAGTTGTCATCGCGCATTCCGAGTATTGTGCGGTCTTCTTTTTCGCCGGTTTCATCGAAGAATTTCATGTTATAAGACTTTTTAGGGTAGTTTGCCGACGTGGCACCTCGGATGCGGTATTTTGCACAGACCTTGTCGGGAACGGACTGACTCTGATTAGGACACAGCATGCGAAATGTGCCGTCCGTATATTTTGTCCGACTGATGTTGCTTGACCCTGTGCCTATAATAACTATTGGGAATGTTGTTGTCTCGATGGTGCTGCTATATATAGACTTCCAATTCTGATATACGGTGATTTTGAAAGTCTTTCCAAACCCGGGCTTGTTTAATGTTATTGTGGCACCATCTTTTAGGTGTGAGCTCCCAATATAAATATCGATTTCATCGGAACATTTCAGAAAAACTTCTGCTTCGTAAGACGTTTCGTCGGGGGCGGATTCTGGTATGACGAGGAAATAGCGGTCGCCCTTTTTGTCGTACAAAAGTTCTTGGCCGCCAATGGTAAGTGAATCCACCCACGTCATTAGTGGCGAAACCACTTCAGCCCTTGTCGCAAAGGGTGCGGCAAGGAGGAGAAGTGGCAGTAGAAATAGATATCTATAGTTTGTTGTCATTTAAAGTCCCATTACCCACCCTACTATATAGAGTACAATGGGGATAGTGACGATAGCAATGCCAATAAAGTCGATATATACACCCGTTTTTATCATCTTCGTGATAGGAATATATCCTGAAGCATAGACGATTGCGTTAGGGGGCGTTGAAACGGGAAGCATGAAGCCGAGGCTGGATGACAAAGCCACGCCGACGGCTACGGGTATCGGGCTGAAGCCTGCTGATACGGCTGCGCCAATTGCCAATGGACCTATCATGTTTGTCGCCGCTGTGTGCGAAGTCAGTTCAGAGAGAAGTAGTGCCATCACGCAGAACACGGCAACGAAAAGAAGTTCTGAGGGCTGACCGCCAAGTGCTGTGATAATCTGCTGACCTACCCATTCGCTAAGTCCCGTCGAGTACATCATACCACCCATAGCCAGACCGCCACCGAAGAGAAGGAGAGTGCCCCATTCGACACCCTTTACGGCTTCCTTCCACTGAAGCGTCATCTTTCCCCAGCCTTTATCGACAGGAAGGAAGAAGAGAAGCAGGGCACCAATCATGGCGGCTGCTGCTTCTGGGAAGTGCTTGTTATATTCTTTAAGGAGTTCACTTTCGCTACCGTCCACAATACCTATGATGCCAGGTGTTACCCAAAGGACAACAGCTACGAGGAATGCAAAAAGCGTGTTCTTTTGGGCACGTGTCCAATGGCCGAGCTCCTGAACCTTGCCACGAATGAAGTCTTGGGCACCATCAATGTGCTTGACGTCAGCAGGGAACATCTTCCACAATACTAAATATGCAATTACGAAGTAGCACACCATAGCTACAAAGCCCCAAACCATCCATTGGAAGAATGACACGTGGATATTGGCAAGAGAGTCGAGGAAGCCGAGCATGATGATGTTCGGGGGAGTGCCGATAGGTGTGAGCACGCCGCCGATGGAGCATGCGTATGCCGTCATGAGCATAAGTCCTGTTGCATACTTATATGTATGGAGGTTTATCTCGCGCCCGTTTGCAGCCATCATTTCACGAATAGCCTCCAGGAGTCCTATTGCGATGGGGAACATCATGGCTGCTGTAGCCGTATTGCTTATCCATCCAGAGCAAAGCATGCAAGCCAGACCAATGGCAAGGAATATGCGCCGAGGACTGTCGCCCACCCATTTCATTGAGATGATGCCATAGGCGATGCGTTTATCCAATCCGTTGACCATCATGGCTTTTGCTATGATGAAGCCGCCCATGAAAAGGAATATCATGGGGTTAGCGAAGGCCGCGAAGGCGTCCTTCATCTTCACAACGCCGAACATCACGCACAACGTAGGGCCGACGAGCGAAGTCACGGGTATGGGTATGGGCTCTGTAATCCACCACAGGCACACGAGTGTCATGATGGAGAGAAGCTTGTGGGCCTCAGGGGTAAGGCCGTCGATAGGAGTAATAAATACAAGTAGTGCGCAGATGGGAGCACATATAGCTCCTATGAGGCGACGCCTGCGGTCGAACTTTGAGCTACCCAGTATCTCGTCGTCGCTGACGGTGGGTGCTTTTGTCGTTTTTTGTTCGCTCATGATGCTTTGATAAACGATAATAAGGTTATATTTTGCTGCAAAATTAAGTTTTTTTCGATGACATAACACGAAATATGCAAAAAAGTTATATTTTTGCTGCAAGAAAATTCAAATTATAGTACACCAATGACTACAATTCTATCTATTCTGAACACTCCGCTGCTCATCATCTTCCTCGTTTTTGCAGTGGGAATCTGTTTGTTCCTCTACAAGTACAGTCATCATCACAGCCTTGGTGCCGACGAGGCAAAGCTTCGCCAGACGATAGAGCTGATCTTCAAGGAGGCTGGTCGTACGCCAATCTCTCAGAATCGTCTCATACGTGGGCTGAAGGAGCACTTCCATGTGAATGAAAAGGTTGCGCTCACTTTAGTAAGCCGCGCCCGTCAGGCAGGAATCATCAACGTCAAGGATACAGACGTTGAGCTTGCAGAATGATAGTTTGCATTGCAGAGAAACCCAGTGTGGCGCGTGACATAGCGCGAATACTGGGGGCGAACACGTCGCATGATGGCTACATGGAAGGTAATGGCTATCAGGTGAC
>ONWB01000033.1 GCA_900321445.1 uncultured Prevotellaceae bacterium | reverse complement strand
AGTACTCGTCGGCCCACTGTCGGAAGTCCTTGCCTATGTCTGCAAGCTGCTCCCTGCGCTCGATTCGCTGCATGGGCGGCATGATGCGCCTTTCCCCCACGGGCAGCGAGAGGTAGAACTGTAGGCACTGCAGGAGGAAGGCAATGTCAGCCTGCCAGTCGGACTCGGGGTATTCCATGCCCATGAGGTTGCAGCCGAAGTCGTCGCGTATGGAGCGCGTCTCGCGGTAGTCGTTCTTCTTCGTCGCTTGGTGGTAGTAGTCGCCGAAGGGCTGCGGCCAGTAGCGGCCTTCCGTTGAGGGGTCGTGGCGTCGCAGCACGAAGTTCGTGGCGAAGGCGAACTTAGGGCTCTTGGCAAAGGGTATGAGGCGCGGGTGGTTGCCCTTTTCCTCGTACCGCAGGTCGCCGGAGACCTTTCCGAAGAAGAAGTCGTAGTTCAGGTTCTTGCAACATTCATCGACGACGACGATGTCCGTGGCTTCCGTCACGCCGTCGAAGATGAAGCGGTTGTCAATGATGGAGGGCACGCGTGCTTCGATGAACAACGGGCACTGCAACGCCGTCGCCGCCTTCAGGAAGAACGACTTTCCGCTGCGTCCGTTACAATCGTCGTCGCTCTCGCCCGGCGCAGCGTCCTGACACAATACCGCCCATGCCGCCGACTCCGACTTGTAGCGGTGCTGCATGTAGCCGAGTGCCGACAGCTTGCCTGCCATGCACTGGTGCTCTTCGGCAGCCTCGGCGTCCGTCAGCTCCAGCCCGAGCTCTTCCTCCTTGCGCCAGTAGATTCTCGACGTATTCAAGACGAACTGAAGCAACTTACTCGGTGCTTCCTTGGCAACGTCCACAATGTACGTGCCATCCTCGCGCCGCACCACGCTGAACATCTTCGGCATCGGGCGGTAGTCGTGCTGTATGATGCTCTCCTGCCAGACGTAGCGGTCAGTAAGCTCGCCGTAGCCGTGGAAGGTGATGTCGTCGCACGTCACGCGCACCCATCCGTTGCGGAAGTAGAAGCGCTGCTCCTCGGGCGTTGCTTGCGTGAAGTCAAGGTCGTCGCGCACTCGGAGCGTAGAGCTCTGGCTGTTAGGCAGGTCGTGGCTGCGCAGCACCTTGCCCTGCAGGTTCTCGTCCAGCCCTTGCTCCCGCATCCACTCCTTGAGAAACGCCGTGATATGCTTCGCTTTGATGCGGCGCACCACGTTGTCCATGATGCGCACGTATAGCGGTTCCGCGCGCTGGTCGTCGGGAAGCGTGAAGAAGCCGTTGAGTTCGAGGAAGTAGTCCAAGCGCGGACGTATGATGGCATACTGCGTCTGGCCGTTCTTCTTGTCCTCATGACAATCCCAGAACTGCGCGCATTGTGCGCGCTCCACAAGCCCGCGCATAGCCTTGCGGTCGGGGTGCAGCTGCACGAAGTCCTTCAAGTCCTTGCGCATGCGCCCACGATTGTCGTGGAGATAGCCCATGTCCTTCGGCGTCAGCCATGCGGTATGCATGCCGAGGAAGCGCAGGGCAAGCCTCCTGCCAGCCTTGACGCCTGTAGCGTCGAGGTCGGGGATGTTCACGACGCGCCTGGCATACTTCATCAGCTGCCAGTAGTCCTCCTCTCGCAGCTCCTCGGTCTCCGAACCCAACCATACGGGCTGGTAGCCCATGCTCAGGCAATTCGCGGCATCGCTGCCGCCGGAGACGAGTATCACCTCGTCGAGTTTCTCCTCGCCGCCAGCCTCGAACCTGCGGCGCAGTGCCGCGAGCCCGAACACGTAGTTGCGCGGCTTCGCGCCCACGATGCTGAAGCGGAAAGCCTTGTTGGCATTCTTCGGCTCGTAGAGCTTCAGAAACGTCCTGCGCAGGCCGTCCGCGTCCTGCCAGGGACATTCCTGCGCAAAGATAGGATACGTGGGCGTGGACTTCTTCACGACGACCTCGCCACCATTGACTCTCTCCACACTTGCCACGGCTTTCCACCCTAACTCCACGAGGTGCTCCGCCTTTACGCGTGGCCCCCATGCGAGGAGTTCCGCTTCGCTGAAGCCCTCGCGTGTCATTACGCGCGGCTCCATATTCCGCTCTTCCTCCGAGGCAGGGCGGCGCGTAATCTCAGGCCTGTTAGCCTTCGACGATAGCCGCTCCTGTACGCCGTAGCGCTCCGCCAGCTCGTGCACGGCAAGCGCAAAGTCCGCCTGCGTATAGCCGCAGGAGCGCATGTAGAGGTCGATGGGCGAGAAACTGCGCTCACCCTCGCCGCCGCCGTAGTCCACGACGCGCCAGTAGTCGTACTTCGCATTCGGCTCATACAGATGCGCCGAAGCCGTACGCTCCTCTGTCCGCAGCTTGAAGTTGCGGCGGTTCCCAACTGCGTCTGCCGCCTGAGGGCAAACGCTCTTGATAATGTCAAGCCCATTGTCAGATGCTTTATAGACTTGACTCAGTAAATCTGAAAACATTTTTATAATGTTTTTTTTATTTACGCCTAGCACTCAGCCTCATAAGGCGTTGATTTCCGAGGCTGCCGGGGAGCTGTGCTACTGCTTTTAGTCCCGTGTATATATGAATAGGAGATATACGCTCCAGAGGTTTACTCCCTTCGCCACAAATACAAAATGCGCCCGGAGAGAGCTTTCTCTGGGCGCAAAAGTATATACAAAAAATCGTTGGTTATTTTTATTTATTTACAATACTAACCAAGCCGCAGGTTAGTATTTTACTGTACTAGGGTTTGTACTAAGTCACAGACGGATTTCCATTCCCAAAGCCTGCAATTTTGTGTTCAACTCCAGAATTTCCTCCCTGTGCGTTTCCGTGTTCAGTATAGGGTCTGAACAATAGTTCTTGCAAGTCTGCAAAGGAAGACCCGTGATGGCACTCATCACTGAGGCTGCCTTCGTCTTATTGCGATACATCTCCAAGTTGGCCCCGTCTTTCTTTATAAGTCGCAGCAATAAGTCAAGACGAACCTTGTCATGCCAGTGGATTTCTTTCTCAGGGACAGCATCTGCTCGAAGACCTTCCAATTCCTCATTCAATGCCTTGTTCTCCGCCTCCAACTCCTCAATACGAGCCTTGAGATGGGAGGTTTCGGCACTAGTATTTTTAGACTCGGCAGATGCCTCAGCGCCTTTACTCTGTGCATTTGTAGTCTTAGTGATAACCTGCCCGCATTCCGCGTCGAACTCCATAGTGCGGAGGTATTCCGGCAAGCCGCTAGGCGGAAAGCCATCCAATGAATTGTATGTTTCCTCGATTAGCTTTATAATCCTAAGTTGACCTTCGCTGGTATCGCTCTTGACGACAATCTCTCTTACGAGTTCTTCGCAAAATTTGTCCGTAAGAATAGCCAAGTTTTCTGGGCTCATATTCATTATCCGCGACACTGACATCGCGGCAATCCTCTCTTTAAGTTCCTTACGATTCATTTTCTCTCTCACGTTTCGTTATTTCCAAATAAATAGTCCTTTCATACAAATTCGTCTTTGGACGCAAAGATACGACTTTTCCCGCTTTCCCTCCAACTTTTTCTGAATGAAAAATATATATTTATCAAATTATTACCTATCTTTGCGGCGTGTTCCATATGGGACACACAACATCATGGGCATTAATTAGCGTTCAGCTATCAATCTTGGTTTCGAGAATGTAGGAGTTTGAGAAACATGTCATAAAGATGGATAGAGTGAATGCTCGCGCTACAGCGTGGGCTTTACTTATCTAATGACATGGGCATCTCCTACAGCCTTCGAAACAGATAAGAAGTTCACGCTTTTTATTTCCCAAAACACACATATTCATTAACAAATAAATTAAAGCAAAATTATGAAAGCAAAAGTATTATTAATGTCGGCATTAATTATGCCTTTTTGTTTTGTTAGTTGCAATTCTGACGATGATGAAGAATTGTTAAATAACAAGGAGATTTCACTCTATGTGGGGGAAAGCATAGTTCTTGAATATACTGGTAAGTCATGTACATGGTCTTCTGATAACAGCCTGATTGCGGATGTTGATGATGGAGTTGTTACAGCAAAGCATGTGGGAACAACAAAAATCCATGCAAATAAAACATCATGTATTGTTACCGTAAAGTCAAAAATCAATTCATACACAGAGCCATATACTGAATGGGGTAGTAGTATGAGTAAGGTAAAAAACAACATGTCTTCATTTTCCTTAAACAGTCAGGAAGCAACATCATTGCTGTACGCAGGTAAAGGGAAAGTCCTATACTACCATTATTATTTTGAAAACGGAGGTCTAAAATCAAGCACAATGTATGTGAGTCTGTACAATTCAACAGAATTTTTAGATTTCTTATTGGATAGATACTGCATATTATCTTATGAAAGAAAAAGTAGTACTGAATTGGAAGTATTGCTCATTAGCATAGATGGTAAGAATGCCGTCGGACTATTTATTAATTCTTCTGGTTCTCAAGCCATATATATTAGTGCAGAGAAAAAAAGTTAGATAGAAAACACAAATAACAATAAGAGATTTTTCAAGCCTCGCGGGGAGTTACGGCTCCCTGCGGGGCTTTTGCTCTCAAACGTCCTTCAGTTCACGTTTCGAAGAAATATAAAGCTGAAAAATACGTTTCAATTTGCATATCTCAAATCGAAAAAGTATTTTTGCAGCCAATAAGAGGAAAAGAAACTAATTTCAAATCTTAAGAATATGAAAAAAAGTATTTGCATCAAGGTGGCTGTTGCCATTTTCGCCCTGTGTGCCACGGGGATGACGGCAACGGCGCAGGGAAGATACGGCGGTCCGCAGCCGCTGAGTTTTCAGAAGACATCCTCGAAGGTTAGCGAGGGAAGCGTGTCGGCAGAGATTTCCATCCAGTACCCTACGGGCGGCGAGCAGAAGTTCCAGAAGGCTTTCCACGAGGTGCTGCAGGGACGCCTGAACGAGATGTGCTCGTTCGTGAACGACGCTGCCGAGGAGGAGTGGACACCCTTTGAGTGCAGCAGCGTGAAGGACTTGCCAAGTACGGCCGCGCAGGCTTACGTCGATGCAGGCTTGGCAGCAAGTCGCAGGCTCGTGGCTGCCATGAACGAGGACAACGCGGGCTCGTCGGAGGTGTTTACGCTTGACGACTGCCCTGCCCTCACCCTTGCTTTCAACACGAAGAAGCTGTATGCGAACTATTTCTTTGCATCCTTCGAGAATACTGGCGAGGTATATCTGGGCGGCGCCCACGGCACTCCCATCACGGACATCTACACCATCAGCCGCGACAAGGGCAAGCTGGTGACGCTGGAGGACATCTTCCCCGCCTCGACACACCACAAGCTGAAGGCCATCGTCTTCCGCAACCTCAAGAACAAGTACGGCGACGACATCAGCTTCTGGGACGATGCCGCCTCGAAGCTCCCCGAGGGGCTTGGCGTAGCATTGCTGCAGGACGGCGTGCTCTTCCAGTATGGCGTATATGAGATTTGCGCATACGCCTACGGGGCTCCAAGCGTGAAGATTCCCTATTCGCAGCTTTCGTCCATCATGACGGCACAAGCGAAGAGGTGGATTAAGAATTAAGAAGCCCCACAAAACCTCCCCCTGAGGGGAGGCTTTTGAATGGATTTGCGGGTTATTGGTTATTGGTTAACGGTTATTGGCCTAAAAAATCATGTCGAAGCTGCCGAACCTGAAGGAGCTGGTCTTTCGCGACACTCCCTTCGCCAACCTGATGAACAAGCGTATCTTCAACGTCTTGCTCATCGCTACAAAGTACGACGCCTTCATGCTTGAGGACGACGGACGCGTTGACGAACAGATTTCCAACGAATACCACCAGCTCGGACTTTCATACCCTCCGCGCTTTACGCAGGTCACAACGACGGAGGAAGCCCTTGACATGCTCGCCGACAGGCACTTCGAGCTTATCATCGTCATGCCGAACATGGACCAGCGCGACGCCTTCTCGTCGGCACGCGAAATAAAGTCGCGCTACCCGGGGAGCATGATTGTCGTGCTGACACCATTCTCGAAAGAAGTATCAAAACGCTTTGAGCGCGAAGACCTTAGTAGCATCGACTATGTATTCTCATGGCTTGGAAACGCGGAGCTCCTGCTGGCTATCATCAAGCTTGTCGAGGACAAATGGAACGCCGCAAACGACGTGCAGGAGGCTGGCGTGCAGAATATCCTGCTCGTCGAGGACAGCGTGAGGTTCTACAGTTCTGCCCTGCCCTACCTCTTCCGCCTCGTGCTTGAACAGAGCCAGGAGTTTGCGAAAGAAGCCCTCAACGAGACACTCAAGACCATGCGCATGCGCGGTCGCCCGAAGATACTGCTTGCGCGAAGCTACGAGGAAGCTGAGGAACTCTTCGACGAATTCAAAGACAACATCCTCGGCGTCATCTCCGACATGAGCTTCATGCGCGAGGGGAAGAAAGACCCCCTCGCCGGCTACCGCTTCTGCTCGAAAGTACGCGACTTCGACCGCCACATCCCCATCATCATTGAATCCAGCGAGGAGGCAAACGCGCACTTTGCCGAGGAGGTGGGCGCATCATTCCTTAGCAAGAACTCGAAGACGTATCCGCAAGACCTCCGACGCGAGATAATGGAGCGCTTCGGCTTCGGCGACTTCATAATTATCGATCCCGTCACGCGTACGCCCGTAATGCGCATACGCAATCTCCACGACCTGCAGCAGAACATTTGGAAAATTCCCGAGGACTCGCTGACATACCACCTCAGCCGCAACCACTTCAGCCGCTTCTTCTTCTCGCGGGCAATGTTTCCGCCAGCTGTAATACTGAAGCACGTTGACGTCAGCGACTACGACACCATCGACCAGGCTCGCGAACTCATCTTCAACCTCATCGTCGAGTACCGACGCCTCAAGAACGAGGGCGTAGTGGCAATCTACGAGCGCGACCGCTTCGACGAATACAGTTCCTTCGCACGCATCGGCAAGGGCTCGCTCGGCGGCAAGGGGCGTGGCTTGGCATTCATGTCGGCAATGGTGCGCAGATACCCAAAACTCGTGGGCGAGAACTTTAGCGTCAACATTCCCAAGACCGTAGTGCTATGTACGGACATCTTCGACGAGTTCATGGAGACAAACGGGCTCTACCCGATAGCACTCTCCGACGCCAGCGACGAGGAAATCCTTTCCGCCTTCGAAAACGCACACCTCCCCGACCGCGTGCTTGAGGACCTCATGGCTTTGTTCAACGTCGTGCACGGCCCTATTGCTGTGCGCTCAAGCTCGCTACTCGAAGACTCCCACTATCAGCCTTTCGCCGGCATCTACGCGACATACATGATTCCCAAGAGCAGTCGCGAGGAGACAATACGCCTCATGCGCGGCGCCATAAAAGCCGTATATGCAAGCGTTTTCTACAAGGGCTCGAAGGCATACCTCACGGCCACGCAGAACCTCATCGACCAAGAGAAGATGGCCATCGTACTGCAGGAAGTGGTGGGAAACGCCTACGGCACACACTTCTACCCCGCCCTTTCCGGCGTGGCACGAAGCCTTAACTTCTACCCCATCGGCAACGAGAAGCCCGAAGACGGCGTTGCAAGCATCGCGCTCGGGCTCGGAAAGTACATCGTCGATGGAGGAAAGACGCTGCGATTCTCGCCGCGCCACCCACAGCACATTCTTGCCCTGTCGTCGCTGGAACTTATGCTCCGAGAGACGCAGACGAACTTCTACGCCCTCGACCTCGCAAACAAAGTCGACGAGTTCAAAACAAGCGAGGCCTTCAACCTGCTTGAGCTGACGACGAAAGATGCCGAAACCGATGGCTCCCTGAACGACGTTTGCTCGACATTCGACTACAACGACCGCCTCGTGCGCGTCGGCAACCACGAAGGTGGGCGCAAGCTCATTACCTTCCAAAGCATATTGCAATACGACCGCTTCCCCGTCTGCAAAACTATCGACGCGCTCCTCGACATAGGGCATCGCGAAATGGGCAGAAACGTCGAGATTGAGTTCGCAATGAACATAAGCCAAGGAAAAGCCCACTTCTTCCTATTGCAAATGCGACCAATCGTGGACAACAAGGAGGTGGTGGAAGAAGACCTCTCGACAATACCGCAGGAAGCAACGCTACTGACCTCCGACAGCGTGCTCGGCAACGGAATACTCTCCGACATCTACGACGTCATCTACGTCAAGAGTGCGTCCTTTGGGGCTGAGAACAATCCCCAGACGGCACGCGAGATAAGCGAGCTAAACCAGCAGTTCGACCCCGACGGCAGCGGCTACATACTCATCGGCCCCGGACGCTGGGGAAGCAGCGACCCCTGGCTCGGAGTGCCTGTAAAGTTCCCCGACATCGCCTCCGCACGCGTCATAGTCGAATGTGGGCTCGACAAGTATAGGATAGACCCTTCGCAAGGTACGCACTTCTTCCAAAACCTGACAAGCCTCGGCATAGGATACTTTACAATAAACCCATTCCGCGGCGACGGATTCTTCGACGAAGAGGCTCTTAACGCCATGCCGGCCATATACGAAACGGAAAACATCCGACATGTACGCTTCATCCACCCACTTACAGTAAAGATGGATGGAAGACATTCTATCGGAGTGATACTTAAATAGATACGACAACAAGCAGTAATGCCATACCATCTCCTCAAAATAAGCAGGCTTGCGATGCTCCTCATGCTGTTTCCGCTCCTCTTGCTTTCGTGCACAGACAAGGCGGACAAGCAGAAGGGCATGTTCCCCAACACCCCTGAGGCTGCCGAGGACTTGCGCGCCATCATCGAGTCTGGCGAGGTCGTCATAGGCACGATATCTGGTCCCGACTCCTATTTTGAGCTTGCAGGCGAGGCGCTTGGCACGCAATACGCCTTGGCACACAACTTCGCCGAGTCGCAGGGCGTGGGATTACGCGTAGAACTTGCACATAGCGAGGAGGAACTTTGCCAGCTTCTCACGGACGGCATCGTAGATTTGGCAGCCTACCCTATTCCATCGGCAATGATTCAGAAGCGCGGACTCGTTGCCACAGGCGCGTCCAACGATTCGCTGAAGGTGTCGTGGGCTGTGAGGAAAGACATGCCAGGCCTTGCCGATGCCCTCAAGGCTTGGTACTCGCCAGAGTTGGAGAAGCGCATTTCGCAGTCGGAACACGAGCGCGAGGAGGCTCCGCGAGAGGTGACTTTCTCCGCGCGCCCCGAATATCTCTCGCCCTCAGAGGGCATAATATCGTCCTACGACGAACTCTTCCGCCGTGGTGCGCTTACCTCTGGCTACGACTGGCGACTGCTGGCAGCAATAAGCTATACGGAGTCGGGCTTCGACCCTGAAGCCGTGTCGCGAGCAGGTGCGCGAGGACTTATGCAGCTTATGCCTTCGACGGCACGCATGCTCGGCGTTGACCCCACCATTCCTGAGCAGAACATAGCGGGTGCGGCGCGCCTGCTGAAGATGTTGCAGAAGGAGTTTGCGGACATCAGCAATCCCGTTGAGCGCGCAAAGTTCGTACTTGCTGCCTACAACGGCGGCGGTGGGCACGTCCGCGACGCTATGGCACTCGCCTCAAAGTACGGGCGCGACCCCATGTTGTGGAGCGACGTGTCGGAATTCATACTTAACCTGAGCGACCCGCAATACTACCGCGACCCCGTCGTAAAACACGGCTACATGCTGGGCCGCGAGACTGCGAACTACGTAACAACCGTTGCCGCGCGATACATTGCATACGGCGGCACGATGAACTTTGGTCCCTCGGGGCCACGTCAGCCGCGCGACCCTGGCACCAACGCGCCTCCGAGCATGCAACGCCAGAACAACCGCTACACGCAAGGCACGGAAATAGCAGGTCCCGACGACCCCGTGTTCAATGAGTAATCCTGAGGGGGTAAAGTTGAAAGTTGATAGTTTAAAGTTGAAAGTTTAAGGTTTAAGGTTGATGGTTTTGAGCTGAGAACAAACAAAAAATCCAAATATAACTACTATGAACAAGAACCAAATCTCAAAACGTGCGGCCGACAACATTCGCGTCCTGGCCGCAGCAATGGTGGAACGCGCAAAGTCTGGACACCCGGGCGGCGCTATGGGCGGAGCCGACTACTCCAACGTCCTCTTCTCGGAGTTTCTAACCTACGACCCCGCACAAGCCGACTGGGCTTTCCGCGACAGGTTCTTCCTCGACCCAGGCCACATGTCGCCGATGCTGTACTCGCAGCTTGCCCTGTGCGAACGCTTTAGCATCGAGGAGCTGAAAGACTTCCGCCAGTGGGGCTCGCCAACGCCTGGACACCCCGAGCGCAACGTGATGAGAGGAATCGAAAACACCAGCGGCCCTCTTGGACAAGGACACGTCTATGCCGTCGGCGCCGCTATAGCAGCAAAGGCTCTCTATGCGCGCACAGGACATCCGGGCTTCCAGAGGGAGAAAATCTATGCCTTCATCTCCGACGGCGGCATACAGGAGGAAGTTTCGCAGGGAGCAGGGCGCATAGCAGGACATCTGAAGCTCGACAATCTCATCATGTTCTACGATGCCAACGAGATACAGCTCTCAACGCCTACGGCCGACGTCATCTCCGAAGACACACGCATGAAGTACGAGGCTTGGGGATGGCGCGTGCTTGAGATAAACGGCAACGACCCCGAGGAGATACGCGAAGCCCTGCAGAAGGCCAACGACGGCACGCGCCGACAGCCTACACTGATTATCGGACACACCATCATGGGACTTGGAGCAAGGCGCGAGGACGGCTCCTCCTACGAGAACACGACAAAGACGCACGGCGCCCCGCTTGGTGCCGGCAACTTCGAAGCCACGATGCGCAACCTCGGCGCAGACCCGGAGAACCCCTTCGTCGTTTTCCCCGAAACCGCCGAACTCTACGCCAGCCGCAAGGCCGAACTCTCCGCTGAGGTGGCAGCCCTGCGCAAGGAATACGCACAGTGGGAAGCCGAGCACCCCAAACAGGCGGCACTCGTAGCCGAATGGTTTGCCGGCAAGCTGCCAGAGCTCCCATGGGGAAGCGTCGAGCACAAACCCGGCATCGCCACGCGCAACGCCTCGGCGAACGTTCTCGAGATGCTTGCGAAGAACGTCCCCAATATGATAGTATCGAGCGCCGACCTCTCCAACTCCGACAAGACGGACGGCTTCCTGCGCGCCTCGCGCTCCATCTCTGCCGACGACTTCGGCGGTGGCTTCCTGCAAGCCGGTGTCAGCGAGCTCACGATGGCGTGCCTTTGCATCGGCATCGTTCTGCACGGAGGCATGCACGCAGCGTGTGGCACGTTCTTCGTGTTCTCCGACTACATGAAGCCTGCCCTGCGAATGGCCGCGCTCATGCAAGTTCCCGTGAAGTTCATCTGGTCGCACGATGCCTTCCGCGTCGGCGAAGACGGTCCCACGCACGAACCCGTAGAACAAGAGGCACAGGTGCGCCTGCTCGAACATCTTCAGAACCACAGCGGCGAGGACTCCGTTCGCGTGCTGCGCCCCTCCGACGCACGCGCCACAACCATCTGCTGGCGCATGGCTATGGAGAACATGTCCACGCCGACAGCCCTCATCCTCAGCCGCCAGAACGTAGTTGACATGCCCGAGGGGACATACTACGACGGCGTGCGACGCGGCGCCTACGAGGTCATTTGCGAAGCCGACCCCGACGTCGTGCTCGTAGCCAGCGGTTCGGAAGTGGGAACACTCTGCGAGGCTGCAGCCCTCCTGCGCGAAGAAGGCATACACCCGCGCGTCGTAAGCTGCCCGAGCGAAGGACTACTGCGCCGCCAGCCCAAGGAATACCGCGAGAGACTCCTGCCACCCGACAAGCCCATCTTCGGACTCACGGCAGGACTGCCCGTAACGCTCCAGGGGCTCGTTGGTAATCGCGGCTATGTCTATGGACTCCAAAGCTTCGGCTTCTCCGCCCCCTATAAGGTTCTCGACGAGAAACTCGGCTTCACGCCCCAGCACGTCTGCAAGGAAATACTCGAATACCTCGACAGGGCATAGACACGCATAAAGCGCGGCATTAAGCAGCGCAATACGGCAAAGCATACGAAAATCCCCGAAGGCGAATTCTACGTCCTCGGGGATTCTTTTACTTATACTTTAGAAGTATGAATCGAGATGGGATTTCGATGAAAGTTTTTCCTATCTTCTCGGAAGTTTTTCCTATCTTCTCAGGAGTTTTTGCGGTTTTGTTGAATCCTAACGCCTTCTCGATTACTGCGCCTGGCAAGCAGTGATGGCAATCATGTAGTAGATGTCGTCAACGCTGCAACCGCGGCTGAGGTCGTTCACGGGGCGCGCAATACCTTGAAGGATGGGGCCGATGGCCGTGGCTCCGCCGAGACGCTGCACAAGCTTGTATCCGATGTTGCCGACTTCGAGGCTCGGGGCGATGAGTACGTTGGCATGTCCTGCGATAGTGCTGCCGGGAGCCTTCTTCTCGCCTACGCTTGGAACGAGGGCGGCGTCGGCCTGCAGCTCGCCGTCAACCTTCAATTCAGGCCATGTCTCGCGAGCTATGCGTGTGGCCTCAACGACCTTGTCCACAACCTCGTGCGTGGCGGAACCCTTCGTGCTGAAACTCAGCATAGCAACGCGGGGGTCTTCGATGCCTGCCACGGCGCGAGCTGTCTCAGCCGTGCAGTATGCAAACTGCGCAAGCTGCTCGGCAGTAGGAACGGGCGTGACGGCAACGTCGCTCATGACGAGCACGCCCTGCTCGCCGTACTGAGGCTGGTCGGTGATGAGGAGCATGGCTCCGCTGACGCATGTGATGCCGGGGGCGCACTTGATGATTTGCAGCGCGGGACGCAGCGTGTCGCCCGTCGTGCTGAGAGCGCCGCTAATCTGGCCGTCGGCCTCGCCGTTCTTGATGATGAGGCAGCCCAGATAGAGCGGGTTCTTTACGAGTTCGCGAGCCTGTTCGATGGTCATGCCCTTCTTCTCGCGCAGCTTCTGAAGCATCTGCGCATATTCCTCAGCGCGGGGATTGTTCAGGGGGTCGATGAGCGTTGCCTCGCCGACGTGCTCGAGGCCATGCTTCTTGGCAAGAGCCTCGACCTCTGCGGGGCGGCCGATGAGAATAATGTTTGCAAGGCCGTCGGCAAGAGCCTTGTCAGCAGCAATCAACGTGCGCTCCTCCTCAGCCTCGGGGAGGACGATAGTCTGCTTGTTTGCCCGCGCCTTGGCGAGCAGGTTTTCAAGTATGTTCATAGTGATGTTGGTTTAATTTCCGTGCGAAAATAGAGCATGCGCGAGGAAAAAGCAAGTGGAAGGGTTTTTTATTTCATTTTTTTGCTAAATTTGCGGCAAAATCATAGCATCGAACAATTACTGAAATCATAAACAATAAATCACACAGCATGGAAAACCAAGACGCGCTCGTAAGAGAGTGCACGGCGAAAGCCCAAGTATGGATGTCCTCCCCACTCTACGACAAGGAGACGCAGGAGGCTGTACGCAAAATGGTCGAAGAC
>ONWB01000155.1 GCA_900321445.1 uncultured Prevotellaceae bacterium | reverse complement strand
AGACCTGTAATCTGTCCTTGCACAGCATCGGCGATACTGATTGACGGACGTCCTTCAATTTTTTCACTCGTCACATGGGACACTGCGCCGCCGACAGTTCCGAGCTTACGTGCCGTACCATAGCCAAGTACGACAGCTTCTTCGAGAACATTCTCGGCTTCTTTTAAAACGACCTGCACGTTGGAGGAGATGGCCACCGTCTGAGCCTCGTAGCCCAGGTATGAGATGGTCAGATCCTTCGCGGTGTTAGGCACGCTGGACAGGGTGAAGTTACCGTTCGCGTCGGTGTCGGTAAGAACCTTGGTTCCTGCCACACGCACCGTAGCACCTGCCACGGGAGCACCGTTCGTGTCGGTAACACGACCTGTCACGCGCTTCTGGGCGGCCATGGAGATGGCCATAAGGAAGCACGCAAACAAAAGCACTAACTTTCTGTTCATAATATAACCATTTAATTAAACATGTTTTCGTCTGTTATTGTCGCGCTCGCACACATCATTTATTAGTCGCGTATGCGTACGTTACGCAAACAATAGGTGCAAAGGTAGGAAAAAGTTTCGTATCTCGCAAAACTTTCTTTCACTTTTTGCAAACATTTTTAACATTTACCCCCCGCAAAAGCGCGATATACGCAAGCAGAGTTAGCAAAATGCGATGCTAAAAGGTTGCAAAGTGTCGTTTTTCGACGCGAAAAGCAAGCAAAAAGAAAGTTATCCGCCAATGGAATTCATCACAATGACAGCAAGGACGAATGACGTTATGCCTGCAAAAATCCAGTCGCGCTCGCGAACAAAACCTACAAGTGCGAGCACGACACGCATTATGGGGGTAAGGATGAGCACAAGTACGCCGAACATTATCCACCCTTCGGCAGAGAAGCTGAAGAAGGAGTCGGCGACGGCGCGCACGCTGGTGTAGCGCCGCGTCTCGGTGGGCAGGGACTCGTAGGAGAAGCGCGCGAAGTCGGGCACCTGCTCGGAACCATTCAGCCAGAGGTACATGATACCCCCGACGGCGGCAATGATGGCCGCCACGAGCACGCCGACGCGCAGGACGCGGGCAATAGTGTTCTCCATCCTGTCCTGTGGGCTTCCCTTAGAAGTTTCCTTGCAATCCATTGTATATCATATTGATGGCGACGAGCGCGATGACTATGGCGAACACCCGTCGCAGCACACTGACGTCGAGCCGCTTGAGCAGGCGCGCACCCAATAGTGCACCCGTCAGCACGCCCAGCATTATGGGCCATGCGATGGTCGGCACGATGTTTCCGCGCTGCACATATACCACCGCGGAGGCGCATGCCGTGACGCCCATCATGAAGTTGCTCGTCGTAGTCGATACCTTGAACGGCACCTTCATGAGGCCGTCCATTGCTATGACTTTCAGGACTCCGCTACCGATGCCGAGGATGCCGCTGAGCACGCCAGCAACGTACATCACGCTGAACCCTCCGCCCACGTTACGCACTTCGTAGTATTTGCGAGTGCCGTCGCGCTGCGGCCAGCTGCCAAAGAGCCTGAGCCTGCGGGCGAGTTCTGAGCCCCGGACGCCTTCGTGGTCGGACTTGCGACGCTGCTGCATGGCGGCCGTCAGCAAGAGCACGCACCCGAAGATGACGGCGATGGCGCTGGAGTTGAGCCAAACGGCAACGAAGGCTCCCGTTACGGCACCCACCGTCGTGGCTATCTCGAGGAACATGCCGAGGCGTATGTTCGTGATGCCTTCCTTCACGTAGGCGCTGCCACTTCCACTGCTCGTTGCTATGCTCGAAACGAGCGCCGCACCTACAGCATAGTGGAAATCGATGCCGAAGATGAGCGTCAGCACCGGAATAACAACAACGCCACCGCCCAGACCCGTGAGCGAACCCAGCAGTCCTGCGCAGAACGCTCCACAAAGGAGGACGATAGAGAAGGTGAGTATCGTCATAGCGGCGGCAAAGATAATACAATTTCAAAAACAAGCGAAAACGGAGAAAACTTTTTTGATTTTTTTGTGCATCTTGATGTAATTGAAAACTAACACTATTTATGAGTTTTCAAAAACACGCAATTTGCACAGAAAGAAAAGCAGAAAAAAGAAACGAAAACAAGGTTCTCCCCCACACCCCCTTTCCTATAAAGAAAAGAATAAAGAAGAAAAGAAAGAAGACAACAACGACAAAAACGCGCGAGCGCGCGTAAACAAAGGACGTTTCGGCACGTAGCAACGAGCAGCGCAGCTCGAGATTTCGAGCACGTACCTTGTCGCCCACTTGCTTGGGCAAGAATGATTTCCGCAGCGTCGGGGATGCCAAAAGATACGTGCTCAAGATACGCAGAAAGGCTACTTGTAACTAAAAGATACGCCACCTTTCCCTATGAGTTCAAGTTAACAGTTTTCTTGCTCAAAAGCTTTTTTTCGTCAAATCCAACGAAAACAAAAATTTTCTTGAAAAAAAATTAAAATTTCTACATACTTATTAAAAATTCGCACTAACTATATTTGCAGCGCAAATTATCGTTAAAACGAAAAACACCTACTTATTTGCCATGAAGAAGCTATATCTAGTCTTAGCATTTCTCCTGCCTGCATGCTTCGCATCACAGGCACAGCAACTGAAGTCGCCCGACGGCCGCTTCGAAATGAATTTTAGTCTCGACGAAAAGGGACGCCCGCAGTACGACCTCAGCCTCGAGGGACGCCCCGTAGTACTGCAATCGAAGTTGGGCTTTGAGCTCAAGCGCGAGGACCCCAACGTCAGCACCGACTTCTCTTTCCACGAGTTCAAGGACGCCACCACGCTCGACAAGAAGGCCGACCTCATGTACGACTTCGAGGTCGCCGAGACAAAGCGCTCGTCCTTCGACGAGACGTGGAAGCCCGTATGGGGCGAGGAGGCGGAGATTCGCAACCACTACAACGAGCTCTGCGTAAAGCTCAACCAGCCGAAGAACGACCGCTACATCCTCGTGCGCTTCCGCCTGTTCAACGACGGTCTGGGCTTCCGCTACGAATTCCCCGCACAAAAGAACCTCACATACTTCGTCATCAAGGAGGAACGCTCGCAGTTCCGCATGGCAGGCGACCACACGGCATGGTGGCTCCCCGGCGACTACGACACGCAGGAGTACGAGACCGTCTGCTCGCGCCTCAGCGAGATACGCGGACTCATGCAGCAGGCCATCACGCCGAACTCCTCGCAGACACCGTTCTCGCAGACCGGCGTACAGACCGCGCTGCAACTCAAGACGCAGGACGGCCTATACATCAACTTGCACGAGGCTGCATGCCTGAACTACCCCACCATGCACCTGAACCTCGACGACCGCACGATGACCTTCGAGAGCTGGCTCACGCCCGACGCGCGCGGCGATAAGGGATACATGCAGGCTCCATGCGTAAGCCCCTGGCGCACAATCATCGTGGGCACGAAGGGCGCCGACATCCTGGCTTCGCGCATGACGCTGAACCTGAACGAGCCCTGCAAGATTGACGACACATCATGGATTCACCCCACGAAGTACATGGGCGTGTGGTGGGAGATGATAGTCGGGAAAAGCCACTGGTCATACACCGACGACCTCGCAACCGTGCAGCTCGGCGTCAGCGACTACAGCAAGACGCGACCCCACGGCCGCCACGGCGCACGCATGGAGAACGTGAAGCGCTACATCGACTTTGCCGCCGAACACGGCTTCGACGCCCTGCTCGTCGAGGGCTGGAACGAAGGATGGGAGGACTGGTACGGACACGAGAAGGACTACGTGTTCGACTTCGTAACCCCCTACCCCGACTTCAACGTGCAGGAAGTGCACCGCTACGCCGCCTCAAAGGGCATCAAGATGATTATGCACCACGAGACATCAGCCTCGGTGCGCAACTATGAACGCCACCTCGACCGCGCATACCAGTTCATGGTGGACAATGGCTACGACGCCGTCAAGAGCGGCTACGTCGGCAACATCGTGCCACGCGGCGAACATCACTACGGACAGTGGATGAACAACCACTACCAGTACTGCCTCGAACGCGCCGCCGACTACCACATCATGGTCAACGCCCACGAGGCAACGCGCCCGACGGGCATCTGCCGCACATGGCCGAACCTCATCGGCAACGAGAGCGCGCGCGGCACGGAATACGAGGCTATGGGCGGCAACAGCGTCGAGCATACCACCATCCTGCCCTTCACGCGACTCATCGGCGGCCCGATGGACTACACGCCCGGCATCTTCGAGATGGACTGCACAAAGCTCAACCCCGGCAACAACAGCTACTGCCGCTCAACCATCGCACGCCAGCTCGCACTGTACGTCACTATGTACAGCCCGCTGCAGATGGCAGCCGACGTGCCTGAGCACTACCAGGCGCACCTCGACGCGTTCCAGTTCATCAAGGACGTGGCCATCGACTGGCAGAAGAGCCTGTACCTCGAAGCCGAACCCGGCGACTACATCACCATCGCACGTAAGGAGAAAGGCGGCGAACGCTGGTTCCTCGGCTGCACCGCCGACGAGAACGGCCACGACGCCGTCGTCGCCCTCGACTTCCTCAACCCCGACCAGCGCTACGAGGCCGTCATCTACCAAGACGCCAAAGACGCCAGCTGGGACAAAAATCCTGCAGCCTACGTCATCACGACGCAGAAGGTGACCAGCAAGTCGAAGCTCAAGCTACACGCTGCCAGCGGCGGCGGCTTCGCAGTAAGCTTCAAGCCGGTAAAATAGAGGGGGATAGGCAGCCCTGGGTTCTCCTAGGAGCTCCTAGGAAGCCCTAGGCAACCCTAGGAAATCTTAGGCAATCCTAGGCTCTCCTAAGCAATCAACCAAGAAAAAAACAACCTTAATAATCAACCTTAATAACACAAACATGAGAAAGAAGTTCAACTTCCG
>ONWB01000087.1 GCA_900321445.1 uncultured Prevotellaceae bacterium | reverse complement strand
GTCGCGGGAGAAGCGCGGGTGGAGTAGGGGCCAGTGTCCTTTGCCGCTTGGTACGGCGGGGTTGATGGCTTTCATGCCTCCGTCGAAGCGTAGTACGAAGTAGTCGAGGTTGAAGCGCAGGCCGAGGCCGTAGGCTACGGCTATCTGGCGGTAGAAATTGTTCCATTTGAAGACGCCGTTCTCCTGTCCTTCGTAGCTTCGCGTGTTCCATACGTTGCCGGCGTCGATGAATGCTGCGCCGTCGAACTTCCAGAAAAGTTTCGTGCGCCACTCTATGCTGAGGTCGAGCTCCATGTTACCCGTCTGGTTGATGAAATCGACTTTTCCGTCGCGCCCCTTGTAGCTGCCAGGTCCGAGCTCGCGCACAGACCATCCGCGCACGCTGTTTGCGCCTCCCGAGAAGAAACGCTTTTCGTATGGTATCGTCGTGGAGTTTGCGTATGGAATGGCTATGCCGAAGTATCCGTGCATGGCAAGTGTGTTGCGCTCGTCGAAGGCGTAGAGGCGCGTGAGGTCGAGCTCCGTGCGGACATATTGCGAGAATGCGATGTTGAAAATCTCATATTGTCCTGCGCCGTTCTTTGACATCTTCAGCATGTTTGCAATGCCGTAGAGCAGGTTGCCTGCAGTCTCAAGACGGAAGCGCAAGCCCCAGCTGCGCCGCGCCGCGATGTTGTCCTGAACGAGTGGCATGGGCGTGGTGTTGTTCTGCGAGCTGTAGGAGAGCGTGTAGCTTGAGGACATGATGAACAGGTTCTCGTAGCTTGAGCGCAGGATGGAGTATCGTGGGCTTTCCCCGTCGAGATAGTTCTGCTTGAACGTAGGCGAGATCCACGGCATGAAGATGTAGTTCAGACTTAGTAGGTCGAGGCGGTGGTTTAGTCCGGGCCGCTGCTTGTTATACCAGCGGTACGCCCAGTCGCCCGTCAACATTCGCCGATGGAACTCGGGTCGATTCTGCGAGTTGTAGAGCAGTCGCACGTCGCTTGTCAGGCGTGCGCCGTGCCATCGCGCCTTCTTGCCGAATGGAAGTCGGAAGGCGGGCAGTCGGAGTGAGGCTTCGGCGCTGTATTCTACGTAGTTCTCGTCGTTATATCCCTCCAGTCCCGTTATTGCCTCGTACGCTCCGCGCACTTTGAAGGAGAAGAGCTCCGATCCGCGGAAGAGGTTCTTGTTCTGGTACGTGAGGGCCACGGCTGCTCCGAGGTCTCCGTTTGTGTTTGTGCCTTCAAGCTCTGCGCTGACGCTGTGCGGCTTTGCTCGCATGACGGTGATGTCGGCGTCGAGCAGGGGTTCGGCTGTCGGCGCCTCCTGTAGTCGCAGCGTGCTGTAGCTTATGGCTTGCAGCGAGCCCAGTGCGGAATACGTCTGGCTCACGTCCTCCTCTCGGTAAAGGCTGTCGGGATGTATCATGACGTGGTTGCGATATACCCTTTCCCTGAGGCGGTCTTTTTGCGCGAGGCCTTGTTCCTGTATGTTTACGGCGCGTATTCTGTATGGCTCATATACGTGAGTGCTGTCGATGCCCGCAGGTCGTGCGAAATGCATGGTGACGTGCGCGTTTGTCTCGCCTGGAATCGTGTCGATGGTGTAGGAGACGTATTCTTTGTTCACGCGATAGTATCCCAAGTTCTGCAGCGCGCTGATGAGTCGCGAGCGTTCGTCCGCCAGGCGTGGCAGGTCGAGCGGCATTCCTCGCCTGAGAAGGCTGCGATATCCTGCGCGTTCGAGTGCGAGGCGTATGGTGTCGCTGTCGAACTCGCGCGCAATGTTGCTGACGTAGTATCTTTCGCCGGGCATCAGCGTGTAAGTCAGGTCGGTGCGGCGTTTCGACGTCGTCGTGTCGGCTCTTACTTCGCCGTGGAAGTAGCCTTTTTGTCGCAAGGCTTGTTCAAGAGCCATCCGCGACTGCTCCGTCATCGATTTGTCATAGACGACGGGCGCTTCGCCTATCTTTCGGAAGATGTTCTTCTTGTGCTGCGCGGTGTCGGCGGGCGAGAGGCAGTAGAGCGCGACGGGCACTTTCAGCAGGCTGAACCACTTCGAGTTCGGTTCCTGCCGTATGTGCAGGCGGTAGTTTGCGGGATCTACGTCGTCGCTTGTGGAAAGCAGTTTCACGCTGCGCAGCATCGTCTCGCCTTCGGGGATGTATCGCGTCGGGCCGCACGACGTCAGCAGCAGGAGCAGACCTGCGAGCCATGTGCCCGTAGTGCGGAGTTTCGAGATGTGTTTTCGATTTGATGCCATTGCTGTTTGCTTTCCTGTAGCGGCGCGTTTCGTCGCGGAACTGCATGCAAAAGTATAACAATTCTCGCGCAGGAGCAAGGCAAATGCTTTTGTTTTTTCCTTTCGACGCATCTGCCGAGCCTTTTCAGGGCATCTTCAAGGCATAAAGAGCGCACCTCTTTCATATCCCACGCTTGTGGGACGAATATCCCACGTCTGTGGTTTCCATATCCCACGCTTGTGGGATATTCATCTCACGTCTGTGGTTTATGAAGTTTGTGCTTTTGCGATGGCTTTTTCTTGCTTCTTCGGATATGGATGGGGCGGCATAATGGCACGTTTGCAGGGGATTTTCTTGCGTCTTGGGCGTCGGAAACGTAAAAAAGTGCTACCTTTGCTCCCACTTTAAGCATTAAAAATATCATGACGCAAGTATTCCACGTTTCCGAGCCTCTCGGAGCGCGCTGCAGCACGGAGAAGTTGCGCGGCGCATTGCCAAAGAATATTGTGGAGCCCTTTGTGGCGCTTCGTTTCTCGCACCTCGACATCCAGCTGGGCTATCGCGCCCTCGAGCGCATGGCACAAGCCGCCGTCGATACACGTGCCGAAATGGTCTATTCCGACCGCCGCGATGGTGTTTCGCCGCATCCCGTCATCGATTATCAGGAGGGCGCTCTGCGCGACGACTTCGACTTCGGTGGCCTGTGGCTTGTACGAACCGAGAGTCTGCGTGAGTTTTTGAACGATACCGAGGACTTGCGCTTTCATGCGCCCTATGCGCTGCGACTTTTCCTGAGCCGCCGCGGACGCATCTACCACCTGCCCGAAATGCTCTACAGCGAAGTCGAGACTGACTTGCGCAAGAGTGGCGAAAAGCAGTTCGACTATGTCGATCCGCGCAACCGCGACGTGCAGGTGGAGGCTGAGGAAGTATGCACGCGCCACCTCAAGCAGATAGGCGCCTACCTCGCTCCCGGCGACTACGACGCCCTGCCTGCCGACGCCACCGCTTTTCCTGTCAAGGCCTCCGTCGTCATCCCCGTTCGCAACCGCGAGCGCACCATCGCCGACGCTGTGCGCAGCGTCTTGGAGCAGCAGGCGGATTTCAGCTTCAACGTCATCGTCGTGGACAACCATTCCACCGACTCCACCACGCAGCAGCTGCAGTCCTTTGCTGCCGACGAGCGCGTGTGCGTCATCGTTCCCGACCGCACGGACCTCGGCATCGGCGGCTGCTGGGACATGGCCGTGCGCTCCGAGCATTGTGGCGAATATGCCGTGCAGCTCGACAGCGACGACCTCTACAGCGCGCCCGACGTGCTTCAGCGCATCGTCGATAAGTTCGAGGAGGAATCCTGCGCAATGGTCGTGGGCTCGTATCGCATGGTAGATTTTTCGCTCAACACCCTGCCGCCCGGAATCATCGACCATCGCGAGTGGACGGAAGCCAACGGACGCAACAATGCACTGAGAATAAATGGTCTGGGTGCGCCGCGCGCGTTTCGCACAAGCGTCCTCCGCACGATAGGGTTCCCCAATACGAGCTACGGCGAGGACTACGCTGTGGGTTTGCGCCTTTCGCGCCGCTACCGCATCGGGCGAATCTACGACGAGCTGTACCTCTGCCGACGTTGGGAAGGCAACAGCGACGCCGCGCTCTCCCTCGAGGCCGTAAATCGCAACAATCTCTACAAGGACTCCCTGCGCACCATCGAGCTGAAGGCGCGCCAGAACCTGAAAAAATAAGCCGAAATGCGTTTCGGCAACGTATAGAAAGATATGTTAGACAAGGACTTGGATTCTTCCTGGGGATGTCCCGCCGACCAGCGCGGCTTAGACGCCTTTTTGTCGCGTCAGCTCGACGTCTGGCCGCAAGCCAAGGCGCGTTTCGTGGCTCTGCATGAGCAGGCAAAGCGTCGGGAATTGGGCGAGGGCGCACACCTGTCCGCGCAGTTCAACCCCGCACGCATCGCTTCCGCAACGGCTCGCGTCAGCAATGGGCAGGTGGCCGAGCGCCCCTGTTTCCTTTGTGCCGAAAACCGTCCCGCTGAGCAGGTCGCCGTACCTTTACGCGACGGGCTCGAACTCCTCGTAAATCCTTTCCCCATCCTGCCCGCGCATTTCACGATTCCCACGACGGCACACACGCCGCAGCGCTGGGAAACCTTGTGCGAGGCTATGCTGAGGCTGTCGGAAAAGTGGGACGACACGCTGTTCTTCTACAACGGCCCACGCTGCGGAGCATCGGCTCCCGACCACGCGCACTTGCAAGCAGGCAAGCGCGGCTGCGTACCCATCGATCGCGACTTCCTGAGCGTTTTTGAAGGCGCGGAAAGGCTGTATCCCGCATCGAAGGCCGACGGCGCGATGCCGAACCCGCTGTCGTCGGGCATTTTCCTGCTCAAAAACTTTTGTTGCGCGGCTTTCGTCGTGATAGGTGCAAGCGCGGAAGAAACGGCTCCGCAGCTGCGAATACTCACTGACGCACTGCCGCGCGAAGAGGGCAGGGAAGAACCCGACATCAACGTGCTTTGCTGGATGCAGGAGTGCCCAAGCGAAAGTCCTTCCCAAGAAAGGCCGGAGAGGAAGCAAGTGGTCGTGGTGTTTCCGCGCCGCAAGCATCGCCCAGAGTGCTACTTCGCAGAAGGCGACGGGCAGATGCTCGTTTCGCCAGGCGCTCTCGATATGGGCGGACTCATCGTCTGCGCACGCGAGGAGGACTACAATCGCATGACCGCAGCACGGGCAGCGGAAATCCTGCGTGAAGTATCCATTACACCCTTGGAGGCAAAGCTCGCAGGTCTGCGCGTGAAGCGTCCGGAACGCTATTCCGACGCGGCGCGGACGCTGGAACCTCTGGTGAGCGTGGGCATCATGCACGCCGACTCGCTGCGTTTCCACCTCGACGACGGTTCCCGCTACACGCCCAACGCAGGCGATGGCGAGCAGGTGGTGACAATGGCCGACGACACCATGCTCTGGAACGGACGGAGCCTGCCGGAAGGACAGGACATCGCGCTGAAATCCACCGACGAAGCCGCGACGTTCACCGTCGAGGGCGTGCGCATCGGCAAGGAGTTCCACTGGCAACAGGACGAAGCGCAGACCTTCCGCGGAAGCCTGCAGATTGTGCGCGACGACGACCGCCGCCTCGCACTCATCAACAACATCGGCGTCGAGGCCTACCTTGAAAGCGTCGTCAGCTCGGAGATGAGCGGACGGGCTCCGCTCGAATTCCTGAAGGCGCACGCCGTAATCTCGCGTAGCTGGCTTCTGCGCCGGCTTATGGAGGACGCTGACGCAGCAACGTGCGCATGCTCCAACGCGCCGACCATCGAAACCTGCGCCGATGGGCACGAAAGCATCTTGCGATGGTACGGCGCCGAAAGCCACAGGCTCTACGATGTCTGCGCCGACGACCATTGCCAACGCTATCAGGGAGTTGGACGCATCACTCCCGCCGCACGCGAAGCCGTGCGCCAGACGCGCGGCCTTGCCCTCGTATATGGCGACGAGATTTGCGACGCTCGCTTCTCGAAGTGCTGCGGCGGGCGCACCGAGGTGTTCGCCTCGTGCTGGGAAGACCGCGACGTGCCGTACTTGCAAGCGGTGGACGACGCCGACGAACGCGGCACGTTCTGCCAGCGTGCGACGCCGGAACTGCTGCAACGCTCAATGAACAACTACGACCTCATGACGCGCGACTTCTTCTCGTGGAGCGTCAGCTACGAAGCCGACGAACTCTCCGAGATTGTCGAGCAAAAAGGACATCTCGGCCTTGGCCGCATCCTCAGCCTCGAACCTTTGGAGCGCGGCGAGAGCGGAAGAATCGTCCGCCTGCGCATCGTGGGCGAAAAACGTACCGTGGACGTTGGCAAGGAGCTTGAGATTCGCCGCATGCTCTCGCACTCGCATCTCTACAGCTCGGCTTTCGACGTGGAAAAGACGCCGCAGGGCTTCACGCTCAGCGGGCGCGGATGGGGACACGGCGTAGGGCTCTGCCAGATTGGCGCAGCCGTGATGGCCGACGAGGGCTACACATTCGAACAGATACTGACACATTATTATATTAACGCGAGCGTGAAGAGAATCTATTAGGCAGAAAGCTCTCCGAAAGCGTCGAAAACGTGAAAACTTCTAAACAAAAATAAGATGAAAAAGAACGAAACCGAACGTGCTACAGGCTTGCTGAAAGCCGCAACGTGGGTGCCGTCGCTTTACTTTGCGGAAGGCATCCCCTACGTCATCGTTATGAGCGTAGCAGTCGTTATGTACAAACGCTTAGGCCTCGACAATGGCGACATTGCCTTCTATACTTCGTGGCTCTACCTGCCCTGGGTGATAAAGCCCTTCTGGAGCCCCATCGTGGACATGTTCCGCACGAAACGCTGGTGGATTCTCATCATGCAGTTGCTGCTCGGCGCGGCGATGGCTGGCGTGGCGTTCACGATACCCGCCTCCGGCTTTGTGCAGTGGACTCTCTGCTTCTTCTGGTTGATGGCGTTCAGCAGCGCAACCCACGACATTGCCGCCGACGGCTTCTACATGCTCGCACTCTCCGAGCAGGAGCAGAGCGCCTATGTGGGCATACGCAGCACGTTCTACCGTATCGCAACCATCGCGGGACAGGGACTCCTCACGATGCTCGCAGGAACTCTCGAGTCCTTCACTCGCAACCCCTCGCAGGCTTGGGCATATACGTTCTGGCTTGCAGCTGGTGTATTCATACTGCTTTACGCCTACCACTTCTTCATGTTGCCGCGTCCTGCCGCTGACGGCGAGAGGATTATGGAGAACGCCGAGGACTTCATGCGCAACTTCTTCGGGACTTTCGTGGACTTCTTCCGTAAACCGCAGATTTGGGTGGCGCTCGCCTTCATGCTTCTCTACCGCTTGCCCGAGGCTTTGCTCGTGAAGATTTGTCCGCTGTTCCTTCTCGACGGAGCAGAGGCCGGCGGACTCGGACTTACGACCAGCGAGCTGGGCTTCGTACAGGGCACGGTGGGCGTATTCGGCCTCACCATTGGTGGCATCATTGGCGGCATCGTCGTGGCGAAGGACGGCTTCAAGCGCTGGCTCCTGCCGATGGTCGCTGCCATCACGCTGCCCGACGTTGTCTATATTTTCCTCGCCTACTATCAGCCCGAAGGCCTCATGTGGGTAAACATTTGCATCTTCATCGAGCAGTTCGGCTACGGTTTCGGCTTCACCGCCTACATGCTCTACCTCATTTACTTCTCGCAGGGCACGAGCAAGACGGCGCACTATGCTTTCTGCACGGGATTCATGGCGCTGAGCATGATGCTCCCCGGCATGTTTGCGGGAGAATTGCAGGAGAGCGTCGGCTACCTGAACTTCTTCATCATAGCCATGTGCCTCACGCCCCTGACATTCCTCGTCTCGAGCCTTATCAAGGTAGATAACGACTTTGGTCGAAAGAGCGAGTAGGGCGTCTTGAGAATCCTTCACGCAGAAGGGTGAATCCTTCTCTGAGAAAAACGAATCCTTCTGCGAGAAAAAAATTTTTTTCTCAGAGAAAAATCCGTTTTTCTGCGACAAGGATTCATCGAAGTCCGTGCTCAAGATTCACGCATACAAATAAAGAAATCCGACACCAAACCAGGTGCCGGATTTTTCTGTTGCAAAACGTGTCGCTCTACCCTAAACGCTTGAACTGGCACGTGAAGTGGCGCATGAGCTCCGCTTCCCACGTTATCTCAAGGCCGCGCTTGATTGTCTCGCGGCGGTCATATACGTTCTTAAGGGCAGCCGCGATGACGTCCATGTGGTTGTTGGTATATACACGGCGCGGTATGCAGAGTCGCACGAAGTCGTTGCCGCCGAAGCGGTTTTCGCGCGTCACGGGGTCGCGGTCGGCAAGCACGTAGCCAATCTCGCAGGCGCGGATGCCAGCCTCGAGGTAAAGTTCGCACGTGAGTGTCTGCGCAGGGAACTCCTCTTTCGGAATGTTCGTGAGCACCTTGTCGGCATCGACAAAGATGGCGTGGCCTCCGGCGGGGCGCTGGTAGGGGATGCCGTACTCGTCGAGCTTCTGGGCGAGGTATTGCACCTGCTTGATGCGCGTCTCTACCATTTCGAACTCGAGGTTCTCCTGAAGTCCCACCGCCAAGGCGTCCATGTCGCGCCCGTTCATGCCGCCGTAGGTGAGGAAGCCCTCGAAGGGGATGCAGAAGAGCTTGGCGCCCTCGTACCATTCCTCCTTGTTCGTGGCTATGAAGCCGCCCATGTTCACGAGGCCGTCCTTCTTCGCGCTCATCGTCATGGAGTCGGCGTAGGAGAACATCTCCTTGCAAATCTCGCGGAGCGTCTTGTCGGCGTAGCCTTTCTCGCGCGTCTTGATGAAGTAAGCGTTCTCGACGAAGCGC
>ONWB01000042.1 GCA_900321445.1 uncultured Prevotellaceae bacterium | reverse complement strand
AGTTATAAATCGGAGTGGAAAAAGCGTTATGAACTGACGTTCCCGTTTTCTACGAAAAAGAGTTTGTAGCCTTCTCCGGAAGCTTCTAAGAGTTGGTCGAGATGTTCGCGGTTTGTGTCGGTAATGAACACTTGTCCGAGGTCTGGAGATTGTGTTGCGAAGTTGATGATGCGCCCAACGCGTCCACGGTCGAGCTTGTCGAAGATGTCGTCGAGGAGGAGTAGTGGCGTACGTCCGCCTTGCCTACGTTTGAGGAGCAGATATTGCGCCAGCTTCATGGCTATGACGTAGGTTTTCGTCTGTCCTTGCGAACCTTCGCGCTTTACGGGGAAAGTGTTGAGCGTCAGTAGGAGGTCGTCGCGGTGTGGACCATGTAGCGTGTGGCCTACGATGCGTTCCTTCTGGCGCCATTCTCGGAGGATTTGCCTAAGCTCGCCGCGTTCTCCGTCGCTTTTGAGCGCTATGTCAACAACCTGTGCTTCCGTTTCGTTGTCGCAGAGCTGGAAGTACAGTTCCTTGAATACGGGTGCAAACTGCTCCACGAAACTCTTGCGTCCAGAATATATCACGTCGGCATCTGCCGACATGAGGTCCTCAAGCGTCTCTACGACAGTCCAGTCGGGTTCCTTCGTTTCGTCCTTCAGAAGTGCATTTCTTTGCTTCAAGGCACGTTCGTAGCGTATAAGCGCTTCGAGATAATGCGCGCTGTATTGCGATATTGCGGCATCCATAAAGGCTCGTCGCTCCTCGCTGCCGCCTTCTGCCAGCATGACGTCCTGCGGCGAGACCATTACGAGAGGTAGTGAGCCTATGTGGTCGCTAAGTCGGCGCAGGGCTTTCCCGTTTCGTGCCACGCGCTTTTGTCCGTTGAGCGTGTATGAGCATACAACTTGCTCGGTCGTGCCAGAATCGCTTTCGAGCGAGGCATCAAGCATGAAGGCGGCTTCGCCATGCAGTACGTTGTGGCGGTCCTGCATGCTTGACGTGCTGCGGCAGAACGCAAGGTAATATATTGCGTCGAGCACGTTGGTTTTCCCCATTCCGTTCTTCCCGACGAGGGCGTTCAGACGTGGGGAAAAGTCCAAGTGTGCTTCGGCGATGTTTTTGTAGTTGAGTATGTTTAAGCTTTGGAGAATCATGGGTTTACGCAACTTTGCTTTACCAAACATCCACGCGTTTTGTCTTGGGCACGAAGAGCTTGTTACCCTTCTTGATGCCAAAGGCTTCGTACCACGCGTCGATATGCGGCAGTGCTCCGTTTACGCGCCAGCGTCCCGGGCTGTGTGGGTCGATTTTGTTGTAGAGGCGCACCTGTTCGTCGCGGATGTTTTCTGCCCATACGGTTGCGTATGAGAGGAAGAAGCGTTGTTCGGGCGTGAATCCGTCTTTCTTCTCGAGCGGGTTCTGCTTCATGGCGTTTTTCAGAGCTTGGTAAGCCACGTTCAGGCCACCGTTGTCGGCTATGTTTTCGCCAAGTTTCAGCTTACCATTACAGGGAAGTCCGGGCAGCACTTCGATATGGTTGAAAAACTCCTCCATTACCTTTGTGCGAGCTTCGAAGTTTTGCTTGTCTTCGTCCGTCCACCAGTTGCGCAGGTTTCCGTCCTTGTCGAATTGTGCACCTTGGTCGTCGAAGCCGTGCGTCATCTCGTGTCCGATAACAACGCCGATTGCGCCGTAGTTTGCAGCGTCGTCGGCTTCGGGATTGAAGAATGGCGGCTGGAGTATGCCTGCGGGGAAGCATATTTCGTTTGTCGTGGGGTTGTAGTATGCGTTGATTGTCTGTGGCGTCATGAGCCATTCCGTCTTATCTACGGGCTTGTTGACGCGACGTGCTATGTGGTCGGCATGTAGGAACTTGCTGGCGCGTGCGAGATTCTCGTAGTAGCTGCGGTTTTCGTCGATTTCGAGTCCGTCGTAGCTGCGCCACTTGTCGGGATAGCCAATCTTCACGTAGAAAGTTGAGAGTTTCTCCTGCGCCTTCTCCTTTGTCTCTGCGCTCATCCATGTGAGGGCGTCGATACGCTCGCTGAGAGCCTGCTTGAGGTTGTTGACGAGTTCGAGCATGCGCTTCTTGCTTGACTCGGGGAAGTACTTCTGGACATAGAGCTGTCCGACGGCCATTCCCATTACGTTCTGCAACACGCCAACGGCACGCTTCCAACGTGGGCGGTCCTGTTCGGCTCCGCTCATAACGCGTCCGTGGAAGTCGAAGGACACTTGGCGGAAGTCGTCGCTCAGGGCGTCGGCAGCATCTTCCACAACTTTGAACTCTGCGTAGGCCTTGAGGTCGTCGAGGGGCGTCTGGCCGAGAATCTTCTCAACCTGGTGGATGGCTTCGGGCTGTCCCACGCTAACTTCCTCAACGGCAGGATAGCCGAGCGCGAGCAGGGTAGTGCTCCAGTCGATACCGGGATAGTCGCTAAGGAGTTCGGCATAGGTCATCTTGTTGTAGTTAGCCTCGACGTCGCGAAGTTCCGTTGCGCTTCGGCTTGCGCGTGCGATTTCCGTTTCGATACTCAGTACGGCATCGCGTTTGCGTGCGGCTGTAGCCTCGTCGTTCCCGACCATTGTGAGGAGCTTATAGACATATTCTTTATATGCGTCACGCACGCGCGTGGTGTTCTCGTCCTCGTCGAGGTAGTAGCCACGTTCGCTCATGCTTATGCCGCCTTGTCCGATTTGTACGAGGTTCATGGACGCCTGTCGCATGTCGGCATCGCAATATACGCCGAACATCAGGGTTGGAATGCCGTAGGAGCCGAGTTCTGCTGCGCGCAGTTGGTATTCCTGTCGCGTCTTGATGTTGCGAATACGCTCGAGCATGGGCTGTATGGGGCGATAGCCGTCGAGGTTCAGGCGTGCGCTGTCCATTGCCAGCTTGTAGAGGCTGCCGATTTTCTGAGCAAGTGTGCCGTCGTTCTGGGGTTTTGAAGCCAGTTCCTCGATAAGTTCGCGAATCTGCTTCTGGTTGTTCTCGTTCAGGGCGTTAAACTGTCCGAAGCGGCTAAATTCGGGCGTCAGGGGGTGGGCCTTCATCCATCCGCCGTTGGCATATTCGAAGAAGTCGGTTCCGGGCTTTGCCTTCGGATTCATGTTTGCACGGTCTATGCCTGTGCCGAGTGTCTGCCCCATGGCTGTGGAAGCTACAAGGGAGAGCATAATGAGCATTTTTTTCATGATTATATGGTTTTGTTCTGGTTTTCTCGGAGTATTTTGAGAAATCTTCGGAGTATTTTTAGAGCTTGAAGGCCTCGGCAGGCTCGGCGGTGTATGCTTATTTCGATTGGTATGCCGCGAGGGTTTCGTAGGCTTGTTCCCAACGGTTCATGGCGGCTTCGAGTTGCTGCTGCTTTGTTGCGTATGCCGTTGCGAGGCTTGCGTCGGCAGCGCCTTCGGGAGTCGATAGCTTTGCCTCCAATTCCGCCTGTTCCTGTTCGATGCGCTCTATTTCGGCTTCTGCTTCGGCCACGTTCTTCTCAGCCTTGCGCATTTCCTTTGCGCGCTCCTTCATGGCGGCATGTGCCTCTGCTCCGCTTGTTTGCTTTTGCGCTTCTGCGGCAGGCGAGCTCTTGCCAGGCATGTTTGCGGATGCTGCTGGCTGTTCCTGCGTAAGATAGTCGTAGATGCCGCCGATGTGTTCGCGAACCTTGCCGTCGGCAAAGGCATATACGCGTTCGGCAAGTCCGTCGAGGAAGTCGCGGTCGTGGCTGACGAGTATGATTGTTCCGTCGAAGGCGAGGAGTGCTTCCTTCAGGACGTCCTTCGTCTGCATGTCGAGGTGGTTGGTAGGTTCGTCGAGAATGAGGAAGTTGACGGGTTCGAGCAGGAGTTTTATCATGGCCAGTCGGCTGCGTTCGCCTCCGCTAAGGACTTTTACCTTCTTGTCTGACGCTTCGCCTCCGAACATGAATGCTCCGAGTATGTCGCGAATGCGAAGCCGCACGTCGCCTGTTGCCACGCGGTCGATAGTCTCGAATACTGTCAGCTCGCCGTCGAGTAGCTGCGCCTGGTTCTGGGCGTAGTATCCTATTTGCACGTTGTGTCCGACCTTGAGGCTTCCCGTGAAGGGGATTTCGTTCATGATACATTTCACGAGCGTGCTCTTTCCCTCGCCGTTGCGTCCGACGAATGCCACCTTTTCGCCACGTCGCAGCGTTAGGTTCACGCCGCTGAAGACCATGTGCGTGCCATAGTCCTTGCGAAGGTCCTCGCAGATGAGCGGGAAGTCGCCGGAGCGTTGGCATGGCGGGAACTTCAGGTGTAGCGAGCTGGTATCGACTTCATCCACTTCGATAGGTACGATTTTCTCCAGCTGCTTGATGCGGCTTTGTACCTGTACGGCCTTTGTGGGCTTATATCGGAATCGTTCGATAAAGTCTTTAATGTCGGCTATTTCCTTTTGCTGGTTCTCGTAAGCCCTAAGTTGCTGTTCGCGCCGCTCGGCTCGCAGTCGCACGAAGTCGTCGTAGCTTACGCGATAGTCCGTAATGCGTCCGCAGGCGATTTCCAGGGTGCGGTTTGTGACGTTGTTGATGAATGCGCGGTCGTGGCTGACGAGGACAACGGCTCCAGGGCTTTTGGCGAGGAACTGTTCGAGCCATCGTATGCTTTCGATGTCGAGGTGGTTGGTAGGTTCGTCGAGCAGGAGCACGTCGGGCTGGCAGAGCAGTAGTTTTGCGAGCTCTATGCGCATTCGCCATCCTCCGCTGAACTCGCGTGTGGGCCGATGGAAGTCGTCGGGGCGGAATCCGAGTCCCTGTAGGGTTCGCTCCATCTCGGCATGGTAGTTCATGCCGCCCATCATCTGGAAACGCTCGTTGTTGTATGTGTAGCGCTCGATAAGCTTGAGGTATTCGGGGCTCTCGTAGTCCGTGCGCTCGGCGAGTGCGGCTTCGTCGCGTGCGATTTGAGCCTGAAGCTCATGAATGTGCGCAAATGCCTTCTCGGTCTCTTCGAGTACGGTCATTTCGTCGGTGAGAACCATCACCTGTGGCAGGTAGCCAATGGTGATGCCCCTTTCGCGGCTGATGGCTCCAGACGTGGCTTCCTGCTTTCCTGCAAGTATTTTCAGCAGGGTTGACTTTCCCGCTCCGTTTTTCCCTACGAGTGCAATCCTGTCCTTTGCGTTTATGACGAACGACACGTCCGCAAAAAGCGGACGTGACGCAAAGGATACGGCAAGGTTGTTGACGTTAATCATGCGAAGCCCTTCCCTCGAGAACGTGTTAGTATGCCCTTGCTATCAGGACGCGGTACTTTGCGGGCTGTCCGCTCACCATGTCCGTGCCGGGGTTCTCCTGACTTACGCCGAAGGGCACGCAGCGTATCGTTGCCTGCGTCTCCTCCTTGATGCGCGCCTCTGTCTCGGCAGTGCCGTCCCAGGGGCAGAGGAAAAATCCTCCGTCCTTGACGCGTGTCTTGAACTCCTCGTAGTCGGAACATTCGTAGATGTGTTCGTCGAGGAATGTCTTGGCCTTGCAATAGATGTTCTGCTGAATCTCCTCGAGAAGTTTCTCGACGTAGTCCTCGATGCCCTCGGCAGCGCGTGTTTCCTTCTCGAGTGTGTCGCGTCGCATGAGTTCGATGGTTCCCTCCTCGAGGTCGCGTGCTCCCATGACGAGGCGCACGGGTACGCCCTTGAGCTCGTAGTCGGCGAACTTGAAGCCTGGGCGCTTGTTGTCGGCGTTGTCGTACTTTACGCGTATTCCGCGCTTGCGCAGCTCCGTTTCTATCTCACGCAGGCGCGTGTTGAGCTTCTCGAGGTCCTCGTCGGTCTTGTAGATGGGCACGATGACCACCTGTATGGGTGCGAGGTGCGGGGGCAGTACGAGGCCGTTGTCGTCGGAGTGTGTCATGATGAGCGCACCCATGAGACGCGTTGACACGCCCCAGCTTGTAGCCCAGGCGTACTCGAGTTGGTTCTCCTTGTTGACGAACTGCACTCCGAATGCTCGTCCGAAGTTCTGCCCGAGGAAGTGGCTCGTACCGCTTTGCAGCGCCTTGCCGTCCTGCATCATGGCTTCGATGGTGTATGTGTCGAGTGCGCCAGCGAAGCGCTCAGTCTCGCTCTTTACGCCTTGTACGACGGGCAGGGCGAGGTATTTCTCGGCGAAGTCGGCATATACCTTCAGCATCTGCTTTGCGCGCTCCTCGGCTTCCTGCTTCGTAGCGTGGGCAGTATGGCCTTCCTGCCAGAGGAATTCTGACGTGCGCAGGAATAGTCGTGTGCGCATTTCCCAACGCATGACGTTACACCATTGGTTGTAGAGCAGTGGCAGGTCGCGCCAGGAGTGAATCCATTTCTTATATGTGTTCCAGATGGTCGTTTCGCTTGTGGGGCGTATGATGAGCTCTTCCTCGAGCTTTGCTGCGGGGTCCACGACTACTCCGTCGCCATCGGGGTTGGCTTTCAGGCGGTAGTGGGTGACGACGGCACACTCCTTCGCGAAGCCTTCTACGTGTTCAGCCTCGCGCGAGAGGAAGCTCTTTGGTATGAGCATGGGGAAATATACGTTCTGCACGCCCGTCTCCTTGAACATGGCGTCGAGCGACTGCTGTATGCGCTCCCAGATTGCGTATCCGTAGGGCTTGATGACCATGCATCCCCTGACGTCGGCCTGCTCGGCAAGCTCGGCTTTTACTACGAGTTCGTTATACCAGCGCGAATAATCGACGCTTCGCTTCGTCAAATCTTTCAGTTCTTTTGCCATTTCTTTTTTCTTTGCTTATAATTTTGGGCGCGAAGTTAGTCATTTTGCACAAAAAAAGCGCATATTCTTGCTCTTTTAGTAAACTTCTCTTACATTTGCAGTCGAAAACTCATCAAATTAACATATCAAACCAACTAAATTTTAGGAAAAATGAAGACAAAGATTACGGCACTCTTGCTGAGTGCAGCCCTCGTCCTCAGTGGATGTCAGGCAATCCAGAATGCTTCCAACAAGGCTAAGCTCGGTACGGGCATCGGCGTTGGTGGTGCAGCTGTTGGTGCAGTTCTCGGCGCACTCCTTGGTGGCAACAACAAGGGTAAGGGCGCAGCTATTGGCGCAGCTGTTGGTGCTGTTGCAGGCACGACGGCAGGTCTCATCATCGGTAACAAGATGGACAAGGCCAAGAAGGCTGCTGAAGCTGCTCAGGCAGAAGCAGAAGTATATCAGAACGAGCAGGGCTACGACTACGTGAAGGTTACGTTCCCCAGCGGTCTGCTCTTCGGTACGGGCCAGGATGCCCTCACGGCAGCAGCCAAGAAGGACCTCTCCACGTTTGCTCAGGGTCTGACCGACGACATGGACCTCTACATCGTAGGATTCAGCGACACTCAGAAGTTCAAGGGCGCAACGGCAGCTCAGAGCAAGGTTAAGAACCAGCAGCTCTCCGAGAAGCGCGCAGCATCTGTAGGTAACTACCTCGCAAAGGCAGGTGTTCCTCAGGCACGCTTTAAGTCAGTTATCGGCCAGGGTGAGGACTCCACATATCCCACCTTTGAGCAGAACCGCCGCGTTGAGGTTTACGTTTACCCCAGCGACGACATGATTCGTGCTGCCGAGGCTGAAGCTTCTAAGTAAGCACTACGCCTTACAAGACGCAAAAAGTCGGGATTGTCCATTGGGATAGTCCCGATTTTTTTGTTTTTGGTGCGAGAATCTGATTACATTTCGCCTCGTCGAACGCCCAATTCTGCCTTTTAAGGTGTATTTTTTAGGACTGAAAGCCCCAAACGTAGCAAAAGTGCTGATTTTTCCGAGCGCATGTTTGTGCACAAAGTGCGGGGAAAAACATAGGAAAGGGCCGTTTTAGAGCGGATTTTACCCTTTTGCATAGTGTTTTTGTGGCATTTTGTCGCTTCTCGAGCTTTGGCAATGCCGGCGTTGTTGGCTTTGTAATATCGTATTTCATGTGATAATCAATCATTTACGTTAATTCTACTTGTCTCAGCGTTTCGCGTTTCAGCGTTTCAGCAGGGGAAATGAGGGGTACACAACCACCACTCTTTATATATAATTATCTTATTATTAAATAGTTATATATATAGGGGGGGGATATGAAACCCTTTATTTTGATTGAAACGCTGAAACGCTGAAACGTATCAGCCAGAAAATTACTCCTCTACCGAGGCCACAGAGTGCCTGGCAGATTTCGTTGTACACGCCGAGGGCGTAGCGCTCGAGGCTGAAGCCCCGACCCATCGGTACGCGCCTGAAGTTCAGACGCAGGCTGCCGTCGGCGCAGAGCAACGGCTTTATGAGGGGCAGTAGTTCTCTCTCTCCCGCCAAAGCATGTAGTCGCCAAATACAAACTCCTCGGTAGCGCGGCTTCTGCCGCAAGGCTACCGAGGAGCTTATATGTCAGGGGTATGGCACGTTGCCTTTCTCTACAAGGCTATTCAGATGGTTGCTTCCATTCGCGCCCTCGTAGGAACACACGCCTAACGAGGGGAGTCGTGTAGGCGTAGGGTAGGAATGCGACGGATGGAATCTTGGGCGTGATGAAGAAGCTGGCGACCTTGCCCACGTCGAGCGTGCCGTAGTCGGCGGCTATGCCCATTGCTGCGGCGCTGTTCTGCGTGGCGGCGTTGATGGCTTCGGCAGGTAGCAGTCGCATCTTTATACATGCAAGTGCGACTGCGAACTTCATGTCGCCGCTGGGCGTGCTGCCAGGGTTGTAGTCGGAAGCTATGGCCACGGCCAAACCGCTCGCTATCATCTTTCGCGCAGGGGCGAAGGGCATGTTCAGGAAGAACGACGTGCCCGGCAGGGCTGTGGGGATGGTTCCTGGCGCGTCCTGCAGCATGCGTATGTCTGCGTCCGTCATGCTCTCAAGATGGTCCACGGAGAGGGCTTCGTTCTTGACCGCCACCTCCACGCCTCCGGAGTCGGCAAGTTCCTGGCCGTGTATCTTCGGCAGCATGCCGTGCTTACGTCCAGCCTTCAGCAGGCGGTCAGTCTCTTCGGGCGTGAAGAATCCCTCGTCGCAGAAGACGTCGATGAAGTCTGCCAAACGAGCCGCTCCTACAGCGGGAATCATCTCGCGTATGAGATATTCGACGTATTCCGCCTGTCGCCCCTGGTAGGCGCGTCCTACGGCATGGGCTCCGAGGAATGTGCTGCGCATGCAAAGGTCGGGATAGGCTTCGCGCAGGCGTCGTACGACGCGCAGCATCTTCAGCTCGTCCTCGGTATTCAGTCCGTAGCCGCTCTTTATCTCGATGGCTCCCGTCCCCTTCATGATGACCTCCTCGACGCGTCGGCGTGCCTGCGCGAAGAGTTCGTCCTCGGAGAGTTCGTGCAGGCGGTCGGCGGAGTTCAGTATGCCTCCTCCGCGACGGGCTATCTCGGCGTAGCTCAGGCCGCGTATCTTGTCCACAAACTCTCCTTCGCGGCTGTCGGCATATACGATGTGCGTGTGGCTGTCGCAAAAGGTGGGGAATACGGCTCCGCCCTCGGCATCGACCAGCGTGGTGGCGGCATCGGGCACAGGGCAAGAATCCATGCCTCCGAAGTCGCAGACGCGCCCGTCGTCAGCAAGCAGCCATGCGTCGTTGAGCGTAGGCAGACTGCTCATCTCTGCCCCACGAAAGGCCTCGCGGCGCGGTGTGCGGCAGGCGTTCACAAGCAGCCCGATGTTTTTGACAAGAAGCTTCATTTGCGGAGGAATTCTACGGCTTTTGCGATAAGCGGGTACATGAGTACGTCGTCCTCGACGAAGGGCACCTCCTTGCGGAATTCTGCGTGTATGCGCTCAATCTCCGGCGACGACTTCAGCGGGCGGCGGAACTCGAGAGCCTGCGCCGCGTTGAGCAGCTCTATGGGCAGCACGCGCTCCGTGTTCATGACGACCTTGACGAGCTTGATGGCTGCGTTTGCGCCCATGCTGACGTGGTCTTCCTGGTCCTGGCAGGATGGTATGCTGTCGAGCGATGCTGGTATGGCAATCGTCTTGTTCAGGCTTACGACGGATGCCGCGGTATATTGCGTAATCATGAAGCCGCTGTTCACGCCCGGGCGCGCCACGAGAAAGTCGGGCAGGCCGCGAGTGCCGGATACGAGGCGGTAGATGCGGCGCTCGGAGATGTTCGCCAGCTCGCTGAGGGCGATGGACAGGAAGTCGATGGGCAGGGCGATAGGCTCGCCGTGGAAGTTGCCGGCCGAGATGATGAGGTCCTCGTCGGGGCATACGGTAGGATTGTCCGTTGCGGAGTTAATCTCCGTATCTATAACGCCATGTACGTAGCGTATCGTGTCCTTCACGCTACCATGCACCTGCGGCACGCAGCGGAAGGAGTAGGGGTCTTGCACGTGCGTCTTTGGCTGCGCTATCAGTTCGCTTCCCTGCAGCAGTTCGCGCATGCGGCGCGCCGTCTCAATCTGCCCGTTGTGCGGACGTACGGCATGTACGGCGTGCGTGAATGGCTCTATGCGCCCGTCGTAGGCGTCGAGAGACATGGCGGCAATCTTGTCGGCCCATTGGCTCAGGCGCTCTGCCTGCAACATTGCCCATACGGCGAAGGCACTCATGTTCTGCGTGCCGTTGAGGAGGGCGAGGCCTTCTTTCGAGGCCAGCGTGATAGGCTTCCATCCCTTCCTTTCGAGGATTTCGGCACCCGTAAGGATTTCTCCGTCGAGTTCGGCTTCGCCAAGCCCCACGAGCGGCAGGCAAAGGTGCGCCAGGGGGACGAGGTCGCCGCTGGCACCAAGCGAGCCCTGACGATAGACGACGGGATAGACACCCTCGTTGAAGAAGTCCACAAGCCTCTCCACGGTCTCAAGCTGGCAGCCGGAATATCCGTAGCTCAGGGACTGAATCTTCAGCAGGAGCATAATCTTCACGATGTCGTTGGGCACGCGGTCGCCTGTGCCGCAGGCGTGGCTCTTGATAAGGTTTATCTGCAGCTGTTGCAGCATGTCGTTGCTGATGGAAACCTTGCAGAGCGAGCCGAATCCCGTCGTGACTCCGTATATGGGTTCCGCGCTATTGCGTATTTTCTCGTCGAGGAACTTGCGGCAGCGTAGTATGCGCTCGCGCGCGTCGTCGCTCAGCTCGATGCGTATGCCGCTGCTGATGATTTCGCCTATGCGCTCTATGGTCAGGTGTTCGGCACTAATGAGATGTTTCATGTCGTTGTATGTAAGTCTTAGTATTAGATGTTTGTTCAGAAAAGTCCTTCTACGACCTCGTCATCGACGATGTTGGGAAGTGTGACGCAAAGCTCGGGCGTGCGCTCCATTTCGCGCGTTATGGCCTCTATCGAGCCGCTGTTTCGCGCCCACGCACGTCGCGCGATACCATTATTAACGTCCCAGAAGAGCATTTCGCGGATGTGGCGTGCGGCATCTTCGGAACCGTCGATAACCATACCAAAGCCGCCGTTGATGACTTCGCCCCAACCTACGCCTCCGCCGTTGTGGATGCTTACCCATGTGGCTCCGCGGAAGGAGTCGCCGATGACGTTCTGCACAGCCATGTCGGCGCAGAAGCGGCTACCGTCGTAGATGTTCGAGGTCTCGCGGAACGGGGAGTCGGTACCCGACACGTCGTGGTGGTCTCTGCCAAGCACGATGGGGCGCGAAATCTCGCCCTTGCGGATGGCTTCGTTGAAGGCCAGGGCAATCCTGGCGCGTCCCTCGGCATCGGCATACAGTATGCGCGCCTGCGAGCCCACGACGAGGTTGTTGGGGCCAGCCTCGCGAATCCAGTGGAGGTTGTCCTCAAGCTGCCCCTTGATGGAGTCGGGAGCCGTGCGCAGCATGTCCTCGAGCACTTCTGCCGCCAGGCGGTCGGACGTGGCGAGGTCCTTGGCGTCGCCGGAGGAACATACCCAGCGGAAGGGGCCGAAGCCGTAGTCGAAGAACATCGGGCCCATGATGTCCTGCACGTAGGACGGGTAGCGGAAATGCGTTTTGTCGCGCATGATGTCGGCACCCGCGCGGCTTGCCGTCAGCAGGAAGGCGTTTCCGTAGTCGAAGAAGTACATGCCGCGAGCCGCGAGCTTGTTGATGGCAGCCACCTGGCGACGGAGCGACTCATAGACCTTCTCCTTGAAGGCTTCGGGGTCTTCCGCCATCATGCGGTTGGACTCCTCGAAGGTGAGCCCTGCGGGATAGTAGCCGCCAGCAAAGGGATTGTGGAGCGAGGTCTGGTCGCTGCCGAGGTCCACGCAGATGTCTTCCTCGGCAAGGCGTTCCCAAAGGTCAACGACGTTTCCGACGTATGCCATCGAAACCGTTCTTCCCTCGGCGACGGCTGCTTTTACGGCGGGCACGAGCTCGTCGAGGTCGGTATGCAGTTCGTCCACCCACCCCTGGTCGTAGCGCTTGCGGGCAGCGTGGGGATTTATCTCGGCGGTCACGCTCACGACGCCGGCAATGTTTCCCGCCTTAGGCTGTGCGCCCGACATGCCGCCG
>ONWB01000133.1 GCA_900321445.1 uncultured Prevotellaceae bacterium | reverse complement strand
CAGGTAAATCGCGAATGGGCACTTGCCGATAGCTGTGAAGCACTTGCCAGCGAAGTCGAGTGTGCACTGCGGCAGTACGCTGTCGTAGAACATCCCAAATACGGAAAAATCTATGCTTTTGAAGTCGATGGCTTTGGCAATGCCCTCATGATGGACGATGCCAATATCCCCTCGCTTCTCGCCCTACCATATATCAGCGACGTTCCACTCTCCGACCCTGTATATCAGAACACGCGTCGCTTCGTCTGGTCTCCAGACAATCCCTATTTCTTTCGCGGACACATAGCTGAAGGCATTGGCGGACCTCACGTACGCCTTAACTATGCCTGGCCTATGAGCCTCATCGTTCGAGCCCTCACCAGCACAGACCCTGCAGAGCAGAAGGCATGCCTCGACATGCTCCTGCTAACGGATGCCGGAACGGGTTTCATGCACGAAGCCTTCGACGTGAATGACGACTCACGCTACACGCGCTCTTGGTTTGCGTGGGCGAACACCCTCTTCGGAGAACTCATCATGAAGATGCAGGAGCATGACAGTAAATGAGTGGACGAACTGACATATATTTCTGAATATCATTAAACTTACTGGGAGAAAAATCCAGCGGAATGGGAGAAAAACGTATTTTTCTCCCATTTTGTTTACCCTTTCTGGGAAAATATAGAAACATTTAATGGTGCCAAAGATTTTGTGTTGTAGATAAAAAATGCGTACCTTTGCTGCGAAATTACACTACGAAAAAACAAACTATCATAATATGAACAAAATCATCAAACTTCTTGCAATCTTTGCACTTTTGCCTATCTTCGCAACAGCACAGGTAGCGGTAACGGTTGGCAGTCAAGTGACATCCGTTAGTAACATCGTAAGCGGAAAGGCTTATTTGCTTCGATGGCAGGGACTTACAGGTACGCCCTTTGCCCTCGATACTGGCGGCACGAGCTACGGTATGGCCAACAACAATTCCGCATCATTGGCCGCAGTCTATTATCTCATAGATAACGGGGACGGCACATGGAAAGTAGAGAATGCCTACACTGGCAAATATTGGCCGACTCCGACCTCTAATGGAGAAGTCATTGCACCTACTTCAGCTGCAAATGCTGGAAGTTACACAATAGCAGCAGCCACATCGGGGCGCTTTACGTTCACGTCAAATGGCTTCCACACGAACCGCAGCAGCAGTAAGCTGGTGATGCACACAAGCGACTCACCAGTTTCCATATTTGAAGTTGACGCAAGCACACTCTCCACAGCCACAAGCTACGCCGAGTTTACGGATAAGGACATTTCTATCAGCTCGACAGCTTCTGCTTCAATAAGCGAGGGTCAGTGGTATGTGATGTCGCAGCGTTCGCGCACGACCTATGTGTTTGAGAACACCTCAGACCATAAACTTAAGCACACTCGGACAATGCCCTCTGGATCTGCAACGGACAAAGCCAACTACCTTGTTCGCTTGCTAAGGGCAAACGACGGAAAGTACTATGTGCAGAATGGCCTTGGCAACTATATGGGCACAATTGCAGCTTCCACGAACGTTCCCACAACGGTAGTCGGCACAGAAGCCGTCACCATTGCGAAAATCAGCAATACAGATGGGCATTTCTACCTTCAGGGTACGACGAACAACAGCATACTTGATGCAAACGACTTTACGGCAGGAGACCCCTCGACGGTTGTCGGCTGGGGAACATCGGCTCCTACGACGACGGGGGGCAACAACGACTGGGCCTTCTATCCCGTAGAGTTGGTAGCTTCTGCGGAAATATGGACGCCTAAGACTGATGAAGTATATACAATCAACAATACGAACAGCGGCCGTGGCGCTATGATGTATGCTCCCACGCAGAGCACGGAATACGTGTGGTCAAGTGGGAAGAACAGCCAGACATTCAGCGCTTCCAATGCCAACTGCCAATGGGTAATCATACCCACAGGTACAAGCGACCAGTATTATCTCTACAACGTTGGTGCAGGAAGGTTTGCAATCCCCAGCGGCACGAATAGCACAGCTTCATGGGTATTCAGCAGCGATGCCGTAGCAGTAACATTGATTTCCCAAAGCGACGGCACATATAAAATCAAGACTGCCACGACAAACACCTATGCCGCAGTCAGCAACAACTACGCTGGCCCAATTATCAACTATAATGATGTGGGTGGCAACTTCACCATTACAAAAGTGGATGGAGCCAATCAGAGCACAGCTGCAACGTCTGCCGTAAACAATCTTATCGCAAGCCAGACGGCACTCACGACCGCACCCACAGGCGAAGGATGGTATGCTATTCGCATTAAGTCAGGAACCTACGCAGGCAAAACCGTCTATGCTCCGGAAACTGAAATCGAATATGCGGCAAACCGCAACTATCCGCTGACGTTCACACATGATGAAGTTAACCAGCAGCCTTCAATTGCTAATGCTGTTTACTATACGCGCATAGCGAAGACAAGTAGCGGCTATGCCTGGCAGCTTACAAATGGTAAGTACCTGAAGACAAACTCCAGCAACTGGTTCCCGACAAGCACATCTGAAACCATTGAAAACGTAAGCATTAGCTATAGTGCCAGCGGAATGCAGTTTGTACATAGCGGATACAAAGCTGTCCCCTACTTGTTGAACAGCAAATACTTCATTGGAGAAACATCTGGTACAGGAGGCTACTTTGACGTATTTCCCGTTAACCTCAGTACAATAGGTCTGACAGCATGGCAGGTACTCTGCGATGTTGCGCCTGACAATGCTCAAATTACATGCTCACGCAGCGATGTCAACGGTCTGAAAACGGTTTATAAGAACGGATATTTCTTCCTACCTTCAGGCGTAACACCTACAAACACAGACTTCTCTTTGGATGGTGCCACTGAAATCGCAATAGATGCCACAAACAAAACCGTTTCATTCACATATAATTCCAATCTTGCCATTGTTGCCGACGGAATAACAGTCGCTCAAGGCTGGCAAACAGCAGGACGCGATAGTGAAGTCATGCTGCTTAGCATGACGGCATCGCCCTTTAAAGATGCGACAAATGTTTCTTTCAATGTCAGTCTTAAGGACGGCTCCGAGGCAAACATCTCTGCCTTGACACTTTATGAGGCATCATCCGATTCTCCTGAAATATATTCCACAGGCTCAGGTGCCCCCACAAAGACAGAGGTTGCCACGGCATCCATCTCTGGTTCCACTGCCACATTCAACATTGGCAACTTCTCCGCAGGCACCCACTACTACTGGATTGGTGCTACCGTGAGCAGCACAGCCACGCTTGGTGCTGTCCTCGATGCAGCAATAACTGGCATCACATATACCTGCAACAGCAACGAGACGACACTCGACCTCACTTCCGTTGGCGACCCCGCTGACCGTGGTGCTATGGTATTCAACACACGCTCCTACCCCTTCCTGCCGCGCGACAACGGCAGCCGCGTCTATCGTATTCCCGCAATGGTTGTAGCGAATGACGGCAGCATCGTTGTGGCAGCCGACAAACGCTATCAAAGCTATACCGACATAGGTGGCGGACACGTTATTGACATCGTGGTACGTCGCTCTACCGACGGCGGAAAGACATGGAGCGCACCAGTCACTATTGCAAAGGGTGAGGGCTCCTCGAATAACGATCGTTGCGGCTTCGGCGACCCAAGCCTTGTCAAGGGCAAGGATGGAAAACTCTACTGCCTCTTTGCTGCTGGTAACCTCGGCTACTTCTACGGGCAGAAGCATGTATGCATGTCCACAAGTACCGACAACGGCGTGACATGGACCAGCAGTGAAAGCAATCCTCCTGTTGACCTCTATTCCACCAATGCAATGAAGAACAGTGGGCCTGGCGTGGGCAATGCTGGCGGTTACGGACTTTACGACTACTTCGTAACATCCGGTAAGGGTCTCTACACGTCCGACGGCATACTTATGTATCTCATACCTGGACAGACACTAACGTCCTCGAATTACAACACTCTGACAGATGGTACATATTGGGGCGCATCTTCTGACGACTATCTGTTCTATTCTACCGACGACGGTGCCACTTGGTACCTGAGCGACACGCCTATGATTATCGGAGGCGACGAAGCCAAGATTATTGAAATGAACGACGGTTCGCTATTAGGTTCTATTCGCAAACAATCAGCACGTCGCTTCAACACCGCATCTTACACAAAGAATGGAGACGGCACGTTGAGCTTTACATACGGCACTCAGTATGATAATGGCCAACTCTCCCAGACGCACCAGAACAATCAGGATCTCATATACTACCAGCGCGGTCCAAAGAGTGGCAAGACTGACGTTATTATCCACTCTATGACTACTGGCCAGCATGCGAACCTTAAGCTCTACTACAGCTTGGACCAAGGTGCGAACTGGACAGAGTTCCTAAACGTGCAGACAAAAGGTACGCGTTACGTCACACTCGAGCGTAGCGGCACCGATGAGAATCCTGGTAGCCTCTACATGCTCTTCGAGGACCAATCGCTCAACTCCGCAGGAGGATATACCGACTACAACCACTATCCCCTGAACTTCCTCGAGATTACGCGCGAACAACTCGAAGCGCTGATTCCAACGCTGAACGATCTTATTCCGATAAATACCGCAGAGGGTGTGAAAGTTGTTTACGGAACAACGGCTCATACAACCTACGGAACACTTAGCGGTTTGACATGGACTTCGAAAGTAACTTCTGGCGTATCGACTGGCGACAATACAGTTGCAGGATTGACGATGGAGGCATCTGACGGCGCTTTCAATCAGTTCTCTAATTGGAACAGCCATTATAACATTGCCTATCATCCAGCAAATGCCAACACCGATGCCACATTGACTCTGACTGCACCTGCCGGCTATGCCATTGACAGCTATTCAATGCTTGTTGCACGAGCATCCAGCGCAGCACACACCTATACCGTAACGAACGCTGCGGGTACTTCGGTAGATGTGCCCTTCGGCTCCAGTGCTTCCAGCTATGCAACTGTTTCACAGAGCGGCATAAACGCTGCCAGCACAGCCATTACGGTTAACACAAGCGATGCAAGCATGTGGCTTGCCATTGCCGACTTTACTGTCAACCTTAGAAAGGCTGTAACATATCAGATTGTGGACGACTTAGGTAACCTTGGCGCCAACCAGCTTGTCATCTTCGAAACGAACAGCGTAGAAGATGAAATGCCAGATGCGCTGAAGACAGCAGGTTATACCTATACTTTCTATAGCGACGCGGAGTGCACAACCCCCGTTTCTGAGATTAACGACCTTACAACTGTATATGTTCGTATGACAGGCGTGTACAAGAATGTACAGGTAAGTTACGTCGCAGACGGATTCTTTACGACGATTTACTCGCCCGTAGCACTCGTGATTCCATCTGGCGCACGTGCATTTGCTGGCGTCATCAGTGGAGACATGCTTGTGCTGAAGCAGTACGACGGAATCATTCCCGCCATGCAGGGAGCTGTTATAGAGTTCCTAGAGAATCCCATCACGGGCGAACTGGCCAGCTTCACCTATGACTTCACGCCCGCAACATCCGACGGCACTCCCATTGCGGACAATCGCCTGACAGGTTCGCTCGTCGATGTCGCCCCGAGCACTTTCAGCGAAAAGGTTTATACCTTCGCCGTGAAGTCAGGCAACCTCGGCTTCTACAAGTACACAGGCTCTATGCTGAAAGCGGGCAAGGCCTTCCTCCTGCTCAACGATAATGAAGCCAACAACATTCGCGGATTCGTTCTTGACTTCCCAACGGGCATCAATACGCTGCCCGCAGCAGACGGCACATCGCAAGCCTACGACCTACAGGGACGCCGCGTCAACAAGGCTTCAAAGGGTCTTTACATCATCAATGGAAAGAAAGTAATCAAATAATCTGTGCAACAAAAATGAAACTACATACAAGACAGGACTATCAGTGTCCGAAGACTACTATCTTTTCACTACAACTTGGTTCAATTGTAGCCACGAGCTTCAAGCTAAAAGAAGGTGATGGATTTAACGTTGGAGATCCTGGTGACGAAGGTACTGACATGCAGCTTACACGTCAGCAAGGCAGTTCCTTCGATAGCGGCGATTATTGGAACGAAGG
>ONWB01000069.1 GCA_900321445.1 uncultured Prevotellaceae bacterium | reverse complement strand
GAAAACCTCTTCACGTTTACTAAACTGCGCACCTTCGACCCCGAAGCCGTCGGCGACTTCGAGAACTGGGGACCAGGTAAGACATATCCGCAGTATCGTACGTATTCACTGGGTCTCGAACTTACCTTCTAAACATGCACACGACTATGAAAAAGTATATTTATATCTTCGCATCCCTACTCGTTCTCGGCCTACAGTCCTGCGACGATTTCCTCGACCGCGAACCTCTGGACTTCGGCGACGAGAATGCATATTTCAAGAATGCTGAGGACCTGAAGGTGTTCGTGAACGACTTCTACAGCGCCCTGCCCACAAACAACTCGCTTTGGGGCGGACTGTACTCGCAGGACAACCAGAGCGACAACCAGAGCGCATCCTATGCGCAGTCCCTGTTCTACAAGGGCGAGAAGAAGACGGTGAACATCAACAACTCCGAATGGAACTTCTCCCGCCTGCGCGCAATCAACTACTTTATCAACAAGGTTGAAGGCAAACTCGCAACAGGACAACTCTCAGATAGTCCCGACTACGTCAACCACTATCTTGGCGAGGGCTACTTCTTCCGCGCCTACGACTATTTCCGCCTGCTTCGCAACTTTGGCGACGCTCCCATCGTGACAGTCATGCTCGACGACGACCAGGCCCTGCTCACAGAGAAGAGCATACGCTACCCCCGCAACGAGGTGGCCCGCCACATCATCGCCGACCTCGACAAGGCGGCAGAACTCCTGATGGCAAGTGCACCTGAAAGCGGACGTGTATCACGCGACGCTGCACTCCTGCTGAAGGCTCGCGTAGCACTCTACGAAGGCACGTGGGAACGCTACCACGCAGGCACATGCTTCGTACCTGGCAACGACAAGTGGCCTGGCAAGCAGACGTGGCCTGACTTCCAGTTCAAGGCGGGTAGCGCAGAGGCTGAGGTGGAATACTTCCTCGAACAGGCAATCGACGCCTCTGTAAAGGTGGCAGAAAACCGCAAGCTCGACGACGACTACCAAGGCATGTTCAACAAGGACCAGACATTCCCTGAGAACGACGAGGTCATCCTGGCTCGCTACTACAAGACAGGCGTCCTCTCACACAGTTGCTCAGCATACCTGCGCGCTGGTGGAGGATGCGGCCTCACACGCGCTGCCGTGAACACCTTCCTCATGGAAAACGGACAGCCCATCTACGCGCCTAACGCAGGCTATCGTGGCGACGTAACACCATACGACGAGGTAACGGATCGCGACAGCCGCCTCGCTGGCTCCATACGCGCCGCTGGCTCGGATATCGTCACGAGAGAAGTGGACGGCAAGAACGTCAACGATACTATCTACTACTACAAGCCGCCTCTCCGCGCCGCTGGCAACGAGAAGTCCACAACAGGCTACGACCTCAACAAGTGGCTCAGCGACGACTCAGAACAGCGCATACAGTACAACTGCACAACGGCTGTGCCCATCATGCGTGCCGCAGAAGCATACCTGATTTATATTGAGGCATACTACGAGCGCTACCACTCGCTCGATGCAAACTGCGACAAGTTTTGGAGAGCCCTGCGAGCACGCGCTGGCGTGGATACGGAATACAATACCACCATCGCCATGACAGACCTCACACTGGAGAACGACCTCGCTGTCTATTCACATGGCAACATGGTGGACGAGACTCTCTACAACATCCGCCGCGAACGTCGCTGCGAGTTCATCGCCGAGGGTATGCGACTCGACGACCTGAAGCGTTGGCGCAGCCTCGACAACATGGTAAACTACCAGCCCGAAGGCATGAACCTCTGGGATAAGGTGTATGAAATGTACGACAAGTCCGACTTGGAAGAGAAGATTGTTTCGCAAGTCTCTGTCTCGAAGTATATGCGCCCCTTGCAGGTTAGCGCCACGTCAGCAGCGTACGACGGATACACATTCCCCAAGCCGCACTACTTGGAGCCCATACCTATCTCCGAGTTCCTGCTCACGGGAGGTGGCGTAACGGCAAACAGCCCCATCTATCAGAATCCTGGATGGCCGCGCGATGCCGATGGTACGGCAGACTACAGCTACGACTGCGACTAACGCATAAGTTTCAAGGCAATAGAGCGTGGCTTCCACGCTTTATGCCTATTTTAGACACATAAGAAATAGCCAAAACATACGACTATGACTACCCAACCAAAAACATCCGCTACAATTAGAGGATTTAGGGGGATTGTTTTCCTCCTCTCAACCCTACTCTTTGCATTCACCTCTACGGCACAGGTTCAGAATTGCTGCCTGCGACTGAGCGCTGGAGGAAGCGTGGACTGCGGCCCTATGCCAGAACTGAATGGTTTGGAATCCTTCACCCTACAGTTTTGGATGAATGCCGACGAATGGACTGAGGGTGCCACGTTGATGTCGCGCGGCGACGACCTTCGCCTGAGCCTTGGCGAGGCAAACACGCTTGTGCTGACCTTCAACGGAAAGAGTTACAACATCACACGCAACGCCCTCAAGGAGAAGACGTGGATTCCCATCATGGTTGTAGGAAAAGAGCAGCGCATAGCCGTGTATGTAAACAAGACCATCGCGAAGAACATCTCCATGACGACGACGTTTCCCGCCAGCGGAGAGTCCTTCGTACTGGGTGGCGACACGTACAAGGGACGCTTGGACGAAGTGCGCGTGTGGAATGCGGAACTGTCCTCCGACTACGACTATTTCTACAATACAACCCTCAACAAGTGGGCACCACAGCTTGGCAACCTCGTATGCTACTTCAAGTTCGACCAGCCGCAGTGTGAGAACATCGTCGATTACAAGGCCTTGTTCGCACCACGCCAAAGTACGAACCACCACGGCATACCATCTGCCCAGGGTGTGAAGAAAGAAGCCGTCACGGACAACAACGACGGCCTACCCTACCTGCTTAATGGTCAGTACACCAACAATGTGCGCTTCTTCGACAATGGCATCGAAAAGGAAAAATACCTACTCGCCAACGACCTCATCATCCTTGGCCTGCAATCGTATTCCGATGGGCATGTACTGCCCCTGACGCCTTGCGACCACGCTACAGTCAAGAATGGCACTTACAACGAGCGCTATAAAAACCGCTTAGGTGTGCTGAAGTTGGAAGGAAACGGATATCTGGAATGTCCTACGTCAGTATTCAAGCCCTCCTCTGGATATACTTTGGAAACGTGGGTGTACCTGGACGAATGGACAGAGGGTGCCTTCATCTTCCGCAAGGAGAACACCGCAGGCACAAAGGGCTTCTCGCTAAGACTTGGCGAGGAAGCTACGCGCCAACTCATAGTACGCATCAACGGCAAGCAGTTCGTATTTCCCAAATCCATCCAGGCAAACCGCTGGCAGTATGTCGTCATCACGCCTGGCAGCGGCACGGAAAACACCAATGCCGTAGTATGCAACGTGAGCGGCACAAGCTACAGAGCCGATGCCACACTTTCAGACGATGCCACTGACGCCATGCCCACAGGTATGGACAACCTGAAGTTCTACGTTGGCGAAAAAATCAAGGGCGCAGTAGATGAAACGGCCATCTGGCACAGGACGTTCTCTGTGGATGAATTTGCCGACCACCGCAACAACAAGATGCCCATGCCTGGACCAGGAAAGCCCGTCACCCAAGCGATGATGAACGTCACCAATGCCTTCTATCGCTATAACAACCCTGACCAACTCGGCTGGGACTACTATTCGCAGGACGAATGGAAGAACATCATGGAGTCTTGCTACGATGGATATAGTGGCTACCAAATCCGCATCTCCGTACAAGGACATTCAAACTGGCAAAACACCATCTCCGATGCCTCGAAGCGAAAGATTTTCGCAGCTGACGTGGCAGAATACGTCAAGCCCTATGCGGGGGTGGAACTCGACCTTGAATGGATGGACGGCACGCAGACAAACCTTGGCCTCCTTGCCGACGAAATCCTCAAAGTGCTTCCCGCAGGCAAGACTCTCGTGATTTCGCACCACCAATATGGTGCCTACCAATTCCCCAAAGACAAGATTTCCAAGGTGCATGGTTTCACGTTCCAGCAATATGGCCCGCAGAAGACATGGTACAACTATCCCAGCTTCGAACAGGGCTACAATGCCTTTAAGAACTATGGATATCCCAACAACAAGATTTACCTCTCATACAGCACCACCACATCTGGCGGCTACGACGAGAGCGGCTCAAAGGTGGGCGATGTCATAGGCTACAAGTGGGGAATCATCACGAGCGACTACGTACCCGCCACAGACGGCAGCTTCGAGCGTGGACTCTATAAAGGTCTGTACTACTATTTCCATGGCCCTGTCCAGGTGTATAACCGCGCAAAATTCTGTCGCGACAACCAACTGATGGGCATCTTCTGCTGGGACCTCTGCAACGACCTCGCACCAAGCCACAAGTACAGCCTTGCAAAATGGAGCAACTATGCACTCTGCGCAAACGTGGATCCTGTGGTGACGGAGGCTGCCCCCAAGCACCCCACAGCAATTCATCAAGTAGTGATGCCCAGTGGCACGTCGTCAGAAGCAACCTACGACCTACAAGGTCGTCGCGTGTCAGAACATAGCATACAGCATGGTGTAGTTATCAAAAACGGCGAAAAAATACTACGATAAAATTTCTTTGGCGAGATTTGCGGCAAGAGCTTGCACGAATACACAGAGAAAATTGTATATTTGCGCCTGAAATCTGAAGAAACATCTCAATTATCTAATTATACAAACAATGAAAATCGAAAAAATCCACGCAAGAGAAATTCTTGACAGCCGCGGCAACCCCACGGTAGAAGTTGAAGTAACCCTCGAAAACGGCGTTATGGGCCGTGCAGCTGTTCCCAGCGGCGCATCCACTGGCGAGAACGAAGCCCTCGAGCTCCGCGACGGCGACAAGAACCGCTATCTTGGCAAGGGTACGCTGAAGGCTGTTGAAAACGTAAACACCGTCATCGCTCCCGCCTTGAAGGGTGACTGCGTATTCAACCAGCGCGCTATCGACTACAAGATGCTTGCCCTCGACGGCACGCCCACGAAGTCCAAGCTCGGCGCAAACGCTATCCTCGGCGTCAGCCTCGCAACAGCTCAGGCAGCTGCCAAGGCTCTCTGCATGCCTCTCTATCGCTACATCGGCGGCGCAAACGCTTACACGCTCCCCGTGCCCATGATGAACATCGTGAATGGTGGTGCCCACAGTGCAGCTCCCATCGCATTCCAAGAGTTCATGATTCGTCCTGTTGGCGCATGCTGCGAGCGCGAAGCCATCCGCATGGGTGCTGAGGTATTCCACAACCTCGCTAAGCTGCTGAAGGCACGCGGCCTCTCCACGGCTGTTGGCGACGAAGGTGGCTACGCTCCCAACTTCGACGGCATCGAGGACGCCCTCGACACCATTGTTGAAGCTATCAAGAAGGCTGGCTACGAGCCGGGCAAGGACGTGAAGATTGCAATGGACTGCGCAGCAAGCGAATTTGCTGTACAGGAGAATGGCGAATGGTACTACGACTACCGCCAGCTCAAGAACGGCACGCCTAAGGATCCCAACGGCAAGAAGCTCAGCGCTGAGGAGCAGATTGCATACCTCGAGGAACTCATCACGAAGTACCCCATCGACTCCATCGAGGACGGTCTCGACGAGAACGACTGGGACAACTGGGTTAAGCTCACAGCTCGCATCGGCGACCGCTGCCAGCTCGTCGGCGACGACCTCTTCGTTACAAACACGAAGTTCCTTGAGAAGGGTATCAAGATGGGCGCTGCTAACAGCATCCTCATCAAGGTGAACCAGATTGGCTCCCTCACAGAGACTCTCGAAGCTATCGAAATGGCTCACCGCCACGGCTACACGACTGTTACCAGCCACCGCTCTGGTGAAACTGAGGACACAACCATCGCCGACATCGCCGTTGCTACCAACAGCGGTCAGATTAAGACGGGTTCGCTGAGCCGCACAGACCGTATGGCAAAGTACAACCAGCTCATCCGCATCGAGGAACAGCTCGGCGACGTTGCTGCTTACGGCTACACCAAGCTTGTGTAATGTGTAACATACTCTGAGCACCCCGACTAATCTGATTCGTCTGGTTTCTCAGAACATTCGCATTTCATTAAAAAATCCGCTACGACGTTTCGTTATAGCGGATTTTTTGTATTTTTGCCCAGCCGTTAATCTGTCGATTACGACGCATACCTTGAAAAACACCAAACGAAGATTAAAAATGAAGAAGAGAATTGGACTTATCTGTATTGCCTTGATGGCGGCAGTGTGCATGATGGCACAGTCGAATCCACCAGCTGATGCAACAAAGGAGACGTGGTATATCAACGCCCTGTTCACCTCGGGCGGCGAGTCTGAAGATGTCAGCGAACCTATGGACATCGCCTATAGCGGCGAGGACGTATATTTCAATTTCCCCAATCCCATAACGGGAAATACATGGATGAAGGGGACGCGCAACGGCAACTATGTAACGTTCGACCGCGGACAGCTGGTCGGCTCCTATGGTGGCACGAAGATTTACTATATGGGCGTGGGCGAAAGCGGCCTGTGCGACATTGAGTTTACATACAACGAAGAAGCCGAGGCATACGTTCTTGGCGACATGTGGCTCGCACTCACTAACAGCCTGACGCAGGCCAACGCCTTGGGATACTTCTCCCCCGTCATGATTACAAAGAACGCCCCGTCCTCGACAGACGACGAGACGGCATACACGATGACTGGAAAGAACGTAAACCCCAACAACGAGGAACAATATGAGAACCTCAACGAGGACGTAACGGTGACGATAGAAGGCTCCGAAGTTTCCATTCAGGGACTGAGCGCCTTCGACTCCAAGGTGTGGCTGAAAGGCACACTCGCCGACGGCATCGTCACATGCAAGACGCGCCAATCCGCAGGCAGCTATAGCAATACGCCTCTGTTCTTCATCGGCTACGATGGTGCGGAATGCGACATCACGTTCTCATACGACGAAGCCACAGGCGTTATGGTAGCAGGACAGTATATCCTTTGCGTCACGGAGGCGGGCGTCACCTACCAGATGCTGACAGACATCGTACTCTCTCCCAAGGGAGGCAGCGGAAGCACTCTGCCTGAGGTGGTAACTCCCCCCGCAGGCCTGCAGACCACCCCCTATGTCTTCACGGGAGCGAAGATGCTGACTGACGAAGAAGGGAACTACACAGGTACTGAGGAAGTAAAGTACAACGTCCGCATAGGTTTCTATAATAATAGCGAGGTATATGTCCAAGGACTATGCCAATATCTTCCTGAGGCATGGGTAGTGGGCAGCATTGGCGAAGAATTCCTCGGCGACAAACCCATAACATTCGCCGCAGGACAGTTCTATGGCCAATATGGTATCTACCCGCTCTACATGGTTGCACGCTACAACAACGGCCTTACCAATATGGTTTACAACTACGATCCTCAGACGCGCGAATTTACCAATGACGGCGGCTACTTCCTGGTGCTGAACGTCATGCCCGACCAGCCTGCGCCTGTCGAAATGTTCGTACACTCTACCATGAAGCCAGGCACCTACAACGGCATCGAGACAATTGATAACGGACATTCTTCAATGGACAATGGTCACTCATCAATGCTAAATGGCACCTACGACCTCCAAGGTCGCCGCGTCAATGGACAATGGCCGATGGACAATGGTCCCAAAGGCATCTATATCTACCAAGGGAAAAAGATTATTAAATAACTGACGACTCTGGAACTACTGAACATTTCCAGAAAACACAACACTTACAACAATGTTTGAAAACCAACCAAAAGGGCTCTACGCCCTCGCACTCGCCAACACTGGCGAACGCTTCGGCTACTACACGATGCTGGCCGTTTTCGCACTCTTCCTGCGCGAAAACTTCGGACTTGCACCTGGAACGGCTGGCGCCATCTACAGCACATTCCTGGCTCTCGTCTATTTCCTCCCGCTCTTTGGCGGCATGATGGCCGACAAGTTCGGCTACGGAAAGATGGTGACCATCGGCATCCTCATCATGTTTGCTGGATACCTCGTCCTATCCATACCCCTTGGCGGCGACACCGTAGCCATGGTCGGCATGATTGCCGCCCTGCTGCTCATCAGTTTCGGCACGGGACTTTTCAAAGGCAACCTCCAGGTAATGGTGGGAAACCTCTACGACGAAGCGCGCTTCAGCACGTCGCGCGACAGCGGCTTCTCCATCTTCTACATGGCCATCAACATTGGCGCACTCTTCGCACCAACTGCTGCCGTGAAGATTATGGAATGGGCAGAAACCTCTCTCGGCTACAGCCACGCCGACGCCTACCACTTCGCCTTTGCCGTGGCTTGCGCATCGCTGATTCTTTCCATCGCCATATACTATGGCTTCCGCAGCACATTCCGCCACGTGGAGAGCGACAAGAAGAAGGACGCCGCTGCTGACGCCAAGGCCGAGGAAACCAAGGAAGACCCCAAGGACACGAAGGAGCGCGTCATCGCCCTGTGCCTCGTCTTCGCTGTTGTCATCTTCTTCTGGATGGCGTTCCACCAGAACGGCCTTACGCTCACATACTTCGCCAACGAATTCGTGACGCCGACGGCTACAGGTGCAGCCGCTATGCCATTCGACGTGCTGAACCTCGTGCTCTGCATCGTAATCGTCTATGCGCTTTTCTCACTCTTCCAGGGCAAGACTATCAAGACAAAGACAATCGCGGGAGTCATCATCCTGTTGTGCCTCGGCGCACTCGGATACCAGTACACCGCAGCCCAAGGCACGGAGGTAGCCCTCGCCGCTCCCATATTCCAGCAATTCAACCCCTCGTTCGTTGTAGCTCTCACGCCCGTAAGCCTCGCCATCTTTGGCTGGCTGGCATCTAAGGGCAAGGAACCCAGCGCACCTCGCAAGATTGCCTATGGTATGCTTGTGGCTGGCGCCGCCTATCTCATCATGGTGGCAGGCTCCATCGGCCTCCTCTCCCCTGACGCACAGGCAGCTGCTGCTGATGCCGACAAGACTTTTGCAAGTCCTAACCTGCTCATCGGCACATACCTCGTGCTTACCTTCGGCGAACTGCTCCTGAGCCCGATGGGCATCAGTTTCGTGTCCAAGGTAGCACCTGCCAAGCTGAAAGGCACAATGATGGGAGGATGGTTTGTTGCAACTGCACTCGGCAACTTCCTCGTTTCCGTCGGCGGCTTCCTCTGGGGCGGCCTTCCCCTCTGGGTTGTTTGGACGGTGTTCATCGTTCTCTGCCTCCTCAGCGCAGCATTTATGTTTGCCGTAATGAAACGCCTCGAAAAAGTCTGCTAAGCGCATTCTTACCACTAACACACTTTTCGCCCAGCACACCTTCCACAACCGTGTGTTGGGCGAATCTGTATTCTTATAGGACTGCCTCGCACAATATCACTTAGGCTATTAACAGCCTTCTCCCCCTCTGTGACATATACATTTACTGGTGTCTGCTGAAGTTTGAAAGCAAAACGTCAGCGAGTCTTGCAGTGAACATCAGCCCCAAAGGGCGAAGCGCTGAAGTGGCTGGAGCACGAGTAGCAAGACGAGATAAAACGTCAGCGAGTCTTGTAGTGAACATCAGCCCCAAAGGGCGAAGCGCTGAGGCGGCTGGAGCACGAATCGCAAGACGAGATAAAGCGTGAGTGCTTAAAAAATCATCGTAATCCTATAAAAATCCATCGAAACGCCTTTTCGATCCATCAAGATGCGAGAATTTTTCATCAAGATGCGAGAATCTTTATTATAGAAACCTATCCTGCTATTCGTTGGGGGAAGAGGTTCGTGTTCGTTCCCATAAGCCACGAATCTTTCAACTTGTACGAATTCCGCTATCACTCTATTCTCTTATAGCAAAATTCACAAAAACACCCCAACACCCACCCATACACCGCGACTCCCCGTTGCTGATAGGCTTTATGGATGGGTGGGTGTTTTTCTGACACCCCACCAAACTCCCACCCCGACACCCACCTCTATACTAACTTAAACTCTGCAAAGCCCCCTTCGTCCTTCATAATCTACATCCCAAAATCCTTATAATCATTTCCCCGAGGTGGGTGTCAGGTGGGTGTCAGGTGGATGCCAGGTAGATGTTA
>ONWB01000110.1 GCA_900321445.1 uncultured Prevotellaceae bacterium | reverse complement strand
GGTGTTTTTCATGGTTTTAAACTAGTACCACCACCCAAAATGACCAATAGACAAAAAAACGTAACTGTTTACCACTCATTTTGACCAATAGACCCAATAAAAGGTTTTAAGCTGATTAAGACAGCCCCTGCTGCTTCAATACTTCATTCATCTGCGAGATAGCATATAATGGGCAAATCTGAACGTGGCGAACGGCACCATTGCGTTCTGGGTCTGTATAGTCGAAGGTTCCGAAGTTTTCCAGCGAGCAACGGACGGCATTCGTGAGCTTTTTCTCGCGCATGAACATCCAGAGGCTTTTCATTCCACCCTGAGTCCCAGCTTTCACCTCAATTGGCAGCACCATCTGCCGATAACTGGAGATGTAGTCAACTTCGGCCTGCGAGTTTTTGGAGTGACGTTGCCAATAGTATATCTCATGGCGGATATTTGGGGTACGATAGTGCAGCAATTCGAGTCCCGCTAACATCTCTGCCAACGAACCTTTGTTGACAAGGTCGGTGACATCGCTCGTCAGTATTTGTTCTGTGAGTTCTGAGACGTCGCCTGTAGTCATGTTCAACAGACGCAGCATCAGCCCCGTATCTAACAGCAACATCTTTTGGTACGATGTGTCAGCCTCGCTTCCCAAAGGTAGACCATTGGCATCGGTGTGTGTCACGGGTATAACTATCCCTGCCTTCGCCAGCATATCCAATGCCTTCTTCACATCGGATGCCCTATAGCCCCCCTCCACGGCTGAATATACGAACTTGCTCGTGGCCTGCGCAGCAGTACTTCGCATTGTATTACGAAGCAGTACGGGATCAATCTTCTTGCGATATTTTGGGAAATCGTCCTCGTAGGTTACTACGATGTCGTCCTGCACTTCCTGGCAAGCCAAATAGTCATGCGTCTCAACCCATTTGGCCACTGCCTCAGGCATGCCTCCAACAAGCATGAAAGTCCTCATAAGAGCAACCAGCTTTTCATATAGCGGCTGCGAGAGCGGACGAGACGAAGAAGCGGCATCGCGAGCCTCCATCAGCAGTTGTTCGCCATTAGCAATGAGAAATTCGTCAAAAGTCATTGGGAACATGAACATGGAATGGATACGCCCCACTCCGAAAGACGGAACATCTTCGAGGGCGAACTCCAAAAGGGAACCAGCGGCGACCACATGCAGTTCAGGCATGTCTTCTTTGAAGAACCACAACGACATAATGGCCTCAGGACAAACTTGAACTTCATCAAGAAAAAGTAATGTCTTTCCTGACTCAATACGTTTACCCGCCATTGCCGATATTTGGGAAATAATTGCTTTCACGTCAATATCCTTCGCCTGAAACAGAGGTATATACGATGCCTGTTTTTCGAAGTTTATCTCCACATAACTTTCGAAACTCTCTGCCAAATGACGTACAGCCGTAGATTTACCCACCTGACGTGCACCGCGTAGCAAAAGCGGTTTGTGAGTCTGGCGTGATGCCCATTCCGAGAGGTATTTATCTATTAATCTAGGATAATACATAAACTATTGTCTTGATTTTCTGGTGGCAAAGATAACTATTTGACTTTTTCCAAACAAATAAATTACTAAAATATGACAAGATCCAAGGAAATAATCTGTCGAAATATGACAAAGTCCAAGGAAATAATTCATATTTTTTGGCATTTTTGAGATATTCAACCAACTCATTCTTCTGAAAAAACACATCTGTCAAGGCTATCTGCAACGTTTTACGAAATGAATAAGGAGTTTGTAACAGAATGTGTATTTTTGCGGCGTAAAAACTCTAAAGTCATCAAGCATTAAACCCAAATAACAGCAATAGAACATGAAAAAAGGACTATTAACCCTAACGCTGGCCGCAATCGAGCTGGCAGCATGCGGAGGCAAACAGTCGAGCGCAACAGCTACTGCAGCAGACTCCGCAGCCACAAACGTACAAGCCGCAGAGCTGACGAATACATACCTCTCCACCATCGACAGCTTTCTGGTGAATGAATTAGGGAAGCACTACGCCGAAGGCGAATACTGCGTCCCCACCTACACCATCGTCGACGTGGATAGCCAAAGGGCTGACGACATCCTCGTGTGGGGCGACTTCTGGGTTTTCAACTACAATCAGGCTGGCGACACGCTGAAATGCGTCGCTGGCGGCAGCCACCCTGGTCTTATGCATCTTCGCAAAGCGGGCGGAAGTTATGAGGTAACAGCCTTCGAGCGGGTGGAGGATGGCTCCAACAACCTGCCTACGGCAAAGAAGATTTTCGGCACTCGATACGACGCCTTCCATTCCATCAACAGCAATGAGGAGGCACGCGAAGCCGCAAGGGCTGCGGGGCTTGCAGAGTTCGTAAGGAAACACGGCATCAAAGCCTCCCTGTACCAGGACTACGGTTGGCCTGCGAAGAAACTGGAGTAGCAAAGGGCAGCAACATCCTGTCTACTCACTTGGTGATGCACTTCTGAATGGAGATGCATCGCCACTTATTTGGCTGCAAATAAAAAAAGCGAAGAGATAATTTGGCTCTCCCGCTGACTTTTAGCAACTTTGCAGCCACAGAGCATAAAACAGGAGCGTAGCGAACGCTCTTGTCACAGAACAAACATCCTTTCACTTAACCCCACGCGCGCCATGAAACAAAAGACTATCACTCTCGCATTCCTCGCCTTTTTCTGCATCGCAGGATGGGCACAATTCGAACTCCCACCCGTGCCAGAGGTTCCACAAATCACGCAGAACACTACCATCCCCGAAGACTCCATCTTCATCCGCACGCAGCAAGACCCAATGGTCTATGGCGCAGCCTTCGCACGCTGCTTCACGCCATGCGACATCAACCAAGACGGTATCGTCACCTATGGCGAGGCTGCACAAGCCACTGAGCTGCACCTCGGCTACGGCGGACGCAAGAACATTATCGGCAACTACGACTTTCTACGCCACTTCCCCAACCTCGTACGTCTGGACGTAGGCAACGGTACTGTGGAGGAACTCGACTTGACCATGTTGCCAAAACTCGAGGAACTCGACCTGCGCCTCGCACTGTGGGTAAAACGCATCACGCTTGCAAAGGGTTGCTGCCCACGCATCTTCTATCCTGACATGGAGGGAGACTTCACAGTAACGATAGCACCATAAAAAGCCTACAGCTATGAAAACCTTTATATCACGTACAAGTGCTGTCGCCATCCTGGCAGTACTTCTTTTCTCATATCCAGCGACTATACGAGCGCAGTTCAATATTCCGCCCGTAAGCGACGCGCACTGCGCCTCGTGTGGTGCCAACATGACTCGGGGTGAGGCACACAGCTCAAACTGCGAATACTATTCGGCACCTGAAGAGGAGGAGCCGACACCTACTCCTGCGCCAACGCCAAAACCCACTCCGCCACCCACGCCAACACCAAAGCCTACCGTAACTGTCACGCCAACACCTACACCCACGCCAACCCCGCGTCCGCAGCAGACACAGACACAGTCACAGAGCACACACCTGCGCGACTACACGCCCATGACTGAGGAGGAACGGCAATACCAGCGCGCATGGAACGGGCACTGGGAACAAACGTTCAAAGATGAAAACGGCAACACAAATCGCGTGGTAGCCGTGAACGAAGGTCGGGGCATCTACAACTTCACAGCTAAGAAATGGATGCTCGAGCCGCGCTACCAGCGCATCATCGTGCCAGGATACCAGTCTGCTGTTGTTCAGCTGATGAAAAACGGAACGTGGCGTCTCAAGGACTTGCGCGTCGACGCAGACGAAACAGAGTATTTTGAAGGTGAAGAGGTCGAATTTGATGAAATCAAGTACTTGGACGACAATCACCAATGGGTTGCCCTCAACAAGAAGGACGAGTATGGGCGCGACCACTGGCGCATCTGGCTAGACGGCAATTGGAAAGACGCTTGGGATTACTCTTACCAAAAACTCGACATCTTTGCGAACAAACGCTCAGGGAAATACGATTTAGTGTGTCAATATCAAGATGGGGAATGGGTTCTTTTCCTTGAGGGCACAGGCTCTCTCACTGACCTGAGCAGCGTGAAACGTATAAATGACTATGGCCTCTACATGATTGGCGTGAAAAAAGATGAATGGGGCAAGGAAGTCTTCAACTTGGTACACAATGACAACATTCATGGCTTACTTCCCACGAATATGGATCGCATCACGCCAGACTTTGGCCCCTTTTATAAGATTGAACTGGAAGGGCGCAAAGGTATCATCGAAGTAGTGGACGAGGTTGGCAATGTGCATGCAGACATGCTTGTGCCGCCTGAATATAATTTTGCGAAACTCGAGAATGTACCCATTCCCGATTTAGGATACAGCAATAGTAGATACGCCATCGTTGGCGACGGACGAGGCTATGCCATGTATTCCCTTCGCTACCATATACAAATGCTGCCCCCACTGTTCACAACTGATGAGGTGAGCGACTTCGAAAAACGCCTTATATGTGCTGCAAACACACGCTCAGCATCTGTGCGCGAAAAATACGACAAAACATTCTCGTCTGATGGCAAGAGCGACTTCCGCACCTACTGTCAGGGTATAGCCAGAGACTGCTACAGAGGCCTGACCGTGAACACAATGACTGAGGATGAAGCGCGCGAAACCTTGAAGGAAGACAATCTGCGCAATGGATACTTCCAATGCCAGAACAGCCTATACAACAAAAAGAGCAAACTGGGCAGTTACGACAAAGATGCCCAAGCCTTTACAATCAAAACCCACTGGGGTACGATATCCCTCCCCGTTCCGCCAGAAGAGGCAGACGCTGTAAAGAAGGCTTGGAAGCGCCGCAACATGGAAAACATAGTGGAATATGGTCTCGACCTCGGCAGCGACTATCGCCCCATCCTCAGCGACATCACCATAAAAGTGAATGGGAAGGAATACACCAGCCGCTGAGGGCAGGGTGGCAATAGTATGTTCTGCAAATGCGAAACAACGAGAGGGTGCGCCAATCCTGACGCACCCTCCTGCTTATCTTGTTGTCAAAACGATTTACTTCATCAGCACCTTGACGGTTCTCACGACTTTTCCGTCCTTATGATACTGGAGAACGTAGGTGCCAGGCTGCCGCATCTGCTCTTGCGTGACGGGGCGTCCCTGCACATCGTAGGCACGGATGGTGCCTTCGGGAGCACTCTGGAAGAGTTCGTCGATGCCCTCGGCAACCGTTATCTCGACGTAGTCTGGCAGTTCGCGCACGTCGCTTCCCCAGAGGTTTGAGAGCGTGAGCTGTGCGCTGTACTTCCCTGCGGCGGGGTACGTTGCCGTAGCCGTGCGGGCAGCATCGTCCTGTGTATAGTTGGCGCCCTCGAGCGTCCACGTTGGAGCAGTCTTTATCTCCAGAGAGCCAGGAATGCCAGGATAGCCAAGAGCATCGTTGTCAGCGTGGCGCGTCTGGTAGTTTGCTCCTGACGTGCTTTCGCCACCGCTGTCAGCCATCGTCACCACACGTCCAGGCTTCGTGCCTGCCTTGCCGAGATTGCTGAAGGAGCCGTCGGCATTCTTCTCCTCGAAGGTGTAGTATGCCTGCAAGCCTGTGGGAATGTTGCCAGCGGAATATCCGCGCATAGCCTCGAGGACTTCAGCGTCTGTGAGGGCCTTGTTCCACACCTGTACCTCGTCAATCCATCCATCGAAGCCAGTCTTATAGACACCACCGCCGCCGATGGTGATGGGGGCATCCTTTTCTGCCGTCACGTTGACGCGGGAGTCGCTGGCCCAGGGTGTGTTCGAACGGTCGTCGCGACGTCCGTTCTGGCCTGACGGAGCCGTAACCTCTGCCACCTTCTTACCATTGAAGTACATCTTCTGCAAGTTTCCCTGCTGCGTCACTACAAGGTGGTTCCACACGCCTGCCGTAAGCTGGTAGCCTGTGGACATCATCTTCTCGTAGGGGTCGCCGTGTGCCGTCCATCCGAAGGTGTTAAACGCAATCTCGCCTGCAGGGTGGTCAACAGTAGCAGTACCTATGGCCTCGCCGCCGTTGTTGAAGCCCTTTGCGATAGCTACGCGGATAACCACCCAGAGGTCGCCCCAGTTGTTGTGTGGCCACGAGTCGTAGATGGAGAGCTTGTTGATGAGGTTGATGCCGTCGCGGCCGTAGGAGAGCTGGTTGGGCTTGAACCAAAGTGCGTAGGAATACGTCTTTCCCTGCTGTACGTCGCCAGGAATCATGAACATATCGGGGTCTGCGATGCGCAGTGAGCGCGACACGCTGCCCTCGCCGTCGCGAGAGGTGTAGGAGAGTCCTACAGGCTCGCCCGTCTCCGCAGTAGCCTTGTCGGCCTGCAGCGTCTCAATAGCGGGTACGGCACCTGTCTCCTCTGGCGTCACCTGGATATAGCCGCGTGTGATGACCTGCTTGCCCGTGCTGTCTGTGAAGTATAGGTCGTAGAGTCCCACCTTGCTGATGCTGGTAGCAAGGTTCACGCTATTCGTAGCCGTTGCCACAACCTCGCCTGTAACGGGATCGACAATCTTCCACTCTTGGGCCGCTGGGCTCATAGTGTCCTCAAGGCCTACGGTGAAGGTCTCGCCAGGCTTTACGACAGCCTTGTCGATGACTACAGACGTCAATGTCTGATTGTAGGGAATATCGCGATATTCCGTCCATACTATTTCGCTTCCAGAGTGTCCGTCGGGACTAACGGCACGCACGCCAAAGCGTCCGCGGCGCCCCTCCGTGCCTGGCACAAGCGGAGCGTCCACCACGTAGGCTGCCCACGAGGGCGTGGCAGTCAGGAGCTGCTCGGGCTGTCCCTGCTGCTGGAAGTATATTTCGAAGTACCAAGTACCTACCTCGTCGTTGTACGTCTTCACGCCGCCCGTTTCCTCGCGGCTCTGGTAGCGCATCTTGAAGTCGAGGGCATTGTAGCGTCCACGCAGGATTTCGAGCTGCAGGATTTCAGGCGTAACGGTGCCATAGTCGGCAGTGGCCTCCTTGACGGCCATCTCGCCCACGAGCATCTCGTAGTCGGAGGGCGTGGAGTCGAAGCAGAGGCCTATCATAGCAATCTGCGCACCATCAGTGATGCCAAATGCTGAGAGCGGCGTCGAGAACGTCGTCCATTCGCCTGCAACCTTAGCAGCGGGGATTTCCACCTCGTGATATTCCGTGATGGAGCCCACTTTCGCAACGAATACGCGCGCCTTTGTGGCTTCCGTCGTCTTCATCTTGTACGTCAGCGAAAGCACGTTGTCGG
>ONWB01000027.1 GCA_900321445.1 uncultured Prevotellaceae bacterium | reverse complement strand
GTAGTCGTTCGCGGCTATGCTTCCAAGGATGGTCCCGAAGCTCTGAACATTCGTCTTGCTGAGGCTCGCGCCCAGGCTGTCAAGAACCTGCTCGTTAAGCAGTATGGTATCGCTGAGAGCCGCATCGACGCTGCCGGCAACGGTATCAGCGAAATGTTCAGCGAGGCTGAATGGAACCGCGTAAGCATCTGCACGATGGAGCTCGACTAATTCGAGAAACATTCGCCTTAAAGGCTAAAACACAAAACAAGTCCGGACGTTTTTCGCCCGGGCTTGTTGTTTATTTTGCTGAAAAATTAATACTTTTCGCCAAGAAAAGGCGTCAAAAAGCCGATGCATAATGACTTTGAAGGCATAAAAACGCAAAAAAAAGGCAAAAAAAAGCACTAAATATAGATTTTATTGTATTTTTGCCGCGAAATATGGGATAAATCCATAAGGAAAAACCAATTTATTCGTTAACTAATAATTAACATCATGCGTAAATTATTTACCATTCTCGCACTTGCCGCCATCACTCTTGGCGCAAATGCACAGTACGAAGGCCACAAGTTCTTCGACAACTGGTCTCTTGGTGTAAGCGCAGGCGCTATCACGCCCACGGTGAACCACCCCTTCTGGAAGAGCTGCCGTCCTAACTTCGGCGTTGAGCTCACGAAGCAGGTTACTCCCGTCTTCGCGATAGCTGTTGAGGGACGTGCTAATGTCAACACAACTCCCAGCAAGAACGCTATTGACCAGATGAATGTATCTTACCTGAACAAGGTTAACCTTACAAACCTCTTCTGTGGTTACAAAGGCAAGCCTCGCTTCTTCGAAATCGAAGCAGTAGCTGGTATGGGTATTGGTACAGACTTCGTTCCCAGCACTCAGGACATCACGAACTATGCTGGTAACATTAACCTCAACGACGAGACGACTGACGACTACAGCTACCTGACGAGCAAGTTCGGTCTGAACCTCCTCTTCAACCTTGGTTCGAAGAAGGCTTGGACATTCGCTCTGAAGCCCGCTATCGTTTACAACCTCGATGGTCAGTTCTTCCCTGGCAATCAGACGTTTGCAAGCGGCGCGCACTGGGATGTTAGAGCTTCTGCTATCGAACTCCGCGCTGGTCTTACATACCACTTCAAGAGCAGCAATGGTGAGCACTACTTCACAAAGGTACGTCCTTACGACCAGGCAGAAGTTGACGGTCTGAACGCTCGCATCAACGCCCTCCGTGGCGAAGTTGCTGATCGCGACGCTCGCATCAGCGCTCTGGAGAACGAGGTTAACGACCTCCGCAACCGCAAGCCCCAGGTAGTAGAGAAGATCGTTGAGCGCGTAGTAGAAGGTCAGAGCACCAACGCCCTCGAGACCGCTGTTTACTTCCAGTGTGGCAAGAGCGTCATCCCCGCTAGCCAGCTTCCCAGCGTAGAGGTAGTCGTTCGCGGCTATGCTTCCAAGGATGGTCCCGAAGCTCTGAACATTCGTCTTGCTGAGGCTCGCGCCCAGGCTGTCAAGAACCTGCTCGTTAAGAAGTATGGTATTGCAGAGAGCCGCATCGACGCTGCCGGCAACGGTATCAGCGAAATGTTCAGCGAGGCTGAATGGAACCGCGTAAGCATCTGCACGATGGAGCTCGACTAATAGTCAAGTATAACATCAATCAAAAAAAGCCTGAGCAAACGCTCGGGCTTTTTTGATGGTGTAAAGTTGAACCTTTTCGCGAAGACGATTGGGCGTAGTCTTAGTATTAGTTTTAGCCTAAGCCTTTTTGTGGGGCTATATCTCGTCAGGCCAGGGTGCAGGCTTGCCTGTTGCCTTCAGCGTTGGGCGCTGGGCACCTTTTTCTTTAAGCTCCTTTGTCAGTCTGCGCGCCAATTTTCGGACTTTCTTCGGCATTGTAGGAGCGAGGTTGTTGCGCTCGCCGATGTCTTCGCGAATGTTGTATAGGCGTATCTCCTGTGTATCCCAGAAATAGATGAGGTGATAGTCGCCCATCATAAGAGCCGCGTAGGCGCCGTATCCCTCTTCGCGGCTGACTCCCTCCGTCCAGGCATTTGGATAATGCCAGATAATTGTTCGTTCGCGATGTTTCTGAGGCTTTTTAAGCAGGTCGGCGAAGCTTATGCCGTCAATGTCCTGAATGGTTCGATATCCTCGTATCTCCGCCATGTCTAAAATTGTCGGGAAGAAGTCCTCTATCATGACTCGATTCGTGTTGATGGTGCCACCTTGCGTCACGTTGGGCCAATATACGAGCATGGGCTCGTGGATGCCGCCCTCGTATGCCGAGCCCTTGCCTGCGCGTGCTGGGAAGTTTTGGTCGAAGTTCTCGCGTCCTTGACGCACATGTATTCCTTGCCCACCGTTGTCTGACATGAAGATGACAATTGTGTTGGCTGCCACTTCGGGCTGTGCGTGTATGAAGTCGAGAAGGTCCCCAAGGCTCTTGTCCATGCCTTCGATGAGGGCGGCATGGTTGATTTCCTCCCTGTTTAGTGGAGCTTGCAGCTGCTCGTCGAACACACCTTGCCCCTCGGAGTCCATATAGTTCATGGTAAAGCGAGAGTCGGGGTTGTAGGGCGTGTGGATAGCATAGTGCGACATATATAGGTAGAACGGCTTGCCTTCTGCGATAGGCTTCTGCAATGCCTTTATGGCTTCCAACGTCAGCGCTTCTGTAAGGAAGGTGCCTTTTGCGTAGTACTCTTCAAGTCCGCGTACATGGTATGCTCCTGTTCCGTAGTTGTCTTGTGCGAGATAGCTTGCAGGGCATCCGTTGGCTCCACCGCCAATGTTCACGTCGAAGCCGAAGTTCAAGGGCTCCTCTCCAGCCGTTCCTACGGCTCCGAAGTGTGCTTTGCCACAGTGGATTGTGTAGTAGCCGTTGTCGTGGAGGATTTGTGGTAGCGAGGTGATGGGGGTAGCCCTATGGCGATCGTGTTCCGTAATGTTCCTGTCTGGTTGTATGCCGTTTACGTTCCATGCTGGCAGCTCCAGCAGTCCGCCGTCGCTGTCAGTTGTCTGGTCGTAGTACATCGTCCAGTTCGTAACGCGGTGGCGTGCTGCATTCATTCCGCTCATCAGGCTGCAGCGTGATGGCGAGGATATTGCGCAAGCGTATGCCTGCGTGAATTTTACGCCCATTTTCGCAAGGCGCTCCATGTTTGGGGTGTGATAGCGCCTGTTCAGCGGTGTCTCTTCATTCCAAAATGGCACGCTTGTCTCCTGCCAGCCCATGTCGTCCACGAGGAACATGACGATGTTGGGTCGCTTCTCGGCCATCATGTTTCCTGCGAGGGCAAGTCCGGCCAATATCGGGCTCAGGTGGAGAATGTTGTCTTTCATGCTGTAATAGTCTTTATATATATAATAATGTGTAGGCAAATTATGTCGTAGAGTGTCATCTTTTGCGCTTTATTTAACGCGAAGCAAAGGTAGTGAAAAAACTCCAAACAGCATAAACTTTTGAAAGAATGAAAGAAAAACGCCGAGAAGTATTGTCGCTTCCGTTTGTTTTTTCTACTTTTGCACCCGCTAAGGCGTATTGTGCGCCTACGCGAAGCATAGAAATTAAACAAAACTAATATATAAACAATTAAAAATCAAATCAATGCCTACAATCCAACAGTTAGTTAGGAAGGGCAGAACGGTGACGAAGGATAAGAGCAAGTCGCCGGCGCTTGACTCCTGTCCTCAGCGACGCGGAGTTTGCGTACGTGTTTACACCACGACGCCTAAAAAGCCTAATTCTGCCATGCGTAAGGTGGCGCGTGTCCGCCTGACGAATTCAAAGGAAGTGAACTCCTACATCCCTGGAGAGGGACACAACCTGCAGGAGCACAGCATCGTGCTCGTACGCGGTGGACGTGTTAAGGACCTCCCTGGTGTACGTTATCACATTATCCGTGGTACGCTCGATACGGCTGGTGTTGCCAACCGCACACAGCGTCGTTCGAAGTACGGAGCAAAACGACCCAAACAAAAGAAGTAAACATCCGGTTCGCAGTAAGGTTGAGTAAATCCGCATGGATTGAAGAACTAACAAGCAGCCTAAACAACTGAACAAAAGAAATGAGAAAAGCTAAACCAAAAAAGAGGGTGATCCTGCCGGATCCCGTGTTCGGAGACCAGAAAGTTTCCAAGTTTGTTAATCACCTCATGTACGATGGCAAGAAGAATCTCTCCTATGAGATTTTCTACAAGAGCCTCGAAATCGTAGGTGAAAAGATGAAAGACAACGAGAAGTCTCCCCTTGAGATTTGGAAGGCCGCTCTGGACAAGATTACGCCTCAGGTAGAGGTTAAGAGCCGCCGTATTGGTGGTGCTACGTTCCAGGTGCCTACGGAAATTCGCCCCGACCGCAAGGAGTCCGTATCCATGAAGAATATGATTGGTTACGCTCGCAAGCGTGGTGGTAAGACTATGGCCGACAAGCTCGCAGCTGAAATCATGGACGCATACAACGAGCAGGGTGGTGCATTCAAGCGTAAGGAAGATATGCACCGCATGGCTGAGGCTAACCGTGCCTTTGCACATTTCCGCTTCTAATCATCATTTAAGCGTTTTCCACGAATTGCACGAGTTTATGATTTCCACAAGAGTCAAAAAGTCGTGTGGTCCGTGGAATTCGTAAAGAAACGCAAACAACAGAATCATGGCAAAACACGATTTAAATTTGACACGTAACATCGGCATCATGGCTCATATTGATGCTGGTAAGACGACTACTTCCGAGCGTATCCTGTTCTATACGGGTAAGACTCACAAGATTGGTGAGGTGCACGAGGGTGCAGCAACCATGGACTGGATGGCTCAGGAACAGGAGCGTGGTATCACTATCACGTCTGCCGCCACAACGTGCTATTGGAAGTGGAATGACAAGACCTACAAGTTCAATCTGATTGACACTCCGGGGCACGTCGATTTTACTGCCGAGGTTGAGCGCTCTCTGCGTGTGCTCGACGGCGCTGTGGCAACATATTGCGCAGTAGGCGGTGTGCAGCCTCAGAGCGAAACTGTATGGCGTCAGGCCGACAAGTACAACGTTCCCCGTATTGCATACGTTAATAAGATGGACCGTAGTGGTGCCGACTTCTTCGAGGTGGTGCGCCAGATGAAGGACATTCTTGGTGCCAATCCCTGCGTCGTTGCTATTCCTATTGGCGCGGAGGAGAAGTTCAAGGGCATCGTTGACCTCATCCAGATGAAGGCCATCTACTGGCACGATGAGACTATGGGTGCCGACTACAGCGTCGAGGAAATCCCCGCTGAGCTTCAGGCTGAGGCCGAAGAGTGGCGTGGAAAGATGCTCGAAACCGCTGCTGAGTGCGACGAGGCTCTCATGGAGAAGTTCTTCGAGGATCCCGACAGCCTTACAAACGAGGAAATCATCGCAGGTATTCGCAAGGGAACGCTTTCTATGGATATCGTTCCGATGACTTGCGGTTCCTCGTTCAAGAACAAGGGTGTGCAGTACCTGCTAGACTATGTCTGCATGTTCCTGCCGTCACCTCTCGATACGCCTGCCGTTATCGGTACCGACCCCGACTCTGGCGAGGAGGCAAGCCGCAAGCCCAGCGTTGATGAGAAGACAAGCGCCCTGGCGTTCAAGATTGCTACAGACCCCTATGTGGGCCGTCTTACATTCTTCCGCGTCTATAGTGGTAAGATTGAGGCTGGTTCCTACATCTACAACACTCGCAGCGGCAAGAAGGAGCGCGTAAGTCGCCTCTTCCAGATGCACTCCAACCACCAGAATCCCGAAGAAGTAATCGAGGCTGGTGATATCGGCGCAGCTGTAGGCTTCAAGGATATCCGTACTGGCGATACGCTCTGCGACGAGGATGCACCCATCGTACTCGAGTCCATGGACTTCCCCGACACGGTGATCTCCATCGCTGTAGAGCCGAAGACCCAGAAGGATATGGACAAGCTCTCCGTAGGTCTTGCCAAGCTGGCAGAAGAAGACCCCACCTTCACTGTGCGCACCGACGAGCAGAGTGGCCAGACCGTCATCAGCGGTATGGGCGAGCTTCACCTCGACATCATCATCGACCGACTGAAGCGCGAGTTCAAGGTAGAGTGCAATCAGGGTAAGCCCCAGGTTAACTATAAGGAAGCCATCACTGAGACTGTCAACCTCCGCGAGGTTTACAAGAAGCAGACTGGTGGACGTGGTAAGTTCGCAGACATCATCGTCAACGTTGGTCCTGTGGATGAGGACTTCAAGGAGGGTGGACTCCAGTTCATCAACTCCGTTACGGGCGGTAACATTCCCAAGGAATACATACCGAGCGTACAGAAGGGCTTCGAAAACGCCATGAAGAGCGGTGTGCTCGGCGGCTATCCCCTCGACAGCCTCAAGGTAGAACTCCTCGACGGTTCGTTCCACCCCGTCGACTCCGACCAGCTCTCATTCGAGGTTGCTGCCCTCAACGCATACAAGAACGCTTGCGCGAAGGCTCATCCCGTACTGATGGAGCCCATCATGGCTCTCGAGGTTGTTACTCCTGAGGAGAACATGGGTGACGTCATCGGCGACCTCAACAAGCGTCGCGGACAGGTTGAAGGCATGGAAAGCGGACGCTCCGGCGGTCGCATCATCAAGGCTAAGGTGCCCCTCGCAGAGATGTTCGGCTACGTGACGACGCTGCGTACAATCACCTCCGGCCGTGCCACAAGCTCCATGCAGTACGACCACCACGCTCCGCTCTCCGCAAGCATCGCACGCACGGTGCTCGAGGAAGTTAACGGCCGCGTTGACCTCGTAAAGTAAAATCCGAAAACAAAGGGCGCGGCTTAGCGAATGACTCTTAAGCCGCAGCCCGTCTTTTTCTCAATAACAACAATCAAAAAAAGCAAAAGAACAATGAGTCAGAAGATTCGCATCAAGCTGAAAAGCTATGATCACACGCTCGTGGAGAAATCCGCAGAGAAGATTGTGAAGAACGTGAAGGCAACAGGCGCCGTTATAAGCGGTCCGATACCCCTTCCCACGCGCAAGCGTATCATCACCGTGAACCGTTCAACCTTCGTCAACAAGAAGAGCCGCGAACAGTTCCAGGTGAGCACCTACAAGCGCCTTATCGACATCTACAGCAGCACGGCTAAGACTGTTGACGCGCTGATGAAGCTCGAGCTGCCCTGTGGCGTCGAGGTTGAAATCAAGGTGTAGAAATTTGCAAAAATTGAGAAACTCGTGAGGATGTGTCAAATATTTGGCACATCCTCTTTTTGGTTTTGGTGCTTTCCTTGTTTCTCGCGCATGTGTGCGCGTGCCAGTGTTTTTTCAAAAATAACTACCACAACCACCATACTGCCACACTCTTATGATATTCAGGATGTTACGCGTGGTGGTTTTGTGGCGGTGTGGTAGTCTTTTGCGAAAAAGTGTCGATTCCCGACTAAAAAAGGAAGTTGAAACTTGCTTTTTGGGGGTATAATCTGCACCTTCCGCAATTGAAATCGACATCAATGTAAATCATAGAATCGAAACCGCAGAAAAAACAAAAATAAAGGCATTTCGATAGTTTTTCAAGCACTCGCGATTTGAGTTAGAGGCTTCTCGTTGCAAGTTGAAGGCACTAAGTTGTCGCGAGGATGTAGTATGAAAGCCGTAACCACCACACCGCCACACAACTACCACGCGTAATCAGTTGATAGTCACTGATGTGTGGTAGTGTGGCGGTTGTGGTAGTATTTTTTGAAAAATGATGGGGCGAAAGCGGCAGTTTTGGTTGAAATTTTCCTTGCCCGTTTTTTTGCTTCCTGCGGAAAAGTCCTATATTTGCGGACGTAACACATTAATCCTTACCATTATGAAGCGTGTTTTATTCTTTTCCATGTGCCTGCTTGGGTTCATCGTCTGGATTCCCGAGGAGAGTTTTGCGCAAGTAAACATACCAGATCCAGGTGACCCTGTATGTGCACTTTGCGGAGTGGACCTCAAGTCGCAGGTGCCCCACAAAAAGGGGTGCATATACTATGAGGAGCCCCAAGAGGATCAGTCCTACAGCAGCACCACCACTACGCCGAGGCCGTCGTCGCAATCAAGTGGGCCGACTCCAGAGCTTCCATTCAAAAACGGCAGATGTCCAGAGTGCGGACGTTCCGTATCGGGTCTCTCATACGTCGACCTCAATGGCGCACACAGTGGATGCCGCCTGGGTGAGGCCATTGCGGAATATGGGCGCTGTCAGAATGCCTTGTTTAAGGCTAAGAAACGCAAGGCCGATGCTGCATGGAGAAAAATGAAGGATGCTGAGGAGCGAATACTGCAAGTGGCGGGAGAAGCCCTGCGACGAGGATATCCCGTTGCGCAGTCGCAGCCTTCAACGTATTCGTCGACTTCAACACCTTCGACACCTACGACACCTTCGACGCATTTGCGCGACTATACGCCAGAGTCTGAGCACGCAATAGTGTCCGAGCCATTGATGCAGAGCCCTGTTATGCAGCAGGTGCCGCAGTTCTCGGGCATCAATGAGAGCAACATTACCCATGCTAGCTTCGTGAATTTTGCGGGCAGGCACGAGTGGGGCGAGATTGACGAGGAGGCGACTATCAAGTACTTCAACGAAAACTTCGAGGGCGGCCCCTTCACCTTCGAGGACCTCGGCTACGACATCGAGCGCTACAACCACAGTGGAGGCCCCGTAGTGCTTGGTGCCCGCAAGGGCGACGGCCGCACGATGTGGATTGTATTCGTTAGGCAGCCCAACGGAAAGTATGCGCCCGCCATCAACTCCCTGCTCAACCGCCATTCGGAATGGGTCGATAACTATGGCGGCAAGCGCGAGGCCGCGACCATCGACGTACGCTATCGCGGCGAGGGACGCTTCATCGTGCGCGAGTACGAGGGTGGCTACAAGCGTATTTTCAATGCCCGTGGCGACCTCATCACGAGTGGGAACGAAATTTACCTCGCCGACCGTTCTGTTGACGGGAAGCGCATGATTCTCCTCCACCACAACGACGGCTATACCTTCTACAACGAGGACGGAAGGAGCGTGGTCTCGGGCGTAAGCATAGACAGGTACGACAACGCGCTCGTCGTGGGGAATATCACGAAAGGCGAGAAGAGGTACAGCCTCTGCAACTGGCGTGGCGAGAAGATAGAGCTCGACGGCGTGGGCGACTTCCAGAAAATCCAGGCCAAGAACTTCGGCGGAGTCTTCTATGTCCTCAAGGACGAGAAGAGGGGCTATGCCCTGATATCTAGCGACTTCAAGCGCATCGGCGGGTGGTACGAAACAGAGCTGGACGCCGACCGAGCCATACGCGACTATAGCGAGCGCAGATGACGCCAAATACACATTATTATATACGCGCGAAATAAATATGTGCTGCAAGGTTTTATAGTTAGCGCCGAATTTCTTACTTTTGCCGCCAACAATCCAAAAAAGATATATTACGAGTATGCAGAAGAACCTCGTCATCGTGGAGTCGCCGGCAAAGGCAAAGACCATAGAACGCTTCCTCGGAAGCGACTTCAAGGTCGTGTCAAGCTTTGGACACATCCGCGACCTTAAGAAGAAGAATTTCGGTGTAAACCTCGATACATTTGAGCCGGAATATGAGATTCCGGAAGATAAGCGCAATGTAGTCAGCCAGCTTCAAACGGCAGCAAAGGGAGCCGAGAAGGTTTGGCTCGCATCCGATGAGGACCGCGAGGGAGAAGCCATCAGTTGGCATCTTGCAGAAGTCCTTGGGCTTGACGAAAAAGCCCAGAACCGCATTGTTTTCCACGAAATCACAGAGCCCGCCATCCTCTCGGCCATCGCGAATCCGCGACGCATCGACCTCAACCTCGTCGATGCACAGCAGGCACGCCGCGTCTTGGACCGCCTTGTGGGCTTCAAGATTTCCCCGATACTTTGGCGCAAAGTGCGTCCCTCCCTCTCTGCGGGCCGCGTGCAGAGCGTTGCCGTGCGCCTCATCGTAGAGCGCGAACGCGAGATAGCAGCCTTCAAGAGCGAAATGTCGTACCACGTTGTAGGCCACTTTGAAGTGCCTGCCAGCGAAGGCGTTGTGCCGATGAAGGCCGAGCTTCGCCGCCAATATCCCACTAAGGAGTCGGCACGCCGCTTCCTCGAGTCGTGCGTAGGGGCAGCATTCCGCGTTAGCAGCGTACAGACGAAGCCTGCCCGCCGCGTACCAGCGCCGCCCTTCACAACGTCCACATTGCAGCAGGAAGCATCACGCCGACTGGGATTCCCCGTGGCGCAGACGATGCGCGTAGCGCAGTCGCTCTACGAAGCCGGTCTCATCACCTACATGCGTACCGACTCCACAAACCTCTCTCCCATATTCCTTTCTGCATGCGGTCCCGTTGTCGAGGGAATGTACGGCAAGGCCTATCACAAGCGCCGCCGTTATCAGACAAACTCCAAGGGAGCCCAAGAAGCCCACGAGGCCATACGCCCCACGGACGTTACCCGTACGACCATCAGCGGCACGCAGCAGGAGAAGCGCCTCTACAACCTCATCTGGAAGCGCACGCTCGCATGCCAGATGGCGGATGCAGAACTCGAGCGCACAACGGTCGAAATCGATGCCGATGGAACAGACGAACAGTTCGTAGCAACGGGCGAAGTCGTAAAGTTCGACGGTTTCTTCCGCCTGTATCGTGAAAGCCAGGAGGGCGCCGACGATGCAGATGCTGAAACGAGCCTCCTCCCCCCGATGAAGGAAGGGCAGCAGATTCGTGCTGCAAAGATTGTCGCCACGCAGCGCTTTACGCAGCACCCCGTGCGCTACAACGAGGCTACCCTTGTCCACAAGCTCGAAGAGCTCGGCATAGGCCGCCCGTCAACATACGCTCCCACCATCTCCACTATTCAGCAGCGCGAATATGTCGTGCGTGGCGACAGCCCCGCCGAGCGCCGCAAGATTGAGGAGATGACACTGCAAGCAGATAAGACCATCGCAGAGAGTTCGCGCATGGAGAGCTTCGGCGCTGAGAAGAATCGCCTCCTGCCGACGGATATCGGCCTCGTTGTCAACGACTTCCTGCTGGAACACTTCGCCTACATCATGGACTACAACTTCACGGCAAACGTCGAGCGCGACTTCGACCAGATTGCCGAGGGAAAGCGCGACTGGACAGAGCTGATACGCTCCTTCTACGGCCACTTCGAGCCCGAAGTGGAAAGCACAATGAACGAGCGCAGCGACAGGAAAGTCGGCGAACGTAAGCTTGGCGTTGACCCCGAAAGCGGGAAGGCCGTTTACGTGAAGATTGGCCGTTTCGGCCCCATGGCACAGCTTGGTGAAGCCGGCGAGCGTAAGCATCCCCGTTTTGCGCGCCTCAAGAAGGGGCAAAGCATCGAGACCATAACCCTCGACGAGGCACTGGAACTCTTCCGCCTGCCTCGTACGATAGGCCGTTTCGAAGGCTACGACCTTCAGGTAAACGAAGGCCGTTTCGGCCCCTATGTGGTACATCGCAAGATGTACGCATCCATCCCCAAGGACGTCAATCCCCTTGAGATAACCTTCGAGGAGGGCGTCAAGCTCATCGTAGCAAAGCGTCGCGAGGAGGCGCAGAAGCACATAAAGACCTTCGAGGAAGACCCCGACCTCGAGATTCGCAACGGACGCTTCGGGCCATACTTGGCATACAAGGAGAATAACTACAAGCTGACGAAGGAAATGGCGCAACGCGCTCAGGAGCTGACGCTCCAGGAGTGTATGGAGTACATCGAGAAAGAGGCGCATCGCGGACAGCGTCGCTCGCGAAAGTAGTGCGAAGCAACCACACAGATACAGGGAAACACCTATGAACTGCATTATCCTACTCGGCTACATGTGTGCCGGAAAGACAACGGTCGGGCGCGTGCTTGCAAAGGATTTGGGCATGATGTTCTACGACCTCGACTGGTACATCGAGGAGCGCTACCATACGAAGATAGGCAAAATCTTCGCCGAGCAGGGTGAGGAGAAGTTTCGCGACCTCGAGAGGCGCATGCTGCATGAAGTGGCTGAATTTCAGAATGTCGTACTAAGCCTTGGCGGAGGAACGCCATGCTTCTTCGACAACATGGAATACATGAACAGCGTGGCCGAGACGTTTTACCTGAAAGCCTCGCCCGACATCCTCGTGAAGCACATAGGCATGAGCCGTGGCCATCGCCCTCTGCTTGATGGTAAGTCGCCAGAAGAGCTCGACACATTCGTGCGCCAGCAGCTCTCCGAGCGTGAACCTTTCTATTCAAAGGCAAAGCACATCGTCGGAATCGACCTCCTCGACAGTTTCGACCGCATTCAGGACATCGCCAACATCGTGCGCAGCCGACTGGACATTTAAGAACCCGATACGAATACGCTAATTCCATACAAAAGCAAATGAAGAAATGGCGCATTGAAGACTCCGAAGAACTCTACGGCATCAAAGGCTGGGGAGTCAACTATTTCGGTATCAACGAAAAAGGACACGTCTATGTGACGCCGCGCAAGAACGGTACGGAGGTGGACCTGAAAGAACTCGTCGATGAGCTTGCTGGACGCGACATCAGCGCCCCAGTGCTCCTGCGCTTCCCCGACATCCTCGACAACAGAATCGAGAAGACGTCATCCTGCTTCGACATAGCAGCAAAAACATACAACTACCAGGCCGAGCACTTCATCATCTATCCTATAAAGGTGAACCAGATGCGCCCCGTCGTTGAGGAAATCATCAGCCACGGAAAGAAGTACAACCTCGGCCTTGAGGCCGGCTCAAAGCCTGAGTTGCACGCAGTTATCGCTACGAATATGGACAGCGACAGCCTCATCATCTGCAACGGTCACAAGGACCAGTCGTACATCGAGCTTGCCTTGCTTGCGCAGAAGATGGGAAAGCGCGTGTTCCTCGTCGTGGAGAAGCTCCCCGAACTGTCCGTCATTGCTCGCACGGCAGAGAAGCTTGGCGTTCGCCCCAATCTCGGCATACGCATCAAGCTTGCCGCCAGTGGCGCAGGCAAGTGGGAGGAGAGCGGCGGCGATGCCTCGAAGTTCGGGCTTAGCAGTGCCGAGTTGCTCGAAGCCCTCGAACAGCTCGACCAGATGGACATGCGCGACTGTCTGCGCCTGATACACTTCCACATAGGCAGTCAGATTACGAAGATTCGCCGCATCAGTACAGCCTTGCGTGAGGCCGCACAGTTCTACGTGCAGTTGCGCGCATTAGGCTGCGACATACAGTTTGTGGATTGTGGAGGCGGTCTCGGCGTCGATTACGACGGTACGCGCTCCTCAAACTCCGAAAGCTCTGTGAACTACAGCATACAGGAGTACGTCAACGACTGCGTATATACTTTCGTCGATGCCTCCGACAAGAACGGCATTCCCCATCCCAACATCATCACAGAGGGAGGCCGCAGTCTTACGGCGCACCATAGCGTCCTAATCCTCGACGTCCTGGAAAGCGTATGCCCTGCGATGATGTCGGAAGACTTCGAAGCCGAAGCCCAAGACCACCAGCTCGTACGCGACCTGACGGAGATTTGGGACAAGATTAACCAGCGTTCCGTGCTCGAGGACTGGCACGATGCCGAGGATATCCGCGAAGAAGCCCTCGACCTCTTCCGTATGGGACTTCTCGACCTGAAGACTCGTGCACAGATAGAGCGCTTGTACTGGAGTGTTACTCACGAAGTTAGCGAGCTCGCCCACCACATGAAGCATGTGCCTGACGAGCTTCGCGACATCGACAAGCGCATGGCCGACAAGTACTATTGCAACTTCTCCCTTTTCCAGTCGCTGCCCGATACTTGGGGCTTGGACCAGCTTTTTCCCATCATGCCTATTGCACGCCTTGAGGAGCGTCCTACCATATCGGCAACCCTGCAAGACATAACCTGCGACAGCGACGGAAAGATTACAACATACATCAACAGCGGGCACCAAACGGGATACTTGCCACTGCACCCCGTAAAGGCCGGCGAGCACTACTACATTGGCGTTTTCCTCGTAGGTGCATATCAGGAGATACTTGGAAACATGCACAACCTCTTCGGCGACACCAATGCTGTGCACGTGTCGGTGGAGGAAGACGGCTACACGATCGACAAGACTATCGATGGCGAAACCGTGGCCGACGTGCTTGAATATGTTCAGTACGACCCGAAGCGCCTCCTGCGTCGTTTGGAAACGTGGGTGGAGCGTGCCGTCGAGGCAGGAAACATCACCACAGAGGAGGGTAGGGAGTTCATCTCCAACTATCGCGCAGGACTTTATGGTTCCACATACCTCGAGGAAAGCAAGACGGCAGAATAATACAGACACAAAGATAAAAACCTTTCATAACAAAAAGTAAGGACAACAAAGCAAAAGCTATAACAGCAATGAAGCAATACAAGCTAATCAACAACCTGACGGGCTGGCTAGTGTTTCTTGTCGCAGCAGCGACATACTGCCTCACGGTGGAGCCGTCCGCAAGCTTCTGGGATTGCCCCGAGTTCATAACGACAGCGGCGAAGATGGAGATCGGACACCCGCCTGGAGCCCCCTTCTTCATGCTGACGGGAAATCTCTTCACCCAGCTCACGGGTGACCCTGCGCAGGCAGCCTTCATGGTAAACATTATGTCGGCTCTTCTTTCTGCGTTGTGCATACTCTTCCTGTTTTGGACGATTACGCACCTTGCCCGTATGCTCATGACAGAAGACGGCCAGGTGACGTCGCTTGCTCAGACGCTGACTATCATGGGAGCAGGCGCAACGGGAGCGTTGGCTTACACGTGGAGCGACACGTTCTGGTTTAGCGCCGTCGAAGGCGAGGTGTACGCATACTCGTCAATGTTCACGGCACTTGTCTTTTGGCTTATTTTGAAGTGGGAAGACCATGCCGATGAGCCTCACTCCGACCGTTTCCTCGTCTTGATATTCTACCTCACGGGATTGAGCATAGGCGTTCACCTCCTGAACCTGCTCTGTCTGCCCGCCATTGCTCTTGTGTATGCCTATAAGCGCTATCCCGACATTAAGCTGAAGGGTTCGCTTGTGGCTTTGGGCGTAGGTGTGCTTCTTGTGGCAGCTGTGCTCTATGGTGTCGTACCAGGAATCGTCAAGGTTGGCGGATGGTTTGAGCTGTTCTTCGTAAACTGGCTCGAGTGTGGCTTCAACACAGGTATGGTTGTTTACCTTGTCATGCTCGTTGCTGTCGTTGTTGCAGCCATTTGGAGCACGACGACGAAGAACCGTTCGCGCACGAACATCCTATACCTGCTTTCCGTAGCTCTTTTGGGTATACCATTCTTTGGCAAGGGCACGATGTCTGTCATTATAGGCATCGTCCTGCTCGTAGCCCTTGGCTTTGCCCTCTACTATCGCCGCAGCAATGGTGAGATGCTTTTGCGCAAGCGCCTGCTCAACACTTCGCTGCTTTGCATGCTGATGTTGATGATAGGATACAGCACATACGCAGTCATCGTCATACGTTCTGAGGCTAATCCGCCCTGAGCCGTGAGCAGTATGGCTCCACGCCGTTGCTCTATGGACAGGCTTTCACGTCGCAGCCTGTGGGTTCCAAGACGCGCAACGTCTGGCACCGTGTTGAGAAAATCAAGGCTGACGAACCAGACCGCTACGAGCCCGTGGAGGAAGTAGATGCCCTTGAGTACCCATCGAAGCTGAAGATGCTCTTCCCCCGCATGCACTCTGGAGCCCACGCCCAGGCATACGAGGATTGGCTTGGAGGTGTTGATACGAAGTCCGTGGATTTCGACTTCGAAGGACAGACATACTACGGCGAAATGCCCACGCAGGGCGCAAACCTAAGGTTCTTCCTTACGTATCAGATTAACTTCATGTACTGGCGCTACTTCATGTGGAACTTCGCAGGGCGCCAGAACGGATTGCAGAGCAATGGCGAGCGCGAACATGGCAACTGGATAACAGGAATCTCGTTTCTCGACAATATGGCGCTTGGCGACCAGAGCCTTCTCCCAGACGAACTGCGTGAGGACAAGGGCAGAAACGTGTTCTATTGCCTGCCTCTCCTGCTCGGCTTGCTTGGCCTCTTTTGGCAGGCTTTCCGCAGCGAACGCGGCATACGCCAGTTCTGGGTGGTATTCTTCCTGTTCTTCATGACAGGCTTGGCCATCGTGCTGTACCTGAACCAGACACCTCAGCAGCCTCGTGAGCGCGACTATGCGTATGCAGGTTCCTTCTATGCTTTTGCAATCTGGATTGGTCTTGGCGTTGTTGCCCTTGCCGACATGTTGCGACGTGTGAAGGCCCTACGCGGAATCCCTGCTGCAGCACTTGCCTCAGTGTTGGGCATTCTTGTTCCACTGCAGATGGTTAGCCAGACATGGGACGACCACGACCGCAGCGAGAGATACGCTTGTCGCGACTTTGGTCTCAACTACCTCAATACGATGCCTGATAAACTTGCCGACGGCACGCCAGCAAATCCTATTATATATTCTAATGGCGACAACGACACCTTCCCTCTCTGGTACAATCAGGAGACAGAGGGAAAGCGTACAGATGCGCGTGTCTGCAACTTGGAATATCTGAACACGGAATGGTACACAGACCAAATGGTGCGCCCCGCTTACGACTCTCCAGGGCTTCCCATCGCATGGGAGCGCTATCAGTATGTGGACGATGGCAAGCACAGCTATTTCCGCATCCGCGATGAGAAGGATAAACTCGACGCCTTGAAGCAGCAGAATCCAGGAACGGACCCCTACGAGCTCCGCTACATCATCGACAACTATGTACGTACGAAGGGATATTTCCCCACCGACTCCGTGGTGGTACACGTGAATGCTGAGAATGTTCGCAATCAGGGTATCACCATCCCCGACAGCGTAGAGATACCAGACCATATCTCCCTCTCCCTGGATTGGGCTTCTGCCCGTGGAGGCATGACGCGTAGTCAGGT
>ONWB01000158.1 GCA_900321445.1 uncultured Prevotellaceae bacterium | reverse complement strand
AAATCCGCTTCTACAAGACCGTTCTCGATGAGGAACTCTCCCGCATCAAGGGCGTTCCCGCAGAAATCGTGGATGAACTCAAGAAACAGATTGGTGTTGCAAAGAACGAGATTGCCGACGGCGAGCCCACAGATGCTACGCTGGAAGCTCTCGAAGCAGCTTACGACAACTTTATCGCAAACTATCCCGATCCTGCAAACGTACAGGAACTTCTTGATGAAGCAAAGGCTTTGCACGATGCAGCTCAGGAAGATGAAGACCTCGGCTACTACCAGCAGGGTGCTAAGGAAGCATTCTACGACGTCATCCAGATGGTTGAAGGCCAGTACATGAGCATTCCCGTTATGTCGAACAATGATATCAAGACGGCTGAGAAGCTTCTCAACGATGCTATTGAAGCGTTCGACTCTAAGCTGAACAAGCCCGTTGACGGTGTTTACTACCGCATCCGCAATGCTGCAACCACAGAGACGAAAGCACAGGGTGCATACCTCCTCGCTGGTGGTAATGGCAACAGCCGCATCGTTTGGGGTAACAACGATCCTAACCTTGCCCTGAAGCTTGGTTACATCTGGAAGTGCGTCAAGAATAACGATGGTACATACGCATTCACAAACGCTCTGACAGGTAACTACATGGGAACTCGCGAGGTTCTCGATGCAGACCTCATCTACATGAGCGACACGGCTACGGTTGTTCGCATCGAAACGGCTAAGGTTCCTGGTAAGTTCGTGCTCCGTCAGGGTGATACCGATGCTTATCTGAACACAAGCCCGCAGGGTTACTGCGTAACGTACTATGGTGACGACGAGAACTCCTTCTTCACCTTCGTTCCTGAATCCAACGAGCCTTGGCAGGGTGAGCAGTATGTATCTGTAAACGACGACTTCGTACATGGTCTCACATTGCCGTTCGAGGTTGTAAGCGCATCTGAGCCTCTCTACAAGGTTCTTGGTGTTAAGGACAACCTGACTCTCGAACTCGTAGAAGCAAGCAGCGCAGAAGCTGGCGAACCGTTCTTCCTCCGTCGCGGCGAAGAGGGTGCTGTATCTATCTATCCTCTTGCTGAGAAACTCGAAGACCTCGCATACACGTTCGAGCCCAAGACTGTAAACGGTCTGTTTGGTACGCTCGCACCTGTTGAGGTCGAGGAAGGCAGCCTCTACTCACGCGTTTATGAGAACCTCGTGGTTCTTATCTACGACACATACAATGTTCCCAGCAACGACGCATATCTCGACATGGCAGTCGTTCCCGTAACGGAACAGGCTGGTGACGTTAGCCTGCCTCTCGACGATGGTGTTATCAATGGCCTCGTTGGTATCAACGACGTTGTTAACAACAAGACTCAGAACAACATCTACGACCTCAGCGGACGCCGCGTCCTCGTAGCTAAGAAGGGCCTGTACATCATCAATGGCAAGAAGGTTCTCGTGAAGTAATTCCGAAACATCCTAACTATATCAATAATCATGGAGGCCGTTCCGCATCTCGCGGAGCGGCTTCTTGTGTGGTTTGAGATAAGCAACAGTCAAAATGGTCTGGAAAACTTAACGCTCATTACGTTTTCATGTTTTGATTATCTGGTGTTTCTCTTTTTTGCAACAAATACTGACTTAAACATGCCAGAATCTTGCACTTCTTGCACCCAGTACTGAAACTCAGATAGTTACGTCAAATTATCCTGCACCCATCTTGCACCCATCCTGCACCCATCCTGCACCCACGCTGGAGTTTGGGTGCAACTTGGGTGCAAGATGGGTGCAAGATAGGGTGCAAGATTCTGGGGGCTAACTGCTTGATAATGAGTACTGGGTGCAAGAAGTGCAAGATTTTTCGGGTTTTTATCTATATAGTCAACATAAACAAGTTTTAATGTCTAACAGAGTCAACTATTTTTAGGGTTTAGACATATTAGTTGTCAACCTAAATCAGGAAACCACAGGTAGTATGTGCGCATAGTTTTAGTAGCAGGCGCAAAGTGTGTTAACCTTTTTCATCGAAGTCCGAGTTTCTTTCATCAAAGTCAGAGAATTTTCCAAAATAATAGGAAAAACTTTCGTCGAAATGCCTTAAACTTTTGTCGAAATCCTATGTTGTTGTAGTCTTCTGCAAATTGCAGTCGAGATAGTGCAACAAGGCGCTTTGATCCTTCTTTGCTTTCTTGAGGAGGGACCTTGATGTTTTTTCAACGCAGCAAAAACAATTATTCTCTGAGTAAGTGGCACAAAAGGTCCGTGGAAAAAATCTTGGGGAGCGCAACTCGATAGGGCTGAAACAGGAGGTTCTGCCTGCAAAATGGTTCGCGTTTTGTTGGACAAACATGATAATAAGATGCAGAAAAGTTTGCCGAATGGTTTTTTATCAGTAATTTCGCAGCGCAATGTGAAGTTCCGAAATCTTCTTTTCGGAAAAATGAAGTTCGGAAAAATAACAATATCATCTTTGAGGACATGAGATTCTACGAACGAGACAACCACCTGCAGAAGCTTCGCGACATACAGGATGCCGCCGAGCAACAGGCACAGTTGACAATCATTACGGGGCGCTCGCGCAGTGGACGTACGAGCCTCCTGCTCGAAGCTACCAAGGATAAGCCGACGCTGTATTTCTACATCGCCAGAAAGGCAGAGTCCATCCTATGCTATGAGTTTCAGGAGGAGATGCAGCAGAAGCTCGACTTGCCTGCGATGCCTGAGATACGCGACTTCCGCACCCTGCTGAAGCATGTCATGGCTGCTTCGAAGGAGCGTTGCTTCAACGTCATCATCGACGAATATCAGGAGTTCAACACAATCAATCAAGGTATCTATACAGACCTGCAGAACATCTGGGACCGCAACAAGGACAGAAGCCACCTGTGCCTGTTCCTCGTAGGTACGGATACGGCGTCTTCAACCCGCGTGTTCGAGGGACCGCATGCTCCGCTGGCAGGACGCTACGGCTATCATCTGCACATCGAGCCGTTCTCGACATCGACGCTGCGCCAGGTGCTCGCCGACAACTATCCGCAATACACGGCGAGGGATCTGCTCGCTATGTGGGCATTCACGGGAGGCGTGCAGGGCTATGTGAGCCGCTGCGTGGAGGCTGGGGTGTTTACTGCTGAGGACATAGTGGAATACGTATGCCAAGAGCGTTCCACCCTGCTGAACGAAGGCAAGCTCCTCCTAATCGAGGACTTCGGAAAGGAGTACACAATATACTTCTCCATCCTTGCATGCATAGCCCTCGACATCACTTCGCGCTCGTATATTGAAGAATACATACAGAAGGAAATCGGCGGCTACCTGACACGCTTGGAGACGGACTTCCATCTTATCAAGAAGCAGACGCCGCTGTTCAGCAAGTCGGGAAGCAAGAATGTGCGCTACACAATCAGCGACAACTTCCTGCGCTTCTGGTTCCGCTATATATACCGCCATATCCAGCTCCTCAGCCTTGGCCGACTGGACGAGATGAAGCAGATAATACTCCGCGACTTCGACAGGTTTGCCGAGAGTCAGCTGCTGGGCTACCACTTCCAACTCTTCGCTGAGAGCGGGCAGTTTACAACTATCGGCGGGTGGTGGGACCATCATGGCGAGAACGACCTCGACATCATAGGCCTGAACTCGGAGACGAGTAAGGCGGTCGTAGCTTGCGTAGGTTTTGAGAAAAGCGAGGGCGACCTCCACACTCTTGCGCGCAAGACTGCCGTGTTGCCAGAGGTGTTCCAAGGTTATGAGGTGGAATACCGCTCCCTCGACCTCGACGACATAATGAAGTAGGGACAGATGGAGACGCTGATACCTTGGGTGCTGGAGCATCTCAACTATTGGGTTGTTACGCTCTTCATGGCCATTGAAAGTTCCTTCATCCCCTTTCCCAGCGAGGTGGTGGTGCCGCCTGCGGCGTGGATGTCGATGTCGAGTGCTGAGATGAACATATTCCTCGTCGTCGTCTTTGCCACGGTGGGAGCCGACATTGGCGCGCTTATCAACTACTACCTCTCGCGATGGCTCGGCCGCCCCATCATCTACCGCTTTGCTGACAGCAGGTTCGGGCATCTGTGCCTAATCGACCGCCAGAAGGTGGAGAATGCCGAGAAGTACTTCCTGCGCCATGGGGCTGCCAGCACTTTCTTCGGACGTCTTGTCCCCGCCGTGCGCCAGCTCATAAGCATTCCCGCAGGCCTCTCTGGTATGCCCTTGCGCCCGTTTCTGCTCTATACGACGTTGGGTGCGGCATCGTGGAATAGCGTTTTGGCGCTCATCGGATACCTGTTATATCGCTTTACTGACCTTAAGACTGTTGACGACGTGCGCATGGCTGCGACTAAGTACAGCCACGAGATAGGCTACGCCATCCTCGGCATTGTCGTCGTTGCGCTGGGCTACATTGTGTATAAGCAGGTAAGAAGTAAAAAGTAAAACATAAAATCCGCAGATAATTTTTCGCGTGTCTGATTTAGCCCTTGCTTGTGACGATTCTGTCTGACTCTGGGCTTAGAATCGCTTGACATGACTTGTATGC
>ONWB01000106.1 GCA_900321445.1 uncultured Prevotellaceae bacterium | reverse complement strand
TCCGTCGGCATATTGTGGCGCAGGATTTCCGCGCCCTCGCGTTTTGTGCCTTCGCGAGCGGGTGAAAATGCTGCTCCGAGAGCCCAAAGAGCGAGGATATCTACGACAAAGTTGCGCGTGTGTGCGCTGGAAATGCCCACGAGGTCGCCTTTCTGTACCCCCATCCTGCGCAGCTCCTTGGCGCGCCGCACGACAAGGTAGCCGAGTTCCCAGTATGTCGTCGTGCCGTTCTCGTCGCTGATGGCTACGGCGTCGGGGCGTTTTATCATATTCTCGCGCACGCGCTGCCGCAAGTCAGCAGCTTCGGTGACGACGATGCGTTCTCCTCGGCTGAGGCCTTTGATGCGGATTATTTCTTTGGCACTTGCGAGGCTTATTTCGCCGATGCGGTGCGTGTCGTCGCGCATGAGTTGCTCTGCGCAATGCTTCATGGCGCGCACCATCTGCGTCAGCGTGGCCGTGGTGTGCTGTTCCGTCGATGTCTCGAGGCGCAGCAGGAAGTTTTTCTCGTCGGAATAAACCGTGCAGCTCAGGTCGCCGCGCACTCCGCTCCGCGGCAGCTGGCGTCCGGGCAGCATCTTGCCGTCGAGGCATAGCATCTCGCGTATGGAACTCGTCTGGAATCCGAATGTTACTGCTGGTGTGGCGCCTATTTCGCGGTACAAGTGGCTCGTGGGGTAGGCGGCGTGTTGCAGCGTGTCGGCTTCGTTTTTGCCGAGGAGCTCGAAGTAGCGGCGCTTCATCAGCTTTCCCTCTGCGCAGATGCGTATCGGTAGTGTGCGGACAAGCATGCCGTAGGCGCGAAGTGCGTCGCGCCCGCTGCGGCCGTGGTGAAGGATGCCGAACGCAGGGCTTTCCGTGCCCGACAGCTTGGCGAGCGTCAGGCCGAAGGAGCCGAGGAACAGAAGTTCGGGGCGTACGCCGTAGCGGCGGCACCATCGTTCTGCATTGCGGCGCGGCATCTTCACCTCCGCCGTGCGCAGACGTCCGCGGTGGTCGGGCTTCTCGGCGGAGACATGCGAGAACTCAACGTCGGCGAAACGCTTCAAAAACCATCGCCGTCCCGCTTTGTAGCCGGCTTTGCCGCAGGCGGCGGCTTCGGCTTCGGCGATGTCGAAGATGCTCATGCGCTCCTCGCAAAGCTTCCGCCCCGCGTAAGCGTCGGGAAGGTCGCGCTGCAGAAGCCAGCGGGCGAGCGTCAGGCCGTCGGCAATGGCGTGCGAGACGTCGGCAAGCAAGTGCGTGGCTTCTGGCGTCTGAATAATCTCGAAGCGGCACAGGGGTTCGTCGGAGAACAGGTGGAACGGCCGCGCAAAGTGGCGCTCGGCATACTGGCGTGCCTCCTCCTCGCTCATGCTGCGGCGCGGAATCTCGACGCTCGCGTCCGCCGACGCATACTGTACGAAGTCGCCCGCCGCCGTCTCGCAGAAGCGTGTGCGCAGGGCGGGGCGCTCGGCAACGATGGTGCGCAGGGCTTGCTCCAGGCGCGGGATATCCACGTCGGGCAGGGCGATTTCGCAAGGCAGGTTGTAGGCCGTGCTCGCGGGGTCGGCAACGATTGCCATCACGACCCCACGCTGTGCGTCGGTGAGCGGGTATGTCCTATGTCCTTCTGCGCCGTTCATGCCGCAAAGTTAGGACTTTTGAGTAAAAGATGCAAGAAAATGCACTCTCCGAAGGCTCCAAGTGCGCGGCATGAAGGTACAAAGTATGCCTCCGCGAGGCTTCTCGTCCATATCCCACGTCTGTGGTTTGATTATCCCACAAGCGTGGTTTATTCATCCCACGTCTGTGGTTTATTCGTCCCACGCTTGTGGTTTATGAACGAGGCGCCTTTAGCGTGTCCGTTTCAACGCATTACGTGTCCTACAAGGTGCGACGCGTGTGTGTGTTTTGAGCCTCCTTCTTGTCGTCAGCTACGCTGCGGATGGTTAAAAAACCTATAAGAATACGCGTGTAACGGATTTTTTTCTTATCTTCGCAGCCGAAATTCGTACAAACTGTAAACTTAAAAACAAAAAACACATGAAGAAGTATTTTTCCATCATGGTAGCCGTGGCTCTCGGCCTTGTGGCAACCGTAAGTCTCGCAGCCTGTGGCGGTGACGACGACGACAGCGAAGCAAAGAAGGCAGCTTATGCTGAAATCGAGTACAACGTAACCCTTTCCGACGACATCGTGAAATACTACGACATCGACGTCGAGTACACAGGCTTGAAGGAAAAGGCTATGACGGAGCAGCTCACGACAAACAAGTGGACTCTGAAGAGAGGCTCAAGCACGAAGCTCCCCGTGACGTTTAAGTATAAGTTCAACTTCGCGTTGAAGTCTGGCAAGGAACTGCCCGCAAGCATCAACCTCGCCTACAGCCCGAAGGTTACCGTGTCTGTTTTTAACAGCACAGGCAAGCAGCTTCGCAAGAAGTCCCTCACCATCGAAGGCACACCGCAGACAAACCTGTCTACTGCTGACTACGATCCCAACGTAGTGCTCAACAAGATACACTTCGAGTACACGGTTCCCGCAGACGGCACGCTGAACGACATCGAGAAGTAGTAGCCTGAAAACAATTCTCGGTCAGACAGTGAAAAGATACCTTTTATTGCTCGCGGCCGCGCTTGTGGTCGCGAGCATCTCTGCTCGTAAGATTACTCACGAGGGCTACTCCTTCAAAACTAACGAGAAGGAGCTGACGGCTGTGCTCCTGAAGCCCAGCCAGCCCGCACGCGGCGATATCGTCATCCCCGACACTATCGTCATCGACTCCCTGCGATACATCGTCGTCGAGATTGCGTCGGCGGCATTTCAGGGACAGGCTGCGCTGACGTCCGTCGTCATTCCATCGACGGTGGAGCGCATCGGCGCGAGAGCGTTTGCCGCTTGTGCAAGTCTGCGCTCCGTAGAACTTCCCAGTACGTTGCAGGAAATCTCCGACGCGCTGTTTTTCAACTGCATAAGCCTCACCGACATCGAACTCCCCACGCATCTGCGCAAGATGGGGGAGGGCGTGTTCCGTGGGTGCACGTCTCTCGAGAGCATCGTGCTCCCGATGATTGCAGAAGTGCCCGAGGAGACATTCCAAGCGTGCCGCAGTTTGAAGGACGTGACGCTGCCGCAGACCGTGACCGCCATTCGTGAAGGCGCCTTCGCGGATTGCAGCGCGCTGACGGACATCGTGCTGCCGATGGTAAGGGTTATCGAGGACGGAGCCTTCTGGAACTGCCAGAATCTCAGCGCTATCGACCTGCCCGCAAGCCTCACGAAGATAGAGGACAGCGTGTTCGAAAACTGCCGCAGCCTGCGCTTCGTGCGCTTCCCCGCCTCCATCGGACGCATCGACAACCGCGCGTTCAGGGGATGCAGCTCGCTTCAGGAAGCCGACCTCCCCGACGGACTGACAGCCCTCGGCAATGCCGTCTTCGAGGATTGCAGCGCAATGACGCGCATACATCTGCCTAAGAGCCTGAAGGTCGTGCCCTCGGCAGCCTTCCGCGGATGCTCGTCGTTGGCAGCGGTAGAGCTTCCGGCATCTGTGCAGGCGATAGACGGCGACGCCTTCTGCAACTGCAGCACTATCGAGCGCCTCAACCTCCCGCCTTCGGTGAAGGCAATAGGCGCAAAAGCTTTCGCGGGCTGCTCAAACCTCCGCGACATATACGCCTCGTCCACTTTCCCCGCAAAGATGAAGAAGAACTCCTTCTCCAAGGACATACTGCGCGGCGGAGTACTGCACGTATTCCCGCACAGCATCGACGCATACCGCCTCGACAAGACCTGGAGCAAGTTCTACAACATCGTCGATTACACGCGCGAAGAAATGGACGCGTCGAAATAAACAAAATTAGCAAATGAAAAAAATCCTCATACTGGCGCTCGCACTTACGGCGCTGACATCGCGCGCACAGCAACAAGGGCAGACAACGGCCCAGCAAATGATAGACGCAGGACTCGTATGCTTGGCAGACGTTTGTCCCGACGTGCAGGTGCGCCTCATGCTCAGCGAACCGCAAGGGCTCTTCTCCACACGTTTCTATACCGACCTCCAAACAGCATACCTGCATCCGCAGGCTGCACTCGCCCTGAAAAAGGCACAGGCTACCCTGAAGCGCACACATCCGAACCTCAGCCTGCTCGTCCTCGACGCAGCACGCCCGATGAAGGTGCAGGGACAACTATATGCTAAGGTAGTGGGAACCCAGCAGAACATTTATATCAGCGATCCGCGTAGCGGTGGCGACCAGCACAACTACGGGCTCGCCGTTGACGTTACGCTTGTGGACGTGGAGACAGGCGAGCAGCTCGATATGGGGACGGCGTTCGGAACTTTCGAGGAGGCCTCAGGAATGGCCGCCGAGGAGCGCGAAGGCAGCGAACTCTCAGAAACTGTCATCGCAAACCGCAAGCTCCTGCGCCGCGCTATGGCGGCGGGAGGATACAAGCCCCTGCGCACAGAATGGTGGCACTTCAACTTCCGCACGCGCTCCGAGGCAAAAGCCAACTTTCGAGTTATAAAATAACGAGAATTCAATGAGTCTTGCTGCGCACGTCAGCCCGAAAGGAGCAAGTCTTTCGTGGCTGGGGCGCAAAAAGGCAGGCAGAGTTAACTTTCGAGTTATAAAATAACGAGAATTCAATGAGTCTTGCTGCGCACGTCAGCCCGAAAGGAGAGAGTCTTTCGTGGCTGGGGCGCAAAAAGGCAAGACGAGTTAATTTTCGAGTTATAAAATAACGTGAACGCCGACGAATTTATACAATCACACAAAAGCGAGCCCCTTGACAAGCTCGCTTTTGCGCTTTCTAAGCGCAGCGATATCGATGCCCGCTATGTCCTTCGGCAGATAGAGGGCTGGCAGCGTCTGCGCACAAAGGTGCCGACGTGGGCTGCGCAGGAGCGTCTCCAGTATCCTGCGCGCATATCCCTTGAACAATGTTCGGGAGAACCTGCTGCGCGCTACAAGGCCTCTGTGGCAGAGCGCATCTGCGCGAACCGCGTGGACTTCGCAGACCTCACGGGCGGCCTCGGCGTCGATTTCTCGTTTCTTGCTCCCCTGTTCCGCAGTTCGGTTTATGTTGAGCACAATACCGAACTTGTGCAGCTTGCGCGTCACAACTTCCCGCTCCTTGGGCTTGATAGTGCAAAGGTCGTCGATATGGAAGCCGAAGAATGGTTGCGGCTTCAGGGGGCAGAGTTCTCACTCCTCTACCTCGACCCCGCGCGCCGCGATGCCGCTGGCAGGAAAACCGTTGCCCTTGCCGACTGCACGCCCGACGTTAGCGTCATCCTGCCGCGCCTGCTTGCCCTCGCGCCCCATGTGATGCTAAAACTCTCGCCCCTCTTCGACCTTACGCTCGCGGAGCGCCAACTTGGCTGCGTCGCTGAGGCTCACTTCGTCGAGAGCGGCGGCGAATGTCGCGAGTTGCTGCTTGTGCTCTCCCGCGACGCCTCCACTTCTACGCGCATCGTCTGCCGTACCGACGACGCCCTATTCTCTTTTACGCGCGAGGAGGAAGCCGCAGCATGTCCTGAGTATGCATCATGCCTCGACGATGCCGAATACCTCTACGAGCCCGCGCCTGCCGTGCTTAGTGCTGGTGCGTTCCGCCTTGTTGCCGTAAGATTTGGGTTGAAGAAACTTTCTGCGCAGAGCCACCTATACGTTTCCTCTGCACTCGTCCGCAATTTCCCTGGGCGCACATATCGCGTCCTGCGCCATTCCAGTTTTGCCCGCGCCGAACTCGCCCGCTTCAAGGATGGCACCCGCGCTGCAGGACTTACCGTCCGCGGCTTCCCCGCTTCCGTCCGCGACCTCCGCAAACGCCTCTCCATCGCCGAAGGCGGCACGGAACAATGGTTCGCCGCCACCCTCGCCGACGGCACCCACCGCATCATTGCAACAATATCCGTTCGACTATAAAATAAAAACCGAGAAACCCCTTTCGTCGTTTCTCCTCGTTTCGCACAGAAACCTTTATTTGAGCGCACACGGTTATTTCACACAGAACCCACAGAACTCACAGAAAATCAAGGTTCCGAGCTTTTTCATACACGTAGGCTTGGGTACGATAAGCAAGGCGTGATAACACACGGAAGCTTATTTCGCGCTTGTACCCTGTAAGAACAGCTCCGTTGGTTGTGTGCAACATAATGCTAATTCGCGATTCGCGTAATAGCCGAGAGTATGTCATCAGTATTGAAATTGACAAGCAAGCCGACTCGCTTGTCCATCAGTCGCAGATATGTTAGAAGCTGTTTGGAAAAGAGCTTTTTCATTTCTTCAACTGATTTAAGTTCTACAATTACTTGTTCTTCAACAAGAAGATCTATGCGCAATTCAGTTTTCAGCAGATTACCTTTGTAAATGATGGGGACTTGCTGCTGTCGTCGTACGGAAAGTCCGCGTTGTTCAAGTTCGAAAGCGAGGGCTTCTTCATATACAGACTCTAAGAGTCCAGGGCCAAGGGCGTGATAAACATCGTAAATAGCGCCTCTTACTTCGTATGTTGTCTCGTTTATTGTCATATCTTTTTACAGTAGCTTATGCGTCTCTGCTTTTTTTCTGTGTTTTCTGTGATTTCTGTGTGACATTCAAAATGTAGGCTACGCCTTCGCTGATAGACTTTAGGCCGAAGAGTTCGGGGCGCACTTCGCTAAGCGGGAGCCAGAAGAGTTCTGCGGCATCGTCAGCGGCACGGAGTACAGCATCTTCGGCTATCTCCACGCGGAAGAACAAGTCGCAGGTATGCACAACGTGCCCACTGAAGGGATACGTGTTTGGTAGCGTGAAAAGCAGCTCGTGCACAATACAGTCCGCGCCCGTTTCCTCAAGCACTTCGCGTCGCATCCCTTCTTCTGCCGTTTCGCCTGGGTCGATGAAGCCACCCGGTAGGTCGAGGGTTCCTTTGGCGGGTTCCTTTGCGCGGCGCGCCACCAGCATCTCGCCGCGTGCGTTGATGATGACGGCAACGGTTGCTGCCGACGCGTTGGCATAGTATGTGAAGCCGCAGTCGGCACAGCGGCGCGAACGTTCGTCGTTGTCGAGAAAGCGTTTCGATCCACAATGCGGACAGAAGCAGAAGTCTTGCAAGGGGTGAAAGGGTAGGGGAACCATATCGTTGTTGTGTAAAAACGTTCAAAGTTTATACCATTATCAAACGCAAAAGTACAAATTCCACCCTCTTTTTCGCGTTTTGAGAGCAAAATTTGCCGCAAAAAAGCGAAAAAATGGCGTAGACCTACACTACCTACACTATACCTACACTGCTAATAAGCTAATAATCAATTAGTCTTGCAGTAGTGTAGGTAGTGTATGTGTTTTTTAATATTCCTCAAAGCCGCAACCTATAGGGTTTAGTGGGATTTTGCTTGCAAAGCGACAAAATTCATTTTATTGTACATATTTCTTGCACAACAGAAATGTCGCAGACACAAAA
>ONWB01000060.1 GCA_900321445.1 uncultured Prevotellaceae bacterium | reverse complement strand
CTCATCGTAGATAGAGAAGGTTACATCCTCTGTCGGGAGCTTAGCAACCTGAACGGTGATAACTGCGTTCAAGAACCTACGTGCCGTATTACCAATCGTGAATGCTGCGGAGGAAGCAGGATCCATTGTTACTGTGAATTCCTGTACTTCAGCTGCGTTCGTAAATGTCTGAGTTGCGGAAGAAGCAACGTCAGTTGCGATGATGTCGTCGCTGTAAGCATTACCACGAACTGTGTAGCCAACGATACCGAAACCAGTTTCAACATCAATAGTGTAAGTGCATGTACCACCCTGACCAGTGAAGATCTTCAGACCTTCGCCAGCAAGAACGGTAGCATCGCTATTACCTGCCATGTTGTTAGCAGATGTCGTGAGAGAGATTGCGGGTTCGCCGTCGTTGCTTTCCCACTTAGCAGCCCATGTCTTGTTGGGGTTGGAAACTGTAAATTCACCCGTTGTCAGGTTGATAACCTTTTCGAATGTCGGGAGAACCTCAGGAACTTCGACGAACGTGATAGTAGCGTTTTCGTCAGTAATCTGAGACTCGTTTGCGATAGCGGCAAAGTTGCCGTAGTAATCGATGATGGTACCCTTGTCGCAAGTGAAGGAGAAGCCTGCACCACGAGTTGCGAGGTCAAGAACATAACCTTCAGCTGCCATTACGCAATAGCCGCTGGGACGTACGTCCACGTAATTGCTCATGCCTACGTTGTAGAGCTTATAACCATCATAGGGATTACCACTGATCTGCCACTGGTAAACGACCTTGTCCTCAGAAGCCTCGATCTCTTCGAGAGTCATCGGACGAGATGTGAAGTCGCCGTTGTCAACCTCAGCCAGATAGCATACGTTACGATTTGTATCGAAGTAAACGTACTTGCCATTCTGCTGGAGATAGTAGTTCTGACCTTCGATGAAGGGCAGGTTGTAGGATACCTCGCAGAAGAAGTCAGCCTCGTCAGCGCTTACCGTGAGGGGCTCAGCAGCTACATAGTCGCAGAAGTCCTTCTTGTACTCGTCGGGAAGTTCCGTGATAACGGTGCCTTCGGGATATTCGGCCTTGAAGGTAGCAACTTCCTTCTCGGCTTCGTCGATTACGTGGAAGGTTACCTCTACGTTGTTGACAACCTTAACTTCCTCAGCTTCGTAGATTGCATAAGCGTGAGCCTTTTCGTACGTTACAAAGCCGTTTTCACCAGCATTGTAATAGTTGTTACCATTCCAGTACTTTTCACCATTGAAGATGTAAACAACTGCATCCTCTGCGGTGATATCGGCAACGTCAACACGTTCGCCAGCAACGGAACGGCTACCTGCGCCACCCTTTGACGGGCAATCAACGAAGTCGGCGATTGTGAAGGCAACCTTCGTCTCGCCCATCGTTGTTTCTGTGCCTGCATAGAGACCTGTAGCGACGTTCTTGATGTAGTACTTGCCTTCGCCTGCATCTTCGAACTTCCAGAGATATGCCTTGTTGTCTGTCTCGAACTCTTCGGGAACTGTGAGACCATTGATGGCAATCTTAGAATTGTCGTAAACGAAGCCATAGCGGAGAGCGTACTCGCCAGTAGCCCAAGCCGTGTTGTAGATCATGTACTCCTTGCCTACCTCGATGCTCTTCACACGATTAGTAGCGTGGAACGTACCTTCGATGCCTGTTTCGGGATCTACGGGACCAACAGGTTCAACTGTGGGCTCGAATGGAGCGTCGAATGACGGAATCTCAACTACGCTGGGGATGAAGCGCCAGAGCAGGGCTTCGTTGGCGGCAACGCTGATCTTGCCCTCGGCAATGGTGACAGCCGTGCCTTCCATGCGCTGGTTCGACTTGTCGCCTTCCTGGTACATCGTAGATGAGAGGGCGTAAGTAGCGTCGTTCTTAGTACCTACTACGAGATACCATGCAGAGCCGGAAACCTCGAATGCGTCAACCTTAGTAGCCTCGAATGTCTCAGCATAGGGGTTAGCAACCTTGAAGAGCTGGAGGGGATTTGCTGTTGTGTTAGCGGAGAAGCGACCGTTGCTGCCGCAGTATGCGTAGCGACCGTCCTTCAGAAGCTTAACGTAGAACGTACCTTCCTCGCTGGTAATGTAGCTTGAGAGCTGGTCAGGAACGCCTGCTGCAACAGTAGGAGCAAACGTGGCGAATTCCTGTGTCTCGGGCTGCGGGTTGGAAGCGGAGAGGAACTTGTTGTCGTCGTTGTTGCGGAAGAGAACGGGAGCGTTCTTCAGGCCCTTCGTCTCAGTTGTCTCAGCGAGTGCGCCTGCAGTCCACATAGCAGCTGCATTGCGTGCCATCGTGATGACACCCTCTGCGGGTTCTACGACTACGCTTTCCATGCGCTGGTCGTTGCCCTCGCCTGCCTTGTAGAGGACGTTCGTCAGAGCGCCAGAGACGCCGCTGCGTACACCTACCATGAGGTAAGTCTTGCCGAGGTCAATGCTTTCAACAGCCGTAGCGACAGTCGTTTCGGCTGCGGGATCGGCAACCTCGTAGAACGTGATGGCTGTAGCATCGCCGTTGCTCCAACGGTTGCCGCTGCCGATGTGCATGTAGTGCTGACCCGAGGTAGTCTTCACAGGAAGGCTTACCTTGAACGTGCCGTCACCATTGTCCTCGATAGCCGTCCATGTAGCTTCGTACTCGGTCGGCATCTCAACGGTGTTCATGTTGCAGTCGTCAACACCAAGAATCTTGTCGGTAGCATAGTTGAAGAGGTTGTAGTAGCCTTCCTTGAACGTCTCGGCGACGGGCTCCTCGGAACCAGCCTTCATGAGGTGAACGACGAATGAGCTCAGCTTCAGGAACTGAGTACCCGTCACGTCGAAGGATGTCGAGTAAGCGAGTGCGTCGAGCTTTACGTCGAAGGTGCTCTCCTCTGTTGTGAACTCGTGGGACTGGCTGCCTGCCGTGATGGTGGAGCTTGCGTTGTCCATGTTCACGCCCGTGATGGTGTAACCACTGATGACGTAGCCCTTCTCAGCCGTAATCTGGTACGTCTTACCTGCGAAGATGCCGATGTTGTTACCAGCGTCGTGGCCATTGAAGATGAGGCTACCGCCAACCATGTTGTTACCACCTGTGCAATAGAAGTCAATCTTCGGCGACTCATTGCTTACCCAGCGCTTTGCGAGCAGGCTCTCCTCGAGGGTTGCACCATTGTACTCTGTGAACGTACCAGTCGTCATGTCGATGGTAGCGTCAACGGGAGTCGTGTACATGCTCGGGTCGATGGGTTCGGGTATTTCCACAAGAGCAATCGTGGAACCAGCGTCGTTGTGTACACCTGCCCACTCACTTACGGAGCATGTGCTCAGCTTGGGATTGCGGTTGTGGAGGTAGATGCTCTGGTTCTCGGGAATGCGGAGGACGAAGCCGCCAGTATTCTGGGAGATAATCCAGCGCGTGTCGCCAGACTTCATGTAGAGGTCTGCACCTGGCTTTGCCACAACTACAGCATCATAGCCGATAGTGTATCCGTCGCCTGTGCTGCGGTTCTTGACTGCGATACCCGTGTATGGATTTCCAGAAAAGCTCCATGCAGCAGCGTCGTTGCTTGCGTCAGGCATTGCGGCCTGGCAAGTAATGGTGCCTTCGCCAGCAACAGCATAAGCGCTGCGGACAGTCATGTAGTACCACTTTCCAGCCTCAAAGGGAAGACCTTCGTAGTCTGCCTCGACAAAGAGCGTGTTGTCGCTACCAGCCTGTACCGTAAGAGGCTCTGCCACCGTATAGTTGCAGTAATCTCTCTTCAGGTTGTCGGGCATGTCGGAGATAACATCACCGATGGCTGCAGCAATGCCTTCAGCAACGGTGAACTCCTGTTCCGTCTCGGAATCTACGACAACAATCTTGTACGTAGCGGAGGGGTTGAAGAATGCGTCAAGCGCAGCAACTGCTTCTGTTGCGTCAAAGTCTGCAACTTCGTTGATTACATAGGTATTGCCACCTGCGCCGCCTTCGAAGTCCGTCCACGTGTTGAAGTACACACGCTTCGCGCCGTCCATGTTCAGGTAGTTACCCCACTTGTCGTAGAGGTAAGTAGGATAGCTTGCGACACCTGTCTCACCAAAAGATACACCTGTGATAATGCGGGAGAAGTCTGTAGCACTTTCGCGCGTAACAGTCGTTTCACCAGCCGTGGGGAGTGCGCTTTGGTCATCTACGGAACCTATGGCGAACGCCTTGTTCGTCACGTCGTAGAGATACGTCGTCTCACCATAGGGAACCAGAGCGAATACGCTGGCCTCGCTGGCATCAGTAACACCCTTGAGGGCACTACCGTCGCCGGCTACATAACCGCGTGCGCAGTTCATGGTGAAACTCTTCACAGTGGGGGCACCTGCAGCCTCGTTTACCTTGTAAACGCGGAAGCATGTCCAAACGCCTGTACCACCGTTAAATGTCAGCGTGTTCCTGCGGCTGCCGCTGATGTTGATAGAGTTCAGGTTTTGGCTGTAACCCTGATCTGTCAGCATAACAGTCTCTGATGACGGGGCAACAACGTTTCCCACGCCATCCTCGCGCTGAGTGGCTCTGAAAATGGCAGCCTGGCTCTGGTCTGATGACAGAGCAAACGCCCCCATTTGGTTGACCACAAACTGCCCATTACAATTGCGAAGAGCAACGCCCCCAGGAATCTTCACGAAGTCGAAGACGCAAGTCTTGTCCGTCGTGACAAAGTCGTCGGAACCCGTACCTTCACCTGTAATGTAGAAATGAATACCTTGGTCTTGGTTGATGAACAGGCAAACCTGCTCGACGCCGGCATTCACCTCTGCAGCAGTGAGCAACTTACCGACTTCGTAGTCGGCCCATGATGTTGCCATCCCGCAAAGGAACAGCAACAACAGAGAAGTCAATTTTCTCATTGCGTTTTGTGAATTTGGTTAATAATTAAGTGAATTTAAGTGTTTTCGTGTTTGTCAAAGGTGCTGCCCTATGTCTTTTCAGAGGGGGGCACACCTTTCCGCTGCAAATATATAATGATAATTTGATACTCAAAACATCTGACACAACTTTTTTCGCGCACACGTAGAAAAAATATAAAAGTAGCCTATTGCACACACCCCTTAACGCAAGTTCAGCGAATAGAATTCGGGATATAGCGAGCTGACTATCAAAGACTCTGGTCGCCTGCGCCGATGGTTGCTTGATAGTCCGCGCACTCGCGTGCACCAGAGATTTCTAAAAAACGTCCCGACTTGGATGTTTCGCACATCATCTTCCTGCGTCCTCGTGGAATCGCGGACGCTCGAAAACGCATCCTCAACGCTTCAAGAATATTCCAGAAGGCTTGAAAAACCATCCTTCTCCCTTCTCGATTGAAAATACTCGCATCTTGATGAAAGATTCTCGTATTTTGATGGAAAATTCTCGGACTTCGTCACACGGATAGGGCATGTTTTTATGTCACACAGAAATTTTTTCGAACACGAATCGCACGAATCACACAAATGAAGGCGCGCAGACATGGTTCTATCACACAGATATCACAGATTTCACAGATATTTTTTCAAACACGAATTTCACGAATAAATTAAGCTTTTCATCTTTTTTCGAATTTTTAGATATTTTAAGCGTAGCGTCCTAAAAGCCAGCGCATTACACCCAAATCCAACACGCGACTGGGTGCAAGATGGGTGCAAGATAGGGTGCAAGATTATGAGGGCTAACTCCCTGATAATGAGTGCTGGGTGCAAGAAGTGCAAGATTCTGACAGGTTTATGTCTATAGTTTAACGAAAAACCCCTCCCAAAAGAGGTGGGAGGGGTTTATTTGTGCTGATTGCAGGGCATTTACGATTACAGTTCCTGAAGCACTTTGCCGCTGGCATCGTACCACTTTCCGCTGCTGGGATTTCCACCCACGAAGTCACCCGTGAAGTAGGTGCCGTCGTCCTTCGTATAGGTGCCTGTGTCAAACATGTTTGCCTTTAGAGAGCCCTTAAACACGTCGCCGTCGAGCTTGAACTCGGCATCTGCGCCCTCAAGGGTACCATGCGCGAAGGGACCTTTGTAGCTGCGACCATCAGGGCTGCCATCGTTCTTGATGAACACAGCCTCGCCTACGCCATTGGGCTGCCCTTCGTCGTCAACGGGACCTGTGTAGCGGTACTTGCCAAGGGTGTTGTTCCTCATCTCCTTCTCCGTCACAGTGTTTGCGGCAGGAGCTGACGCAACTTTAGTGGCAGTGGTGTCAACGACGGCGGGTGTCGCCTTGTTGTCGGCAGCTGCGTCCTTAGGCTTCTGATTCATGAAGAAATAGATAACGCCTATCGCTATCAAGGCACACACCACACCAGCTATGATGCCATAGAGCGCGGCACTATTGGACTTTTTCTTCGGCGCCTGTGGTGCGGGCGAAGGTTGCGTCTGCATGGGTACCTGCGATGCTGGCGGTTCTGAGATGCTTGACTGCTGCGGCATGGGCTCGCTTGGCGCTGCGCCCAATACGATGCCGCCATCGACGGTCTTTGGCAATGAGGGAGCTTCGGCGCTTGGCACGTCGGGCTGTGCGCTTTGTGGCGTCACCTGCGTGGCACTATCGTAGGTACCTGCAGGCTGCAATACGGGTGGTTCCACTGGCTTTGCGGGCACAGGTGGCACAGGTGCGCCAGGAACCACAGGAGGCTGTTGGCTGTTTGCGAAATTCTCTTCTGACATAGTATTATTCCTTTATTCCCATGATACATTCAAACGGACGAGGGCATCCTTAGCGGCATCGTTGTCCTGAGAAGCAGCCTTCTTATACCAATAGATAGCTGTCTGAAGGTCCTTCTTCACGCCATTGCCCTGCTCATAGCAGTCGCCGATGTTATACTGCGCGCTGGCGAGGCCTTGGTCTGCAGCCTTGCGATACCACGAAACGGCCTCCGTGTAGCTTTGTGTTACGCCATTGCCGAACTCGTACATTAGTCCGAGGAGGTTTTGCGCAGCGTCGTAATCCTGGTCAGCGGCTTTGCGCGTCCAATAGAGAGCCTGACTGTAGTTCTGGTCCACGCCCCATCCCTTGTAGTAGAAAAAGCCCACGTTGTACTGGCCAACTGCACTTCCCTGATTTGCGGCCTTGCGATACCACGTCAGTGCCGTGTCGTAATCCTGCTCTACGCCACGTCCGAGGCGATACATCAGGCCGAGGTCGCACTGTGCGGGACGATAGTCCTTTTCTGCTGCCACCTTGTACCAGTCAACGGCATTTTCGTAACTTTGTTCGAAGCCTTCATTCCCATAGTAGAAGAGGTCGCCAATATCGTAGATGTCGGATGCGTCCAGCGTCTCGCGGAACTCGTTTAGGTCTTCGGGGTCAGAACCGTAATCTACGCCCTGCTGGTAGTAGTATGCAGCCTTGTGGATGTCGGCCTCTACACCCTCACCTTTATGGTACATATATCCTAAGTTGTTGTTGGCGACGTATTCGCCTTGTGCTGCAGCTTTTTCGAACCAGTAGCGTGCGGTGCTGTAGTCCTGCGTCACGCCATAGCCGAAGAAATAGAACAATCCCAGCGACGTCTGCGAAGATGAATTACCACGGTCGGCACCCTTGCGATACCAGCGTGCAGCCTCGCTATAGTCCTCATCTACACCTGTACCATTGCGATAGATGTCGCCGAGAAGGTCGCAGGCAACATCATCACCCTTGTCGGCGGCCTTCTTGTACCAGCGTATAGCCTCTGTGGTGTTTTCCTTCACTCCTATACCGTTGAGCAGGCAGAAACCGCAGTCGCGCATACCTGTCGCACTACCCTTGTCAGCGGCTTTCTTGTAATACTGGAACGCTTTTGCGCGGTCTTCCGACTTGCCGTTACGACCAAAGTAGTAGTCCTCGCCGATTTCGTAGAGTTCCTCCGCAGAGCGGTTTGCATCAGCATTATTCGCTGTTGCGGGACGACGATTGCGATTAGTGAGCGGCTTTGTTTGCGACCTTGTCGTCTGACGCGGGGTACCATTTAACTGCGTCTTCTTCGAAGGTCCAGTAACCTTGCCAATCTGCGCCTCTGCAGGTATGGCAAAGGCAACCATTGCAATCATGAGGCCAACGAATGTGGCCAAGCGGGTTTTTAGAATCTTTTTCATTGTGTATGGTTTTGGGTTAGTACACTAATAAGAACACCAGAGCCACAATGGCTATCATCGCGACAATGCCCCATATCCACATCGCAAAGGCACGATTCCTTTGTAGCGCAGGCGCCTGGGCGGGAGAAGGTTCTGGCTGAGCTTGCGTGGGTTGCGGCATTGTTCCTACGGCAGCCGCACGCAGAGCCTCGCGCTTTTCCATCTCGCGACGTATCACAATGGCATTGCTGCGCGACGTGGCTTCGTCGTTGGGATAGAGGTTGTCGCCTTCTTCTGCAATAACATCCTCAACGCGTATGATGAACGCCGTATGGTTGTCCTTGTTGTAGGCAGTATCGTTCTTCAGCTTGCTGCGAAGCGCGTCGTCGCTGGCGTTTGCGCAGAACACGTCCAACAACTCCTCGTCCTCCATCTGCTCAAGCATGCCGTCGGAACAGAGATAGAAATAGTCACCAGGCTTGATGTCGGTAGTATGCGCGATGTCGGCTTTCATCCTGTAATCCTTGCCAGGCTGGACTGCACGCATTATAACATTCCTGCGCGGGTGTACGCGCATTTGCTCGTATGTTATCTCTCCCATCTGGTACAACTCCTGTACGAGACTATGGTCGCGCGAGCAGTACAGAATCTCCTTCGTCTGCGGACGTATGTGGTATATGCGGCTGTCGCCAATGTGCGCCATCAGACACCCGCCCTTGTGTAGGCATAGGAAAGTCAGCGTGCATCCCATCTTTTTGGCCGCATCATCGTCAAGCTTGTCAAGGGCTGTGTATGCAGCATCAAGGGCTGCCACAAACATTTCGTCGGCGACGACATCTCCCTCGTGTACATGAGCCGTTATATACTCCGACATCTCTCGGCATACCGTCTGCGACGCCACCTCTCCACGCTCGTGCCCTCCCATGCCGTCGCACAGGATAAACAAGGAAGCGTCTTCCGTAAGAGCTTCTGCCGATGGCCACAGAGAATCTTCTTGGTTTTCCCTTTGTCCTATCTCGTATATGGACAATGGTTTGCAGATTTTAATCCTCATTGATATCAGATGGTATTTTTCGCTTCGTTTTTTTCCACCAGCCTCCGCATAGCTGTCCAGCAAGGCTGGCGGTCGCTACCGAGATCCAATGAATTGCCGCCACAAAACTAAGAAAAGAATATGATGCGGCAAAGATTTACCGCCATAAAAATCTGAAACTCTTGATGAAAGTCGCTGTTTTCTACACGAAACATAAAAAAGTTAGGGAGAAACTCCACTGAGCTTCTCCCTAACTTTGGGTTTTAACTTAGCAATATGGTTGTTTTATTTACCTGATATTTATTTTGTATGACAATGTTCACATATTTGCGGGTATCGTATCTACCGATGCCGTCTGCACAGCATTGGGGACTACGGTCTGCTGCTCTGCAACGACACTGCCGCCCGCTTGTGTTGCGTCGTCGTCCATTTCGCTGAATGAACGGCCTGCGCCAATGCCGAGTAAGGCAACGATGGCAACAACGGCTGCTGCCTGCCAAAGCGGTCGAAGGCTACGCAGGATGGAAGTGCGGCGGGCATGCACCGTCAGCTGCGTGGGCTGTTGTATGCCTGCTGCTGCAATCACCTTCTGGTCGAAGTCGTCGCCAAGATGTTCGTCAGCCTGAGCATCCTCGTAAAGGAACAGGTCGGCATAGCGTGCAAGATGCTGCGGCAAGCCTGGCAGCGTCATGCAGTCGCGCAGGACGCGTTCCTCCTCAAGGGATGTTTCTGCGGCGAAATACTTCTCCAGCAGTTGTTCAACAAATTTATAATCCATAATATTCTTCTTTTTCAAATGCTTGGCGGATGGCGGCGCGTGCTCGATGGAGCGTTACCCGCACGACATCCTCTGTTATGCCCATTGCCTGGGCGGTTTCGCGATAGCTGAGACCTTCAATGTCGCGCAACTGCATTACTGTGCGCTGTCGTTCTGGCAACTTGCTGAAAAGCTCGTGCACACGCCGCAGGCGTTCTTCGTACTCAAGCCTCTCCTGTGGCGAGATGTCGGATGCGGGAAATTCCATTTCCTCTTCTCCGAGCGAGACGTTTTGGTTGTCTTTTTTATCGCGCCTGTCGATTGCAAGGTTCCTGCAAACAGTCAGCAGGTAGGCCTCAACAGATTCTACGTTCCCAAGTTCCTCTCGCCGCTCCCACGCTCTGATGAGCGTCTCCTGAACAACGTCTTCCGCCTCCGGACGCTGTAGCGTAATACGCAGAGCAAGGCGGTAGAGCTTGTCCTTGTGCGGCAGCAGATCTCGGCGAAAATCAATCTCTTTCATAGATCTCTCTAAAGGGAAGACGGACGAACTTGGAAAAAGTTACAAAAAAATTCAAAAATTTTTATCGTGTTCTGCTTCTAAGCCCATAAATAGTAATGATGCAGAAGCATATCAGGGGGAGCACAAAGCTCGCGTTCACGGCAGGATGGCCGAATATGGTGCCCAGGTCGATGATGTGTCCCTGAAGGGGAGGCATCAGGGCTCCGCCTACGATGGCCATCACGAGAAAAGCCGCGCCGAGCGACGTGTCGCGGCTATCAACGTTCTCAAGTGCGATGCCGTAGATGGTGGGGAACATCAGCGACATGAAGAAACTCACGCCAATGAGGCAGTATAAGCCTGGCATGCCAACGATGCAGATGGCACCTGCCGTACACAGTC
>ONWB01000005.1 GCA_900321445.1 uncultured Prevotellaceae bacterium | reverse complement strand
CTAAGGCTTTATTTGTCGAATATTTTTTATTAAATTTGCACCACGAAACATAAAATTATATTGTGTTGTGAATGCGAAAAGATATTTATTGTTGATATCAAGTGTGATGCTGCTGATGCTCGTGGCCGTTTCCAATGTAGCATGTGGCGGCGACGACGACGATGAAGGCGGCGGCAAGGAGGAACAAATACAGGTAAAGCCCGGCGACTTGCTCTATGTGTGGAGAGTGTCGGAGGTGAAGACATCCGAAAGCGGAGCCTATCAGACGTGGGAGGACTATGACAAGAACTGGGCCGTGAGCCAGTACGGGGGAAGTCCCCAGCTGATGAACTTCGTCGAGGCTGGCAAGGTGCATGGCTACCTGCACGGAGAGATGACTACGGCGCCATACACGCTCAGCGGCAACCTCATCACTATCAAGTCCGAGAATGAGTCCACGATGGAAGTCCTGAGCCTGGACAAGAAGTCGCTTGAGTGCAAGGTCAACATCCCTGGGAGCAAGATTCGCTACATGCGCTTCGTCAGGGAGTATACGCCCACCAGCACGGGCGGGTCCACTGAATACCTGTGCCGCCAGTGGAGGCTGACGGAGGTGCCTGCCGAGTACAAGTCCTTTGCCGACGAGTGCTACTACGAGTTCAGGAAGAAAGACAACAACTGGCGCACCATCGTGCTCGTGCGCAATGTGCTGCCGAACACGAACAAGTATTCACAGTACGGAGGGCAGTACGTTGCACTTGAAGGCGTCATGCGCTTCGACGTCACGAGCTTCGTACCCTTCAGCTGCGACACCAGCGAGCCGAACGTCACCCTCGGGGTCAGAAAGCTCTACGACTCGGGCTACTCCAAGTACTGCCACATATTCCTGACCGAACACTTCCTGCGCGGCGATTTGGGCACGGCCGTTCCCGCCGTCAAGACAATCACCTACACCGACCTCAACAAGTAACAAGCCCCCCCACATTTCCCACTATGCAGAAAATCATCATCCTCGACTTTGGCTCGCAAACCACGCAGCTCATAGGCCGCCGCCTGCGCGAGCTCGACACGTTTTGTGAAATCCTTCCCTACAACAAGTTCCCCAAGGACGACCCCAGCGTAATAGGCGTCATCCTGAGCGGCTCGCCATACAGCGTCTATGACCCTGAGGCTTTCCAGATAGACCTGAGCGAGATTCGTGGGCGCTATCCCGTGCTGGGAATATGCTACGGCGCCCAGTACATGGCGCATCACGGCGGAGGACGCGTGGAGCCTGCTGGAAGTCGCGAATACGGGCGCGCAAACCTTCAGGACGTGGACGCGGAGAGTCCCCTGCTGCGTGGCATCGAGGCGGGCGCACAGGTGTGGATGAGTCATGGCGACACCATCACGGCGCTGCCGCAGGGCTTCCGTCGCATAGCCTCTACGGTGTGCGGTATGCAGCTGCTCAGGAACTTCGCCGTCGACATCTGCGGCAGCCGTCAGGACTGGTCGCCAGCATCGTTCGTCGAGACCACCGTTGCGGAGCTGAAGGAGCAACTTGGCAACGACCGCGTAATCCTCGGACTTTCGGGGGGCGTGGACTCCAGCGTGTGTGCCGTGTTGCTGAATCGCGCCATAGGCGGGAACCTCACCTGCATATTCGTTGACCACGGCATGCTGCGCAAAAACGAGTTCCACGACGTGCTCCGCGACTACGAGGGGCTCGGCCTGAACGTCATCGGCGTGGATGCCTCGGAGAAGTTCTTCAAGGACCTCGAAGGCGTGACGGAGCCTGAGCAGAAGCGCAAAATCATTGGCCGCGACTTTATCGAGGTGTTCGATGCCGAGGCTCGCAAGATTACAGATGCGCGCTGGCTGGCGCAGGGCACCATATACCCCGACCGCATCGAGAGCCTGAACATTACGGGCAAGACCATCAAGAGCCACCACAACGTGGGCGGCCTGCCCGAGGAGATGCACCTGCGCCTGTGCGAACCACTGAAATGGCTCTTCAAGGACGAAGTGCGCCGTGTGGGACGCCAACTCGGCATGCCCGAGCACCTCATTTCGCGCCACCCCTTCCCAGGTCCAGGCCTCGCCGTGCGCATACTTGGCGACATCACGCGCGAGAAGGTGCGCATCCTGCAGGATGCCGACGACATCTTCATACGCGGACTGCGCGAGTGGAAGGCTGACGACGGCGACACATTATATAATAAGGTATGGCAGGCGGGCGTTGTACTGCTTCCCGTTCAGAGCGTTGGCGTCATGGGCGACGAGCGCACATACGAGAAGGCCGTAGCACTCAGAGCCGTGACGAGTTCTGACGCCATGACTGCCGACTGGGCGCACCTCCCCTACGACTTCCTCGCAGAAGTATCGAACAGCATCATCCGCAACGTGCGCGGCGTCAACCGCGTATGCTACGACATCTCCTCCAAGCCCCCTTCGACTATCGAATGGGAATGATGCGCAGCATCTTCACTGAGCTTTTCAGCATACGTCAGCCCGCTGCGCGAAGTGCAGCGCAGGCTGGTGTGCGATTAGAAAAGCGAGGTAATGATGGCCTTAACGCTTTTCTGCATACGTCAGTGTGCGATTAGAAAAGCGAGGTAATGATGGCCTTAACGCTTTTCAGCATACAACCACCACATGAACAACTACGACCTCATCACAATCCTTGGCCCCACGGCTTGCGGAAAGACTTCCGCAGCGGTGGCACTTGCCGCGGAGGTGGATGGCGAGATAATATCCGCCGACTCCAGGCAGGTGTATCGCCGTATGGACATAGGTACGGGCAAGGACCTCGACGAGTATCAGTTGTCGGATGGAAGGCAAGTGCCTGTGCATCTTGTGGATATCTGCGAACCAGGATACAAGTACAACATCTACGAGTATCAGCGCGACTTCCTGCGTGCGTATGAGGACATACGCGGGCGAGGCCGCCAGGTGATAGTATGCGGCGGCAGTGGCCTATATCTTGAAAGCATACTGCGCGGATACAGGTTGAGCGAGGTGCCCCAGAACCCCGAGCTTCGCGCGCGCCTCGCCTCAAAGACGCTTGAAGAGCTCACGGAGATACTGCGCGGCTACAAGCAGCTCCACAATACGACAGACGTCGATACTGCGCAGCGTGCCATACGCGCCATCGAAATCGAGGAACACTATCGCCGCGAGCCTATGCCAGAAAGAGCGTTCCCACGGCTCAGCTCCCTGAACATAGGTCTCAGCGTCAGCCGCGAGGTACGCCGCCAGCGCATAACGGCACGCCTCAGGCAACGTCTCGACAACGGTATGCTCGACGAGGTGAGAGCCCTGCTTGCAGAAGGCATCCCGCCAGAGGACCTCATATACTATGGCCTTGAGTACAAGTACCTAACCCTCCACGCGACTGGGCAACTGAGCTTTGAGGAAATGTTCCGCCAGCTCGAGATAGCCATCCACCAGTTTGCAAAGCGCCAGATGACGTATTTCCGTGGTATGGAGCGGCGTGGGGTTCCCATTCGCTGGGTAGAGATTCCTCAGGACGTTGACGTTGGAAAATGGCTGGAAAACTGGATAGATAGCCTCGTTGAGGCCTAAAAAAGCAGAAAAAACGCACTTTTTCTGCTTTTTTTTTGAAAAACTTTTTGTGATTAAGCTTTTCTTCCTAACTTTCGGGCACTTTAAGTCAATATCATTAAAATCTATAACATGTCCTACCTACGTTTTGATAAGACGCAGATGACGAAGCTTCAGGATTCCCTCTTCAAGGAATTCCTGATAACAAGTCGTAGCGGCGCCTACTGCTCCACCACACTTGTGGGGTGCAACATCCGCAAGTACCACGGACTCCTCGTCGTACCCGTACCTGAGATTGACGACGAGAACCACGTACTGCTCTCGTCACTCGACGAAACAGTCGTCCAGCATGGTGCGGAATTCAACTTGGGACTGCACAAGTACCAGGGAGACAACTACAGCCCTAAGGGGCACAAGTACATCAGTTCGTTTGAATGGGAGAAGGTTCCCACATGGACGTATCGCATTGGCGGCGTAGTGCTGAAGAAGGAAGTCAGCTACGGCGTCTTCGACTCGCGCCTATACATACGCTACACATTGCTTGAAGCGCACAGCAAGACCACGTTGCGCCTGCGCCCGTATCTGGCGTTCCGCAGCGTTCGCCAGTGGACGCACGAGAATAGCACTGCCAACACAGGCTACGAGTCCATCGAGGGCGGAATACGCATGAACCTCTATAAGGGATATCCCGACCTGAACATGCAGCTGAACAAGAAGGCCGAGTTCCACTACCACCCCGACTGGTACAGGGGCTTGGAATATCCAAAGGAGCGCGAGCGTGGCTACGACTCACTCGAGGACCTGCTCGTGCCAGGGTATTTCGAACTCGACATCAAGAAGGGCGAGAGCGTCATCTTCTCAGCTGCCATGCAGCCAGAGAGCCCAAAGAAGTTCCAAAAGATGATGGAGGCCGAGATTGCTCCGCGCCTACCACTCGACAGCTTCTACCACTGCCTCATGCACGCCGCCCACCAGTTCAAGTATCAGCGCGACGGCGAGAACTATATCATGGCTGGCTACCACTGGTTCGCTCCGCGTGGCCGCGACACGTTCATCGCTATGCCAGGCCTGACGTTGTGCATCGGCGAGGTGGAGGAGTTCGAGGCATACATGAAGACTGCGGAGAAAGCCATACGCCAGTTCATCAGCGGCGAGCCCGTCACGGTGAAGATTTACGAGATGGACCAGCCCGACGTACTGCTGTGGGCCGTACTATGCCTGCAGCAATATGGCAAATATGTAAGCCGCAAGCAGTGTTGGGAGAAATACGGACAGCTCCTGCGCGACATCATGGCATACATCAAGAGCGGCAAGCATCCCAACCTATTCGTACATGAGAACGGCCTGCTCTACACCAACGGAAAGGACAAGCCCGTGACGTGGATGAACTCCGTAGCCAATGGACGTCCCATCATCCCGCGCTCAGGATATATTGTAGAGTTCAATGCCTTGTGGTACAACGCTTTGAAGTTCTACGAGCAGATGCTCAACGAGTTTGGTACGGAAGCCGACCACCACGCTGCCGACATCCTCGCCGAGGACGCGGAGAAGACTGCTGCCTCCTTCAAGAGCACGTTCCTGAACGAACACGGCTACCTGCTCGACTACGTAGATGGGCAGATGATGGACTGGAGCGTGCGCCCCAACCAGATTTTCGCCATAGCCCTCGACTTCTCGCCACTGTCGCTGAAGGAGCGTAAGGGCGTCCTCGACATCTGCACGCGCGAGCTCGTAACGCCAAAGGGCATGCGCAGCCTGTCGCCAAAGAGCGGAGGCTACAACCCGCTCTACGTAGGTACGCAGGTGCAGCGCGACTACGCCTACCATCAGGGCACAGCGTGGCCCTGGCTCACAGGCTTCTACCTCAACGCATACCTACGCGTGTATAAGATGAGTGGCGTGGGCTTTATCGAGCGTCAGCTTATAGGCTTCGAGGAAGAGCTCTTCTACCACTGCATAGGAACCATTCCCGAGCTCTTCGACGGAAACCCGCGCTTCAGCGGACGCGGCGCCATCAGCTTCGCGATGAACGTATGCGGAATCCTCAACGCCGTACATCTGCTTGAGAAGTATAAACTTGACGAAGAACAAGACATATAGACAATACCATGAAACTGTAGCGCAAGCTGAGCGCAGAATACATCCTGTTTGTATAATATGTGTCGAAGCGTAACCTACAGGCCATTATAATTTAGAATATAATGAAAGTACTAATGTTCGGATGGGAGTTCCCACCCAAAATATACGGAGGACTGGCCGTAGCTTCATACGGCATCACTCACGGCTTGAGCAAAATCCCTGGCGTCGAGACCACTTTCTGCATGCCGAAGCCATGTGGCGAGGAGGATAAGTTCCTGAATATCGTTGCCATGAACGAGGTGCCTGTCGTATGGCGCGACGTCAACGAGGATTATCTCAGAAGCCGCCTGTCAATCAATTCTCCTGAGCAGTATTATCGCTTCCGCGACAATATCTATGCCGACTTCAGCTATAAGGGCGTCAACGACCTCGGATGTCTGGACTTTGCAGGAGGATACCCCTCAAATCTGCATGAGGAAATCAACAACTTCAGCATCATCGCTGGCGTCATAGCACGTACTCAGGAGTGCGACATCATTCATGCTCACGACTGGCTCACATTCCCAGCAGGCGTGCATGCCAAGCACGTAAGCGGGAAGCCACTTGTCATTCACGTGCATGCCACAGACTTCGATCGCTCGCGCGGAAATGTGAACCCAACGGTGTATGGCATCGAAAAAGACGGTATGGACCACGCCGACTGCATCATGTGCGTAAGCGAACTTACACGCCAGACGGTCATCAACCACTATCACCAAGACCCCGCAAAGTGCATAGCCATGCATAATGCCGTCTATCCTCTCAGCCCTGAGATTCAGGCTATTGAGCCACATAAGAATCCCAACGAGAAGGTGGTGACGTTCCTCGGACGTATCACGATGCAGAAGGGCCCCGAGTATTTCGTCGAGGCTGCTTCCCTCGTACTGAGGCGCACGCGCAACATTCGCTTCTGCATGGCGGGTTCTGGCGACATGCTCAACGACATGATTGAGCTTGCAGCGGCGCGAGGCATCGCCGACCGCTTCCACTTCCCAGGATTCATGCGCGGAAAGCAGGTTTACGAGTGCTACAAGAATAGCGACGTGTTCGTGATGCCATCCGTCAGCGAGCCCTTCGGCATAGCGCCGCTGGAGGCTATGCAGTGCGGATGCCCAAGCATCATAAGCAAGCAGAGCGGATGCGGCGAGATTCTCGACAAGTGCATAAAGACCGACTACTGGGACATCGCAGCGATGGCCGACGCCATGTATGCACTCTGCACAAACGATGCCTACCACAACTACCTCGCTGAGGAAGGACTGCGCGAAGTAGAGCAGATTACATGGGAAAAGGTAGGCGAGCGCATATACAACAGCTATAAACGTGTACTCAATTGGTAAAACAGATAAAAAGAAGATAAGACAATGAAAACAGTTTGCTTGTATTTTGAAATACATCAGAACATCCACCTGAAGCGCTATCGTTTCTTCGACATCGGCACGGACCACTACTACTACGACGACTACGAGAACGAGCGCTCCATCACGGAAACAGCAGAGAAGAGCTACATCCCCGCCCTCGAAGCACTCATCGACATTGCCAAGAAGAATCCTGGCTACTTCAAGTGCGCCATCTCGCTGAGCGGTACGGCAATAGACCTTCTTGAGAACTATGCTCCTCGCGTGCTGGAACTTCTTGGCGAGCTCAACGAAACGGGGGCTGTAGAGTTCCTCGCAGAGCCTTATAGTCACGGCTTCTCATCCCTGAAAGACCCTGAGACGTTCCGCAACGAAGTCAACCGCCTGTGCAAGAAGGTGAAAGCCCTCTTCGGCCAGACGCCGAAGGTGTTCCGCAACAGTTGCCTCATCTACGACGACGAGATAGGCGCAATGGTAGCTTCTATGGGCTTTAAGGGCATGCTCGCCGAAGGTGCAAAGCACGTTCTCGGATGGAAGAGCCCCCACTTCGTGTATAACTGCGCACGCAATCCGAAACTGAAGCTCCTGCTTCGCGACTATGCACTCTCTGAGGACATCTCCTTCCGCTTCAACGACTCCAACTGGAGCGAGTATCCTCTCTTCGCTGACCGCTATGCCGACTGGATTGCTGAACAGCCAGAGGAGGACCAGATTATCAACATCTTCATGGAGCTCTGCGCACTCGGCATCTTCCAGCCCCTAAGCTCCAACATTCTGGAGTTCATGAAGGCTCTGCCTGCACAATTCAAGGAGCGCGGCATCACCTTCTCCACGCCCAGCGAGATTTGTTCGAAGGTAAAGTCCAGCGGCGACCTCATCGTCGAGTACCCCACATCGTGGGTGGACGAAGAACGCGACCTCTCCCCCTGGCTCGGAAACCAGATGCAGCGCGAAGCATGCGATAAGCTGTATAGCATAGCAGAGCGCGTGCGTGCAATCCGCGACCGCAAGCTGCAGCAGGATTTCGACTATCTGCAGGCCTCAAACAACCTCCGCTTTATGTCCACGAAGGCTAATAGCTACGGTGGATATCGTGGTATCTACGACTCCCCGTACGATGCTTTCACAAACTACATGAACATCCTCGGCGACTTCACGGCTCGCGTCAACAACCTGTATCCCGATATGGACAACGAGGAAATCAACTCACTCGTTACAACCATAACGAATCAGGAATCCGAACTCGAAGTCAAAGAAAAGGAGATTGAGAAACTCAAGAGTATGGTTGCGCGCTTAGAAGAAAAGGTGGCTCTGAAGGAAGAAAAACCTGCTCCTAAAGCCCCTGCGAAGAAGGCCGCCCCTGCAAAGAAGGCTGAACCAAAGAAGGAGGAGAAAGCTCCCGCTAAGAAAGCCGCTCCCGCAAAGAAAGCTGCCCCTGCTAAGAAAGTTGAGCCAAAGAAGGTAGAGGAAGCACCTGCTAAGAAAGCCGCTCCTGCTAAGAAGGCTGAGCCAAAGAAGGAGGAGAAGGCTCCTGCGAAGAAAGCCGCTCCTGCAAAGAAAGCTGAACCAAAGAAGGTCGAGAAATCACCTGCTAAGAAGGCTGAACCAAAAAAAGTTCCCGCTAAGAAAGCGAGCAAGAAATAATCCTTGATTTTGAAAGAAAGAAGGGCGGTGCCATAAGGCTTCGCCCTCTTTTTTTGCCTTAATTTGTCGTGAAGTGACACCAGTTTTTTCAGGTTGAAAGAAAAAGTTTGCCTCGTATGTTGGTGCATTTTGAAATTATTGTTGTATTTTTGCCGCGCATAATTGTATAATAATAGAACAAACATACTATAAATGAAGAAAATTCTCCCCATTTTGGTTGCCGCAGCACTTGTACTTTGCGGTTGCCACTCAGCAGAGAAAGTAATCTATTTTCAGGACATAGCCTCTGGCGAATCCCTCCCTACGCGCGTTATTGAGCCGCTGAAACTTCAGTGTGGCGACCGTGTGAGCATCGTGGTTTCCTCAGCAGCAACGCCAGAGATAGCATCACGTTACAATCTCACACTTGCGCAGAACACCGTTGGAACTGCTTCGCGCTCAACCAACCAATACGTTAGCGTCTATACTATCGACGAGAACGGCGACGTGGACATCCCTTCACTCGGCCGCACTCGCATCGCAGGCATCACGCGTTCGGAAGCTGCGCAGAAGGTGCAGAACATCTTCCGCAATGGTATCCTTAACGACGCTGTCGTGACGGTTTCTGCCTACGACCAGTTTGTGACCGTTCTGGGTGAGGTCAAGAACCCTGGGCGCGTAGCAATTACTCGCGACAATATGACGCTGCTTGAGGCTCTTGGTGCTGCTGGCGACTTGACGATTCAGGCACGTCGCGACCGCGTGCTCGTAATGCGTCAGAGCGGAAACGAGACGCAGTCGTACTACGTGGATCTGCGTTCTAAGGACGTGTTCAATTCTCCCGTGTATAATCTTCGCCAGAACGACTATATCTACGTGGAACCCAACCAGGTGCGCATCAGCCAGAGTACCTACAACGAAAACAGCTTCCGTCAGGTAAGCACTTGGGTTTCAATTTCGTCACTTCTGATAAGTCTCGGAATTCTCATCTTCAAATAAGAAGGAGATACATACGCAAACGTGCGGCCAGAGTGTAGAAAAGCACTTCGGCCGCATTTTTTTTTGTCATAAGCGACTAAAAGCGTATTTTTGCCCCACACATTATTATATAATATAAGAAACATCATGAAAGGCATCGTCTTGGCAGGAGGTAGCGGAACGCGCCTCTATCCCATTACAAAAGGTATAAGTAAACAACTCATCCCCATCTTCGACAAGCCGATGGTGTATTACCCCATATCGGTACTTATGCGTGCGGGAATACGCGACATACTCCTCATCTCTACGCCGCAGGACCTACCAGGTTTCCAGCGCCTTTTGGGCGACGGTTCCGACTACGGCATACGTCTCTCATACGCTGAGCAACCAAGCCCCGACGGCCTTGCGCAAGCCTTCATCATTGGCGAGGATTTCATCGGCGACGACTGCGCCGCGCTTGTTCTTGGCGACAATATCTTTCATGGGAGTGGGTTCAGAAAATTGCTGGAAGAAGCTGTAAGGGCTGCTGAGGAAGACGCTCATGCAACAGTTTTCGGCTATCGCGTCAACGACCCCGAGCGATATGGCGTTGTTGAGTTCGATGTGCAGGGTAGGGCTATCAGCATCGAGGAGAAGCCTAAGGAACCAAAGTCGAACTATGCCGTCGTAGGACTCTACTTCTATCCCAACAAGGTTGTCGAGGTGGCGAAGACGATAAAGCCTTCTGCGCGCGGTGAGCTTGAGATAACCACCGTCAACGACCGCTTCCTTCAGGACGGCGAACTGCAGGTGCAGGTTCTCGACAGGGGCTTCGCTTGGCTTGATACAGGCACCCACGACTCCCTGAGCGAGGCTTCCAACTTCATCGAGGTTTTGGAGAAACGCACAGGCCTAAAGGTGGCGTGCCTCGAGGCCATCGCCTTCGAACAGGGATGGATTTCCGCAGAGAAGCTCCGCGAGATAGCAAAGCCTATGCTGAAGAATCAATATGGGCAGTATCTTATGCGCCTGGCTGGAGAAGAGTAGGATTCAGTAATGCCTATGTTCAGAACGATTGTCTTCACGCTCATGATGGTGGCAAGCCTTGCTGCAAGTGGGCTTGTGCCTCCTGACCTCACCGCGAATAATTTTATTTTGGTGAGGGAGGGCGATGTGTGCGAAGGCGACGTTCTCATGATAGGTGCATACGATTATTTCGGAGAGTTCTACTTCTTAAGCCAAAAGTTTGTAAAAGACAAAGTTAAGCTTGCTGGAGTTGCGGCGTCGAAAGTAGGTGATGAGGTATCGGAAACTTTGCTTTGGACATTAAAAGCAAACGAAAAGGGACATATCCTTCAGACAAAGGATGGTAGTAGCGCGGTAAAGGGAGGTGCAAAAAATGCGCCAGACCTTGAGCTTGTAGATGCGAAGCAAGGAACTGCATGGACTTTGGTCGCACATGACGATAATACGTTGACTCTGAGGAGCAACGATGATGATTCGCGCTATCTTAGCATCTCTGGATATGATGGTGTAGCTTATTTCGGACACTATACCGAAAGTTATGCCGACGCCATTAACCTTTATTTTTATCGTTACGAAGACCCAACGATGCTGTCGCCATCTTCAACCCTTTCGGACGGATTGTTGCGACTTAGCGGGACGTGGACGGCGGAGGAGCTCTCTGCGCTGTCCTTCAGCGATGTAGGAGCATTGGATATGACGTCGATACGTCTGCCTCTGGACGCTCGCGCCTTTGCGCATTATCCTGAATACGCAAACATTCCCATATATGTCTCCGCGTCGCAGGGCAAGCGCGTGCCTGCGGAGTGGGATTTTGTCGTTTGTGGCGGGCAGTTGCTGAGGAAAACGCAGCTCGCCGACGCTCAGCCGTTGTTCCTGCCATATCCCGTCTCTGTTGATGATGGGCAGATGACGTATGAGCGGCAATTTTGTGGCGATGGCGGCTGGGAGACGTTGGTGCTGCCCTTTGATGCCGACGTGCCTGAGCAGGTTGAGGCTCTGCGCTTGAAGGAGGTTGAGGGCGACAAAGCCACGTTTGTCCATACGAAGAAGATATATGCCGGCGAGCCCGTCCTGATACGTCCTGAGAAAGATTCAGCGAAGTCCGAGTATTTTGGATTGAAATCCCAGAAAAATCAGATTTCCTCCGTCGAAAATCGCGGCGGCATCTTTTGCGGCACTCTTCTGGGGCAAAAACTCACGGAAGATTCAGGCGAGATATACATGCTGAGCGCGGATGGCGCGACTTTCTCGCGTGCGCTTGCTGGCAGTACGCTTTCGCCCTTTCGCGCATACTTGCGACTCAGTAGCGGCTATGAGCGTGTGAGGATTTTCATGACGACAGGGGTGTCTCAACCACTTCTTCCAACCACGGACGGAGGACAAAGATACTACGACCTCTCAGGGCGTCCTTTCGTTAGCGCGAAGCAGGGCGTGAGAGTGGGAAAAGATGGGAAAAAGCTCAGCTTATAGCCAAGAGAAACTCATATATAAGAAACTAATACACACGACTATGACTATAGCAGTAGATTTCGACGGAACAATAGTGGAGCATCGCTATCCGTCAATAGGGCGCGAGCTTCCCTTCGCGACGGCAACGCTGAAGAAACTCATCGACGACGGCCACAAACTCATCCTGTGGAGCGTTCGCGAGGGCGAGCTTCTGCAGGAGGCTGTCGATTGGTGCCGCGAGCGCGGCGTGCGCTTCCACGCGGTGAACGGCTTCTTCGACGAGGATTCGGAGGAGGACGCTGGCGACCACGATAAGAATCCGCATTATAGCCGCAAGCTGAAGGTGGAATGCTTCATCGACGACCGCAATGTGGGAGGACTTCCCGACTGGGGCAGTATATACCAGATTATCAGCAGACACATAACCTACGAGGAGCTTCTGGCGGAACAGAATCAGGATTACGAGGAAGAACCCAAGAAGAAACCTTGGTGGAAGTTTTAGGCATATTCCTAAAAGTCGGCTAAAGAAAAAAAGACAATTACGAAATGAAGATACTCAACGCTGAGCAACTAAAAGCTCTCGACGACTTCACTGTTCAGAATGAGGGCGTTAGGTCGTTGGATTTGATGGAGCGCGCTGCCACGAGGGTGACGGAGAACATCGTCAGACGCTGGGATGGGGATTGGCGCGTAATCGTATTCGCAGGTCCTGGGAACAATGGTGGCGACGCGTTAGCCGTAGCACGCCAGCTCATCGAGAAAGGGTACGAGGTCGAAACCTTCCTATTCAACACTCGCGGAAAGCTGAATCCCGATTGCGAAACCAATCGCCAAAGGCTACAGGGCATCGCGGGCGTGAGGCTTACGGTGGTGGAGTCGACGTTCGAAGCTCCGAAGGTGGAAGAGCGCACACTCATCGTCGATGGCCTCTTTGGTACAGGTCTTAGCCGCTCGCTTTCAGGCGGATATTCGCAGCTCGTGAAGTTCATCAATGCCGCTCCTGCCGACGTTGTGGCCATAGACATGCCTTCGGGCTTGATGACGGAGGACAACACGGGCAACGTGCGCAGCCATATTGTGCGCGCAAACCTTACCGTTACCTTCCAAGTGCCTAAGTTGGCGCAGCTTTTGGCCGACTGCAGCGAGTTTGTCGGAGAGCTGGTGGTCGAGGACATAGGGCTGTCCAGCAAGTACATCGACGAGCTGGATGCCGACTTCGTCCTCACGGAAGCCGACGACGTCAGAAGCCTCTTGAAGCCTCGCAACACCTTCGGCCATAAGGGTTCGTTCGGGCACGCCCTGCTTGTGGCTGGCTCGTGCGGTATGGCTGGAGCCTCAATACTTGCTGCCCGTGCGTGCTTGCGTAGTGGGGTGGGGAAGCTGACGCTACACACTCCGAAGTCAAACGTGCCCATCGTGCAGGTGGCTGTCCCTGAGGCAGTTCTGAGCATTGATAAGGATGAAAAACGGTTTACCGAACCCGTACATACTGACGCGTTTCAAGCTGTCGCCATAGGTCCAGGGTTAGGTACGGAGAGCGGTACGTCGCTTGCCTTCGTCGAGCAGGTGCGGCATACCGACGCCAGCCTACTTGTAGATGCCGACGGCTTAAATATCCTTGCCGACCACAAGGGCTATCTCCAGCGCCTGCCCGCAGGCACAATTCTCACGCCCCATCCTGGCGAGCTTGTGCGTCTTGGTGTGAGTGGTAGGGAGGCGTCGTATTCCGTGCTTGCCGAAGCTCGCGAGATAGCTGCGACAAACGAGGTTTTCGTGGTGTTGAAGGGTCATTTTACGGCTGTGTGCTGTCCTTCGGGAAAGGTGTTCTTCAATCCTACGGGAAACTGCGGAATGGCAACGGCAGGCAGCGGCGATGTGCTTTCGGGCGTCATTCTCGCCCTTCTTGCGCGCCGTTACAATTCCTTCGACGCATGCCGTCTGGGGGTGTATCTGCATGGGCTTGCTGGCGACATTGCCGCCTCGAGGGTGGGGGAGGAGAGCCTCATTGCCTCCGACATCGTCGATGCACTTCCTGAGGCCTTTATCGCCTTGAAGAACCCTCCTGAAGGTAATACTGAAGAATCCACCACGCTCTACACGTGCAAGGCGCAATAAAAGGTGCGCTTTGATATAAAAAGACCAATAGCAAACATATCCGAGCGTGACACCTTCACGCTGAAGTTGGGTGCGCTTTGATTATAAATGATACAAAATACAAAAAAGCATAGATGAAGAGGATATCGCTTCTCCTTGTAGGCTTGACGCTTCTTGCGCAAGCCGCTTTTGCCCGCAGGGTTGTCTTCCGCATGGAGGACTATGGTGTGTCGCCTGGTGCGTTGGATTGTACTGTTCCGCTGTCGAAGTTCCTTGCGGAGCAGAAGCCGCAGTTCTCACCCGACGACAACGTCGTGCTGAAGTTTCGACGCGGCATCTACAGGTTTCGCCCTGAGGATGCGGTGCTCAAGGAATACTACGTCTCCAACCACGACCAGCTCCCCCTGCGAAAAATCATCTTCGACCTCTCGGGATGGAACAATCTCACAATCGACGGCGGAGGTTCGGAGTTTGTCTTTTCGGGAACGGTGATACCTTTCGCCCTCAACTATTGCCACAACGTGCTCCTGAAGGGTTTTTCCATAGATTTTGAAGACCCGAAGATGGTGCCGCTGACGATTGTGGCGTCCGACTCTGTGCGAGGTATGACCTTCTCCGTCCCCGATTGGGTGAGGACGAGCATCTCGGCGGAGGGCTATCTGCTCACGAAGGGGCGCGACTGGGAGGGGCATCCTGTTGCGGGTATGGCGTTCGAGACAGGCACGCGCCACCTCGTGTATCGCGCAGGTGAGTTTGAAATCAACACCGACGGCGTGCAGCAGGTGTCGAATGGGGTGTTCCTTGCTCCAAAGTGGAAGAACGCGATGCTGAAGCCGGGAATGGTCATTGCTGCCCGCGACTGGAATAGGCCTACTCCTGCGATATTCCTGAACGAATGTCGCGATACGAAGGTGCGCGACGTGCGCGTCCACTATGCTTTTGGTATGGGGTTGCTTGCGCAGCGTTGCGAGAACGTCACGCTCAAGGGCTTTTCCGTGTGTTCGAGGGATGAGAGGCATTCGGGGCGCGACCTGCCCGCTTCTCGCCTCTACACGACGCATGCCGACGCTACGCACTTCTCGCAGTGTCGCGGGCGCATAGATGTCAGTGGAGGGCTGTTCGAGGGCATGATGGACGACGCCATCAACGTGCACGGCGTTTACCTGAAGGTGCGGCAGAGGGTTGACAACCACACGCTCCTCTGCTCCTTTGAACACGAGCAGGCGTGGGGCTTTGCGTGGGGTAACACGGGCGACAGCGTGCGCTTCATCGACCCTCAGACGATGGATGCCTTTGCGCCGAACCGCATAGCTGGCATACGTCCCTACGACCGCCGCGAACTGAAGGGGATGCGCGTCTTCTGCATCGAGTTTGAAGACCCGCTCCCGCTAAGCGTAGCGCCTACGGAGGGCGACAAGGGAGGGCCTGGCATAGAGAACCTAACGTGGTGTCCCGAGGTGTATTTCTACAAGAATCTCGTGCGCAACAATCGCGCCCGCGGTGCGCTCTTCAGCTCTCCGCGCCACACTGTTTGCGAGCGTAACGTGTTCGACCACGTTAGCGGCACTGCCATTCTGCTTTGTGGCGACTGCAACGGGTGGTACGAAAGCGGTTCCTGCCGCGACTTGGTCATCAGCAGAAACCGCTTCATAAATTGCCTGACAAACTATTTTCAGTTTACCAACGCTGTCATTTCCATTTATCCCGAGATTCCCAACCTTGCTGCGCAGAAGGGGTATTTCCACTCGAACGTCAGGATTGTTGACAACGAGTTTGTGTATTTCGACCGTCCCCTGCTGTATGCGAAGAGCGTTGACGGCCTTGTGTTCCGCGGCAACAAGGTTCGCCACAGCGACGAGTTTGCGCCGTTCCATTGGAACAAGGAGCCCTACCTGCTTGAGCGCGTCAGGAATGTGGAGGTGGAGTAGGGGGGCTAGGTGCTCCTAGGCAATCCTAGGAAGTCCTAGGTAATCCTAGGTTCTCATAGGTTCTCCTAGGAGGGTGCGCTTACATCCCTGTCATTCCGCCTGTTCCTGTTTGTCCTGTGCCGCCCGTCTGCTGTGTTGCTTGGCTGCTCTGGTTTGTCTGCACGTCGTCGTTTTCGATTGTGCGTGCGGCTTTCTTTACTGTAGCCTTGAGCGAGCCGAAGCGCCAGCTGAGTCCTATGCCTACGCGCCCCATGCCGTGTACGGTGATGTCGTTGCGCGAGAGGAAGTTGGCTGTCTCTATGGTGTTGCTGAAGGTGTGGTCGGAGTTGAAGATGTTGAATGCGTGTACTTCCACAGTCAGTCGGTCGTCCTTGAGGAAGCTTCTGCTGAGCGAGCCGAAGTAGAAGAGGAAGCCTTCGCCCGTTCCCTGCAGGTTTACGCGGTTCCAGTTTTTGCCGAAGCCCAGGTTGAACTTAATCTTTGCTGGGAACTCGTGTCGCAGCATGCCGAATACTCTTCCGCCGAAGCCCGAGTTGTGGTCGCCGGTGCGATATGACTTGTAGTCGCTGTAGCTTACGTTGCCGTTGAGCATCAGCGTAGTCTTTTTCGTGAGCATAGTGTTGGCGAAGAGGTTCAGGCCTACGATTTTCGAGTGCAGGAAGTTGCCGTACGTCGTGTGCTGTATGCCGTCTTGCACGAAGCTGTAGCTTGTGAGTCCCGTCACCGACGTGGAGTAGCTCAGTGCTGCGTTGACGCTGAAAATCTGCGTGAAGTTGCTGAAGTTCAGTTCCCAGTTGTGTGCCTTTTCGCTTGTCAGGTTTGGCGAGCCGTAGTTGATGCTGTATGGCGAGATGTGGTTGACGTATGGCGAGAGGAATGTGATGTCGGGTCGCCCGATGCGTATGTTGTAGCTTGCGCGCAGCATCATTGTGGGCTTGAGGTTGTATGCGACGTTCAGGCTTGGTACGAGGTCGGTGAGCGTTGTCGAGAATGCCGTGCGTGCGGGGTCGTTGTTGCCTGGGTACGTCACCTTGATGTTGCTGCTTTCGAGTCGCAGTCCTGCGCGTGTTGAGAACTTGTTCAGCTTCAGCATGTACTCGGCGTATGCTGCCAGGATTCCGTTGCGGTGGCGGTACAGCAGCGAGCTTTGTGCGTCGTGCATGAAGTCCTGCTGTGTGCCTGCGGGTCGCGTGAGTTCCTCGTTGTCGGAGCGGTTGATGCGGTAGATGTATTTTGTGCCGACGCTGAGCGTGTGGATTTTCGCCAGCGGTGTTGTGAAGTCCACCTGAGCCGTGTGTTCCTGTGCCCTTCCGTCGGGGTCGACACGCAGGTCGTTCAGCGTGTATGGCAGGTTCTGGATGTCGCTGTAGTAGCTTGTGGACTCCTGTTCGTTCTTGTTCGAGCTGAAGCGGTATGATAGCGTCAGGTTCTGGTCCTCGTGGGCGAACTGATGCTGGTAGTCAACGCTTGCGTTGATGCCGTTGAAATAGTCCTTCGACCTTGTCGTGCTGAAGTATGAATACACGTCGGCTCCGTTGGCGTCGAACATGTTTGTCGTGCCTCCGCCGTGCGTCGTTCGCTTGCCTACGAACATGTCGGCGCTTGCCGTCAGCAGGTCTTTGGCAGAGAACTCGTAGCTTGCCTCCAAGCCTCCGTAGCCGAAGGTTCCGTGGCTGTTGCCGCTTGCCGTGCTGCGCAGTAGGTGGAAGGTGGGGTCGGCGAAGGTCTCGCGCTCGTTGAGCTGGTCCACCTTGTTGTTGAACTGGCGGTTGATGCCTCCATTCAGCGACAGCGTCAACTTGCCCACCTGCGTCATTGCGAACACGCTTCCGCCTATGTCCTTCGTGCTCATGCGCAGGTTTGGCGTTATGGTGTAGCCGCTTGTCTGGGCTTCCGTAGCGGTGACGATGTTCAGGATGCCGCTCACGCCCTCGGCGTCGTATTTTGCACCCGGGTCGGTGATTACTTCCACCTTCTTCACAACGCTTGCTGGGAAGCTCTTGAGCACTACGCTTGCGTTGTCGGACATCATCTTGTTAGGCTTTCCGTTGACGTAGATTTTGAAGTTACTTTTCCCGTTTATGGTGATGTTGTCCTGCCCGTCGACGGTCACGAGTGGCACCTTTCGCAGCATCTCAATCATCGTGTTGGCTTGCGCGTCGGGGTCGTCGGCCATGCTGTATGAGAGCCTGTCTATTTGGCTTGTCACGAGTGGCGCCGCTGCCACCACCGTAGCCTCGCCGATGGCCGTTGCCGCCTCTTGCGTGGTGATGCGTCCGAGCTTGACGCTGTGTTCCTCGCCCAGGGTCAGGGGCAGCGTCTTCTGTGCCCGTCCGAGGCCTGCGATGTGGAGGTCGTAGTCGCCGCCCTTCGCGTAGCGTAGCGTAAAGCGCCCCTGCTCGTCGCTTGCTGCCACGGAGAGCACCTGCGTCTTCCCCCTGGGCATGAGTCGCAGCGTGGTGTAGGCGTCGGCAGCCCCCGACAGCGAGTCGATGAGCACGCCCTCGATGGTGTATGTCTGCGAGAATGTGCTGGCTGCCAGCATGCAGGCGATTAGCGTGATGAGTGTTCTTAGTATTTTCACTTTTATCCGGATTTGTTGTGTGTTCTCGTATTATATGGGTGCGCAAAAGTAGGAATAGGAATAAGTTCCGAGTTGGCAAATGGGGGGGTAAGCGTCGTTTAAGGTTCTGCGCAGCCGCTCTGAATTCATGGTGCAAAGATACAACATTCCCATTGCGGTTTTCGAATCGGAGGGCGACTATTTTCACTGCGTTAAGATTTTTTAAAGAATCGGAGGCGCAAGTTAGTCATTTAGTCATTAGTCATTAGTCATTAGTCAAAATCGATTTCTGCATTGTCAAAATCCGCCACTATATATATAATAATATTTATTATTATATATATAGTGAGTCAATGACTGAATCCGGAAAATGAAAATGACTAATGACTAATGACTAATGACTAAAATGACTGACTCCGACCCCTACCAGTCAATTAAGAATAGTCTTAAAAATCTATAAAAATTCATAAAAATGCGTAAAATTTCGCTAACGACTATTTCCCTAAAATTCTTCGCGCTTTTATTGAGGAAAGCTGCGTTAAACTCTGGAAATTATCGCATTATTTTGAAAAATCGACGCACAACGCGAAGGCTTTGGCGCCCTGCGGTGCCGTGTGGCGCCGTGTTGTGTGGCGTGTGGCGCATAAAATGTGGGGTGTGACGTGTGGCGGATTTTTTTAGTGTCGGGTGTGGCGCATGTGGCTCTTTGGCACACTTTTGGCATGAAAAAGACGGGCAAGACTCTCGGATTTTGCAATATTTAGGGTCGTAAATTTCAGTTTACAACATTATTTTTGTAACTTTGCCGGCCAAAAGCGCATAAAAAGCGACTAAAAAGTGCGCAAAAGCGACTAACAAAGCGACTAAAAAACGAAACACAATAATACAACGACATGAACATCACACTTGAAAAGAAATCGCCCGTAAGTGGCGTCATCACGCTGAAACTACAGAAGGAAGACTACGAGAAGCAGCTCAACGACAAGCTCAAGGACTTCGCACGCAAGGCACAGATGCCCGGCTTCCGCCCCGGACACGTCCCCATGAGCCTCGTGCGCAAGCTCCACGGCCCGCAGGCAAAGCTCGAGACGGTGAACAGCGTGCTCGGAGAGAAGCTCTTCGGCTACATCCGCGACGAGAAGATAAACATGCTCGGCGAGCCTCTACCGCACGAGGGTGCCGAGGCACAGGACATCGAGCGCGACGACGACTTCACGTTCCAGTTTGACATAGCCATCGCGCCCGAGTTCAGCATCAAGCTCGACGCAAAGGACAAGGTTGACTACTACGACATACAGGCCGACGACAAGACCATCGACGACCAGCTCGAGCAAATGCGCCGCCAGAACGGGCGCAGCGAGAGCGTCGATAAGTACGCCGAGGGCGACATACTACGCGGAGTGCTCGCAGAGCTCGGCGAGGACGGACTCCCCCTCGAGGGCGGCATACAGGTGGAGAGCGCAAGCCTCATGCCCCAGTATTTCAAGCAGAAGACGCAGCAGAAGCTCTTCGCAAAGGCAAAGAAGAACGACGTCATCACCTTCAACCCCAGCAAGGCATACGACGGACGCGACACTGAGATAGCGTCGCTGCTGCATATAAAGAAAGAGGACTTAGGCAGCCACAAGGGCAACTTCTCGTTCCAGGTGGACGAAATCAGCCGCTTCGTGCCCGCTGAGCTCAACCAGGAGCTCTTCGACCGTGTGTTCGGCGAAGGTGTCGTGAAGACCGAGGAAGAGTGCCGCACGAAGGTTAAGGAGCAGCTGCAACGACAGTTTGAGGCCGACGCCGACTACAAGTTCCGCCTCGACCTGCGCGCATACGCCGAGAAGAAGGTGGGCGAGCTCGAGTTCCCGCGTGAGGAGCTCCGCCGCGTAATGCTTCAGAACAACAAGGACAAGGACGAGAAGTACGTCGACGACAACTTCGACCGCAGCATTGAGGAGCTGAAGTGGCATCTCATCCGCGAGCGCCTCGCCGCCGACGCAGGCGTGAAGGTCGAGGACAAGGACGTGCAGGCAGCAGCCATCGACGCAGCACGCTTCCAGTTCATGCAGTACGGCATACAGAACATCCCCGACGAGTATCTCACACAGTACGCCACCAACATGCTCAAGGACGAGAATCAGGTGAACGGCCTCGTCGAGCGCGTAGTAGAGCAGAAGCTCGCACAGGCAATGAAGAACACCGTCACGCTCGAGCACAAAGCCATCAGCGTCGAGGACTTCCAGAAGCTGTTCTAAACAGAAACGCAGAAACAGGCATACAACCCCGATTCATAACACACACCCAAGCACAAATGACCGACTTTCAGAAATTTGCCCTCAGCAGAGGCATCAGCTCAATGGCCCTCGACGGCGTGGTGAAGGCGCAGAGCCAGTACCTGAACCCCTACATCCTCGAGGAGCGCCAGCTGAACGTGACGCAAATGGACGTGTTCTCGCGACTCATGATGGACCGCATCATCTTCCTCGGAACACCAATCGACGACTATACCGCCAACACTCTGCAGGCGCAGCTCCTGTACCTCGACAGCGCCGACCCCGGTAAGGACATCAGCATCTACATCAACTCCCCCGGCGGAAGCGTCAGCGCAGGCCTCGGCATCTACGACACTATGCAGTACATAGGCTCCGACGTAGCCACCATCTGCACGGGTATGGCAGCATCTATGGCCGCCGTGCTACTCGTGGCAGGTAAGGAAGGCAAGCGCACGGCGCTGCCACACAGCCGCGTAATGATACACCAGCCAATGGGCGGAGCGCAGGGACAAGCCAGCGACATCGAAATCACAGCACGCGAAATACAGAAGCTAAAGAAAGAACTCTACACCATCATCGCCGACCACTCGCACCAAACCTTCGACAAGGTATGGGCAGACAGCGACCGCGACTACTGGATGACGGCCGAGGAAGCACGCGAATACGGCATGATTGACCAAGTGCTGAAGAGAAAGTAAGGAGAGCCTGCAACACCCCAACAAAGCGAATGGCAAAGAAGAGAACATCGCGCTGCGGATTCTGCGGAAGAACCGACGAGGAAGTAGGCCTCATGCTGACAGGCCTCGAGGGCATGAACATCTGTGCCGAGTGCGTAGAGCGCGCACACCAAATCCTGCACGAAATGAGCGGGAAGAAAAGCCCCAAGACCACCAGCACGACAGCCTTCGACTACCGCAACATGCCAAAGCCGCAGGAGATAAAGGAGTTCCTCGACGGATACGTCATCGGGCAGGACGACGCAAAGCGCTTCCTCGCTGTAAGTGTATATAACCACTATAAGCGCATAGGCAATCCTGCGACCGAAGGAGGCGACGTCGAAATAGAAAAGTCGAACATCATCATGGTGGGAGCTACGGGCACAGGAAAGACGCTGCTCGCACGCACCATCGCCAAGTTGCTCAACGTACCATTCACCATCGTTGACGCCACCGTGTTCACAGAGGCCGGCTATGTAGGCGAGGACGTCGAGAGCATACTATCGCGACTCTTGCAAGCCGCCGATTGGGACGTACGACGAGCAGAATGCGGCATCGTATTCATCGACGAAATCGACAAGATAGCGCGCAAGAGCGACAACCCCAGCATCACGCGCGACGTCAGCGGCGAAGGCGTGCAGCAGGGACTCCTAAAACTGCTCGAGGGAAGCATCGTCAACGTCCCGCCAAAGGGAGGACGCAAGCATCCCGACCAGGAATACACGCAGGTAGATACGCGCAACATCCTCTTCATCTGCGGAGGAGCTTTCGACGGTATCGAGAAGAAAATCGCACAGCGACTGAACACCCACACTGTGGGGTACAACAATGTGCGCAACACACACCGCGTAGATCCCAAGAACCTACTGCAGTACGTGCGACCCACCGACCTGAAATCCTTCGGGCTCATACCCGAAATCATAGGACGACTCCCCGTCCTCACATACTTGCAGCCGCTCGACCGCGAAGCACTACACCGCATACTCACCGAGCCGCGAAACTCGCTGGTGCGCCAGTATCAGAAGATACTCGCCCTTGACGGCGTAGAACTAAGCTTTGAGCCAGCAGCCCTCGACTTCGTCGTGGACAAAGCCGTAGAGTACAAGCTCGGCGCACGAGGACTCCGCAGCATCATGGAGAGCATAATGGTAACGGCAATGTACGAGCTGCCCTCGTCGAGGAAAAGGAAGTTCGTCGTCACCGAAGACTATGCCCGACGCGAGTTCGAGAAGAACAACACCCTGCAGGCGCAGGTATAAGCCCTCGCAGCGGTTTAATCACGTGAGCCAACTCCCATTCGCTCCCGAACTTAAAATAAGCACAAAAACTCCCGCATCGTCGAAAAGGTGCGGGAGTTTTTGTGTGTGTTGTATAGAGGTAATGCTGAAAGCTATTCGGCAATTCGGAATCCAATGTTGCTGACGCGCGTACCAGGTTCGCCGCTGTCGCGGTAGCTTGTGCGCAGCGTTGCAGCCTTACTGTTCCATGCGCCCCCGCGATCCACGCGCCCCTCGCCGTTTACTTGCTGCGTAAAGACAGGATTCGTGCGCGCGGAATCCGTATATTCCACATACCAATCCTGGCACCATTCCCATACGTTACCCGACATATCGTAGAGGCCGAGCTCGTTCGGAGTCTTTTCCCCCACAGGGTGCGTCTCGCCGCCAGAGTTATCGACGAACCACCCTACGTTCTTAGGCCTGTCCTGCTCGCCGCTGTACTGCGTATTCTTCGACAGCTTGCCGCCGCGTGCCGCATACTCCCATTCAGCCTCCGTCGGTAGGCGGAACTTGCGTCCCGTCTTCTCGTTCAGCTTCGCGAGGAACTGCTGGCAGTCGTCCCAACTCACGTTTGTCACAGGCAGGTTGTCGGCTTGCTTCTTCGAAGGGTTCTGCCCCATCACCGCCATCCATTCCGCCTGCGTCACCTCGTAGCGCCCAATGGAGAAGTTCGCAAGCGTAACCTCGTGGAGAGGCTTCTCGTCGTTGGCAACGTCCGTCTTGTGCTCCTCTGTGGCGCCCATCGTGAATGTGCCGCCCTCCACGCTTACCATGTGAGCCACAAGGCTGTCGATAGCCTCCTGACTCTTGTCCGTCTTGCCGCAAGATGCCGTCAGGGCAACTGCGAGTACGTAGATTGCAAATCTGCTTTTTCTCATAGTTTGTGAATTAAATCTTTTTGCGTTTCTATATCTTTTCCGCCGCAAATGTAGGAAAACATTCCCACAACACACACAGCCTTCAGCAATTTAATGTTTTTTCGTCAGGATACCGCTGACATTAAGGCACATTTCAACTTTCTCGCGCCGACATACAATAAAAGGGCGAAGCCGCCGTTATATATATCGTTATGATAGATTACATACGAGGCGAACTTGCAGAGCTGACCCCCACCGAAGCCACCATAGAGGCCGCAGGTGTGGGCTATCTGCTGTGCATATCCCTAAACTCATACACCGCCCTGCAGGGCAAGAAAGAGGCGAAGCTCTACGTCTACGAAAGTATTCGCGAGGACGCATACCAGCTGTTCGGCTTCGCATCGCGACAGGAGCGCAAGCTCTTCGAGGAACTCCTGTCCGTAAGTGGAATAGGCGGCCAGACGGCACGCACAATACTCTCGGCTTTCTCACCCTCAGAACTACTCCAAACGATAGGCTCTGAGGACGTACGCGCGCTGAAAGCCGTGAAGGGAATAGGCCCGAAGGCAGCGCAGCGCATCATCGTGGAACTCAAGGACCGCGTGCTCGCGCTGATGGGGGACGTACAGGCGACGGCAGGTCAGAAGGTCGCCGTAAGCTCGCCAGTAGCAAGCGAGGCCACAGGAGCACTCGCCACGCTCGGATTCCCACCCGCCGCAGTACACAAGGTCGTAACGGCAATACTCAAAGACAATCCTGACCTCGAGGTAGAGCAAGTAATCAAACAAGCATTGAAGATGCTGTAAACCATTGACCATTGACCATTGACCATTGACCATTGACCATTGACCATTGACCATTGACCATTAAGTTTCACCACGCTCTTCGTGCCAAGCCCTTTTGCGCAAAAAATAACCGTAAACCCAAAGGCTGTCGTCAACACAGCTAAAAATCGTAAAATCGAAAATCGTCAAATCGTAAAATAAAATGACATTGCGCCGTCCAAACATACAGCTACTGGTAGCTGCTGTGCTCTGCATAGCGGCTACTGCTCTGTACGCTTCGGACAGACATAATTCTTTTTATACGCGCGCGGGTAATACGGGCGATGTGCAGAATGCCGCAGAGCCGAAGAAGGCCAACGTTGCCGACGCTGACTCTACACGCTTCCCCGTGCGTCCTACGACGGCGCAGGACGAATCCGACGTGCGCCACTCTGCAGACCTTCGCGACCCAGAGAACCTGCAGACGGGCGTGTTTTTTGACGAGAAATCGGGGACATACCGCTTCGGCACAAAGCTCGGCGACAACTTCCTCGAGTCGCCATTCTACATGACGCCCGCAGAGTATCAGCAATGGGCGACAAAACGCTCGATGCGGGGATTCTTCAAGAAGAAGAACGCTGAGGCATATTCGCAGGCGGGAAAGGATAAGTTCGACTTCACCGATATGCACTTCGACCTCGGTCCTGCAAGTAAGATATTCGGTCCTGGCGGCGTAAGAATAAAGACACAGGGTAGTGCAGAGCTGAAAATCGGCGGTAACCTGCGCTTTGTCGATAACCCCTCCCTATCCGAGCGCAATCGGCGCGTCTTTGGCTTCGACTTCGACGAGAAGGTAAACCTGAACGTGAGCGGAAAGGTCGGCGACAAGATGGGTATGGACTTCAACTACAACAGCGACGCAACCTTCGCCTTCGACACGCAGAAACTGAAACTGCGCTACGAGGGTAAGGAAGACGAGATGGTGCGACTCATCGAAGCGGGTAACGTGACGATGCAGACGAGCAACTCGCTGATACGCGGAGCATCCTCGCTCTTCGGCTTCCACACACAGCTGCAGTTTGGCAAACTCAAGCTCTCCGCAATACTCGCGCAGAAGAAGTCGTCAACGTCGAGCGTGAGCAGCAGCGGCGGCGTGCAGCTTACGTCATACGAATTCTCTGCCGATGCCTACGACGAGAACCGCCACTTCTTCCTCGCGCAGTTCTTCCGCGACAACTACGACGCCAGTATGGCGCAGCTTCCAAACATCCTCTCTGGAATAAGCGTCAATAGGGTAGAGGTGTGGGTTACCAACAAGACGGGACAAACAACGAACACCCGCAATATCGTGGCTTTCACCGATATGGGCGAATATAGGCACATTTCAAACAATATGTGGAAAACGACGGGCTCCGAGAATCCATCCAACGAATCCAACTCGCTGTATTCCGCAATCGTAGGTATGCCCGCAGCACGCGACATCTCCACCGTTACGCCAACGCTCGACGGCGCAGGTCTTGTCGGCGGTACCGATTACGAAAAGCTGGAGTCGGCACGCCTGCTCAATAACTCAGAATATCGTCTGAACAGCGCGCTCGGATACATATCGCTGAAGACAGCGTTGCAAACCGACCAAGTGCTGGCTGTGGCTTTTGAATACACGTATCGCGGACAGACATATCAGGTCGGCGAGTTCTCGACAGACCAAAAAGACAACTCCAGCGCACTTTACGTGAAGTCGCTGAAGAACACTGCCAATACGCCGTCGCAGGGAAACTGGGACCTCATGATGAAGAACGTCTATAGTCTTGGGGCGTCGAGCGTGCAGCAGGAGAAGTTCCGCTTGGATGTCAAGATACTTTCCGACACAAGTGGCGTGTATCTCTCGTATCTACCCGAACCAGGGCTCAAGGAGCAGAAACTCATACAGTTGTTAGGCC
>ONWB01000178.1 GCA_900321445.1 uncultured Prevotellaceae bacterium | reverse complement strand
CATCAACCGCTCGCATTACATACTCCTAAACCTTGCAATGGGAAGCAACGCGGGCGGCGTTGATGCCGACCAACTGCCATTTCGCTATCTCATTGACTACGTCCGCGTTTATCAAAAACCAGGACAAACGCATTCAAATCGCGGCACTACCGAGACAACTACCGGAATTGCCGAACCCTCAGAACATCCACGCACTGCCGTTGCGGGACTTATCTACGATCTTCAGGGGCGCCGCCTTTCTTCACCGCAGCGCGGTGTAAGCATTGTTGGCGGTCGTAAAGTAATCCTCTGATGCCGTTTCCGCTGCGTTAGTCGTTCTCCCAGTGTACAAAGTTTACACCAAAGCGCCGCTCTGCGTGCATCTCTACGCCGCGTGGCATGCGCGGAGCAGGAACGCCGCTGCCAAGCGTGCTTTCGGCAAGTTCTGCCTGCGCTTCGTCCCAGAGTCCTTGGTCGATGAAGGTTTGCAATGTTCGCAAACCACCTTCTACCAATAGAGATTGTACTCCCTGACGATACAAACTCGCAAGTAGCGTTTCAACATCGGCGTATGCCTGCCATCCTGCAGGGAGTTCGCCTTCTGCGGCACGCCCCAGTACAACGCGCAGAAGTTCCTTTGGAGCCCATGTGCGCACCGTGAGTTGCGGACGGTCAAGCATGAAAGTCCTGTGTCCAACAAGGATGGCATCGTTGCGGGCACGCAGGTGATGCACAGCCACCTGCGAATGTGGCGTTGAGAGCCTTGCGGGAGCACCGTCGTCGGGACTTTCGCGCCAAGAGTCTATATATCCGTCACTGCTCTGCGCCCATTTCAGCGTGATGTAGGGGCGATGCTTCTCGTGGTAGGTGATGAAGCGGCGGTTCAGGTGGCGACATTCTTTTTCTAAAACTCCAACTACTACCTCCACGCCAGCTTCGCGAAGCATCCTTATTCCGCTGCCATGCACTCGTGCAAAGGGATCCTCGCATCCCACAACCACGCGTGGAATACCAGTGCGGATGATGAGTTCTGCGCATGGTGGCGTTTTGCCGTAGTGTGAGCAAGGTTCGAGGCTTACATATATCGTTGAACTCTTCAGCAGTGCCTTGTCTTCAGCCTTGACGCTGTTGATGGCATTCACCTCGGCATGCGGTCCTCCGCACCGAATGTGGTAGCCTTCGCCGATAATGCGCTCGTTGCATACGATTACAGCACCAACCATAGGGTTGGGGGCGGCTCCAGCTTCACCTTTGCGCGCCAGTTCGATGCATCGGCGCATATATATTTCGTTGTGTTCCATTAAAATGCTATTTTTGCAGGCAAATGCCCAACATTTATCATAATATGCTTCAGCGACTGCGCAACATCTACGACGAAGATGAGGCGCGTGCGGTGGCTTTCCTCGTACTCGAGGACGCCTTTGGCGTGAGCCGGACAGACGTTTACGCTGACAAAGTTAAGGATTTTTCTCCGCAGGAAAGCGTTTTACTCGAAAATATCGTGCAAAGACTCCTAAATGGCGAGCCTATACAATATATATTAGGGCGCGCACGCTTCTGCGGACGCGATTTTCGCGTAACTCCCCACACGCTCATCCCGCGTCCCGAAACGGAGGAACTCGTTGGCATTATAGAGCATCGCTTCCAGCCCGCGAGTATCCTTGATGTCGGCACAGGTTCGGGTTGCATTGCCGTAAGTCTAAAGCTTTCGTTCCCGGATGCATATGTGGAGGCTTGGGATATTTCGTCCGAGGCGCTTGCTGTAGCGCAGGATAATGCCCGCAGTTTGGGTGCCGATGTGGTTTTCCGTAAGGTGGATGCGCTGGTGTCAGATGCTCCCCAATTCGCACCAAGGGTAGGAGAGTGCATTCTTGTTTCCAATCCTCCCTACGTATGCCAAAGTGAAGCGAAGGATATGGAAACGCGCGTGCTGGAGCATGAGCCTCATAAGGCACTCTTCGTTCCCGATGACGATCCGCTCCTTTTCTACCGCGCCCTTTGCAGTATTGCCCGCGACGGAAACTTCGCGGTTGTTGCCCTCGAGACAAATCGTGCCTATGCCGATAACGTGGCAGCCCTTTTCCTCAGCGAAGGTTTTTCGCGTGCCGATGTCCTCTGCGACCAGTTCGGAAACAAACGCTTTGTTATTGTTTTTTGAAAGATTTTCGTACATTATTGCACGCAGTTGAAGAAAAAATAATAATTTTGCCGACAGCAAACCTATGACATCGTAAATACAAACCAAAAAACAACCATAAATCAAAAACCAAAAATGAAACCGACACTCTTCCTGCTTGCAGCAGGCATGGGCAGCCGCTACGGCGGTCTGAAACAGCTCGACGGTCTCGGCCCCCACGGTGAGACCATCATGGACTACAGCATCTACGACGCTATTAACGCAGGCTTTGGCAAGCTTGTATTTGTTATCCGCAAGGATTTTGAGGATGACTTCCGTCGCATCGTTCTCTCCAAGTATGAGGGACATATCCCTTGCGAAGTTGTCTTCCAGTCTCTTGATGCCCTTCCCGAAGGCTTCACGGTGCCCGAAGGCCGCACAAAGCCATGGGGTACAAACCACGCAGTAATGATGGGCGAGTGCGCTATCAACGAGCCCTTTGCTGTGTTGAACTGCGACGACTTCTACGACAGAGACTCCTTCCGCGTGATGGGCAAGTTCCTGAGCGAACTTCCTGAAGGCTCTACCGGCAAGTATGCTATGGTGGGCTTCCGCGTTGGCAATACGCTCAGCGAGAGCGGAACCGTTAGTCGCGGCGTCTGCGAGACCAACGACCAGAAGCTCCTTACCAGCGTTGTTGAGCGCACAAAGATTCAGCGCTTTGATGGCGTTGTAAAGTATCTTGACGATGATGGCGAGACTTGGGTAAGTATTCCCGATACGACACCTGTGTCCATGAACTTCTGGGGATTTACCCCCGACTATTTCGCATATAGTCGCGAGTACTTCAAGACTTTCCTGAGCGACCCGAAGAACCAGGAGAACCTGAAGAGCGAATTCTTCATTCCTCTCATGGTAGATACGCTCATCCGTCGCGGCGATGCAACTTGCGAAGTTTTGGATACCACAAGCCGCTGGTTCGGTGTCACGTATCCTGAAGATCGTCCTGAAGTAGTGGAGAAGTTCAAGAAACTCCACGAGGATGGCATCTATCCCGACAAGATGTTCTGATATACGACAAGGAATAATAAAACTGGGGCTTCGCATTGTTGCGAAGCCCCAGTTTTATGTTGTGATTTGTGCGAGACGTTTACTTAAGCAGACGCTCGGAGAGGCGGCGCAGCATGTCCTGCGTCATCGTGTCGAGGTTGAAGGTGGGCTTCCAATCCCACTCCTGACGAGCACACGTGTCGTCGATGCTGTTGGGCCAACTGTCGGCATTTGCCTGCTTGAGCGGATCAACGTCGAAGTCCATCTGGAATTCGGGCTTATACTTGCGTATGGCCTCGAAGATCATGGTGGGCTCAAAACTCATGGATGCGATGTTGAAACCATTGTAGTGGATGAGGCGGTCGTGGTCCACTTCCATCAGCTGGATAGCAGCATTCAGGGCGTCGGGCATGTACATCATGTCCATGAATGTGCCTGCGGCAATGGGGCACGTGAACTTCTCACCGCGTACGGCGCTATAGTAGATGTCGCATGCGTAGTCGGTGGTGCCGCCTCCGGGAGGCGTCTTGTAGGAGATGAGGCCAGGGAAGCGTACTGAGCGTGTGTC
>ONWB01000039.1 GCA_900321445.1 uncultured Prevotellaceae bacterium | reverse complement strand
GCCGCGTCTCGGAAGTCGCGCTGCGGTAAGGATATTCCTCGATACATGGGGGCTGGGCACTTACGGCTTTCTGCGCACCTTGTGGAACCTCTTCGCTCGTCCCGGATACATGATTGGCGACTACATCGACGGGCGCAGGCAACCGTACTTCCCGCCTTTCAAGACGCTCTTTGTCGTCGGCGCGGCCTTCGCCATCGTATTCGCGTTAGGGAACGGATTCTCCGAAGAGGCAAAGGAGGCGCGGCATCAGACCGTTGTGGACCTGAACAGAGGCGTGAATGATGCTGCAGGCGACGCTGTGGTTGCATCAAAGACGGGGGAGGACGCAGATTTTGAATCTCGGCTAAATGAGCAGGTGAAGGAAGACCTTCTTGCTTTTAACGCATACTTTGAAAAATATCAGCAATGGCGTGACCAAAACCGCGTCACCGACCAGCTGATGACGTACATATTCTTTGCTTTCATGGCTTGGATGGTGTTCCGCAAGGCACCGCGACGTCCAAAGATGAACCTTGCCGAGAGTATCATCGCACATGTATATATTTGTGCCCAAATGGGAACGGCGGGAATACTGACGATGTTGGTGACCATGCCCTTTGTGAGCTTTACGGAAGGCGCAGTGCCGATGTTTTTAGTGATCCTCCTGTTCTTCTACGACTACAAGCAGCTATACGGATACGGCATCTGGGGTACGCTGTGGCGTACTATACTGATGCACCTACTGACTTTTGTGATAGTCTTAGGGCTTATAATGTTTACGGTAGGCTTGTTTATCGGCATTCATGCCACATTAAGCGCTTGATGCTACTTCAAGCGGCTTTCCACTTCCTCGACAAAAATTCGGAAAGTGCGGTCGCTCTGCATTCGCTTTGCCACTTGGTTTCGCGAATGAAGCGCCGTGCTATGGTCGCGCCGCGCTATGGTGCGGCCAATCTGCGCCAAGGATAGATCCGTGTACTTGTCGCAAAGGTAGATTGCCAACTGGCGAGCCGCCACGACGTCGTGCTTGCGGGATGTTGACTGTATGTCCTTTTGCGTAGCATGGCATGCTTCGCAAACGGTGCGCATTATCCGCTCTGGCGTAATCTCACGTTTTTGGAGGTTTACGGCACGGGCGACGATTCTTTCTGCCATCGGCAGCGTGATGTCGCAGTTATCGACGACGGAATAAAGCATCAAACTGTTGATGATTCCCTGAAGTTCGCGCACGCTGCTCTGTACATTCTGCACGATATACTCTACGACATCTCTTGGGATGCGCAGTCCGTCGCGACGAATCTTGGCTTGCAGGATATCGCGGCGCAACTTCACGTCGGGTTGCTCCATTTCAACAACGATGCCGCTGCGGAAGCGCGTAAGCATGCGCTCCTCCATGCCCTGAAGCATCGCAGGACTCGTATCGGAAGTCAGCACAATCTGCTTCCCGATAAGTTGGAGGTGGTTGAAGATGTGGAAGAAAGCCTGCTGCGTCTTGGCGGTAGTAATTTCTTGAACGTCGTCGAGGATAAGAAGATCCACGTTCTGATATGCGCGAACGAAGTCGGGTTGCTTGTTGTCGCGAGTGGCGTCCACAAACTGTTGCTTGAAAATCTGCGCAGGTATGAACACGATGTTCATGGAAGGCTGCGTCTCGCGAAGGCGTGTGGCAATGGCTACGGCGAGGTGCGTCTTGCCGACGCCGCTGGGGCCATAAATAAAGCAGGGGTTGAACGCCGCCTTGCCTGGGTCGGAGGCTATGCTCAGAGCAACGGTGCGGGCAAGTTTGTTGCTGCGCCCTTCAATAAAATTCTCAAAGGTGAAAAGCGGCGGAAGTGTGGGCGAGGAAGGGAGGAGAGGCTCCGTGCTGGCAGGGGTCTTTGTGCCGATAGCGGATACCTGCGGCGTGGGAACTCTGACTTCCTGCGACATGTTTTCATCCACGTTGAACAGTACGCGCGTGCCTTCGCCGAACGAGCCCGCCACACACTGCTGCAACACCAGCGCCTGTTCCTTGATGATGTGTTCCATCACGAACTTGCGCGGTGCGACGAGTGTGAGCGTGTGTCCCTTAAGACTTCCGAAATGAAGCGGTGTGAACCACGTTTCGTACTCTTTCGGAGGGAGGCTCTGCTGGAGAAGTTGCAGGCAGTGCTGCCACTGTGGGTTTGACATCAGGTTCTGATACTATTTGTTCTTACGTCCGAAGATGGAGAAGTGGACGTAGCGTCCTGGGTGTTGTTTCAAGTCGGTCAAGAGCGTGTCGCCACTCTGGATTGTGCGGTTCAGGTTTTCCGCAGAAGCGTTCAAGTTGTCGTAGAGGTCGCGGCTATTCATCAGCAGACCAAGGGAATTGTCCGTCGCGTTCAGCTTGTTGCTGAGGTCTGTGCTCATGTCGCGAAGCTGGGAGGAGAACTGTTTTACGTCTGCGAGTGTTCCATTCACCTCGTCGAGCGTCTTTTGTACATCGACTTGCGCAAGGTTCCCGCTCAGGGTTTCAAGATTTTTTGACGCCGATTGGAGTCGCGCCATCATCTGCGGAACATTCTGCGCCATGACGGCATCAAGCTGTTGCGATGCGCTACGAAGATACAACGATGTCGCAGCAAAATTGTGCAATGTCTGCTGAAGTGCTGGATCTCCCGTGAGCTGCGCAATGTTTGCCATGATGGTGTCCAATTTTGGCGCAATGCTGGCGACGGTTGGTATGAGAGCTTCAGCTTGCGCGAGTGCTCCCTGATGTATTCCACCACTTATGGTGTCGCCGCGAGATATATGCTTTGCTGGGTTCGGGCCGAGGATTAGATGCATCGTAATGCCTCCCATCAGCGAACTCTCCAACTCGGCACGGGTTCCTACGGGCACCTGCATCTCCTTGTCCAGTTCAATACCTACAATGACGCGGTCCTTGCGGTCGTAGTCGTACTCGATTGTCCTTACGATGCCGACAGGATAACCTCCGGCATAGACGGCATTTGACACGGCAAGCCCCTGGATGTCGGCAAATTCAACGTAGTATGTATTCGTAGCCTTGAAAATGTTTACGCCCTTCATGAAACTTATCAACAGATACAGAAGGACGACCGCAGTTATGGCCGTAAGGGCTATCTTTACTTCGCGAGAGAAAATGTTCTTCATTGATTTTTATCTATGCTGTGCTTCATTGTACGCGCCTTCCGCCTTGGAATTTCACGATGAAGGCATCTGTATAAGTGTTTCGTATGGTCTTGAGGGCTTGGCGTGCTTCGCTCAAGGTGGAATATTCGCCCATGTAGTACTTGTATGCGCCTCCGTGAAGCTCGCTCGTCACTGCGGGGAAGCCGCGATAGCGGCTGTCGTTGGGATTTGCGGGTTTGTTGCCCATAGAGAACTGAACCTTGTATGTTGTCTGCGAACCTTGCTGGGGCTGCGCCGTCTGCGTCTGCTGTTGTGTTGTCTGACTTTGGCTTTGAGCCGTTGGGGTCTGCTGACGGGCAGGGCGACTCTGTTGTTGTGAGGTCTGCGATGGCTGTGCAGGCGTTGGCTCCGGGCGCGTTTCCTCTACAGTTGCGGCTTGCTGTATGGGCTGTTGCGGAGTCTCCACCTTGAGCGGTGCGGGTACGTTGCGCGCTCCGTGGGCTTTTCGGTAGGCAAGAAAGCCATTGAAGATGCTTGTGGCAAGAGTATTTATGCCCTCCCTGGAGTTCAGGAAACGTTCTTCGTCGGGATTGGTTATGAATCCAAGTTCCGTAAGCACGGCTGGCATCGTCGTGTTGCGCAGGACTAGGAGGTTCGCCTGCTTTACACCCTTGTTTTTGCGCCCGTGGGAGGTGTATTGTCCTTGTATGTACTTCGCAAGTTCCACACTCTGTTTCATGTAGTTGTTCTGCATGAACTGGAAAATCACGTAACTTTCCGCAGAATTGGGGTCAAAACCTTCGTATCGGGTCTTGTAGTCGCTTTCGTATGTAATTACGCTGTTCTCGCGTTTTGCAAACTCAAGGTTCACGTTCATTCTCTCGAGGCAGAGAGTGTACGTCTCTGCACCATGAGGCCCATGGTTAGAGCCAGCCGAGTTGGTGTGGATGGAAATGAAAAGGTCTGCTTTTGCTTTGTTCGCAATGTTCGGACGGTCGCCGAGCGGTATAAACACGTCGGTTTTGCGCGTGTAGATGACACGAACGTCGGGGCAGTGCTGCTCGACAAGCTTTCCAACTGCCAAAGCAACGTTCAGATTTATGTTTTTTTCATACGAAAAAGCTCCAACAGCACCAGCGTCCTTGCCGCCATGCCCTGCATCGAGGACAAGCGTAAAGGACTTTTGTGCCGCCAAAGCGCCTGACAAAAGCATAGTCAAGCACGTGAGTATGATACGAAAAGCTCTTAAATACATTTATAATCCTGTTACGGATGACGGAAAAACGGAGCAAAGTTAATGCTATTGCAGAAGAGCACAAAACTTCGCGGCGCGTTTTTTTCTTTTTAACGTCCGCTTTTTCGAATGAGTGCGAGCACGTGCTCGTTAAAAGCCGTTGCTGCAAAAAATTCTTCCAACGTAAGGTGCATTCGATACTTCCAATGGTGACTGGGATCTGCAGGAATGTTTATCTGCTCGTTGGGATCAGGGCGACGAAGCTTTCCGTCGATGGCAAGCCAGTCCTGCAAGGCGAGCAGGCATAGCATAGAGGGGCACTCAAGATGCCGCCGTACAACTTCTTCGCATAATGTTGGCGTGGCATCGTGGGGCGCCTCGCCGTCATGGTGCAACGCTTCGTGCCAGTAAGCCCGTGCACGCTCCTCGTCTTGCTCCCACCACATTCGGAATGGTGGCATGTCGTGGGTGGCGAATGTGCTTACGGAGAGGTAAGGGTTTTGCATGAGGTCGGCAAACTTGACGCCGTAAGTCTTTGGCATGGTTTGGATTTCGAGAGAAAGTATGCTGAGCCGCTCGAGTACCCCCTTAACGCTTGCGGGAACCATACCAAGGTCTTCGGCACAGGGGAGCAGGCTGCGTCCGTCGGCTTCGTTGGGCGCGATTAGGGCGGGAAGCTTTTTCATAGCCTCTGATGCCCAAAACTCGTTATGCCTATAATAGAAGAAATCATCGTAAAGACGGTTGTAGGCGTCGCGCTGGTCTTGCGAAAGTGCCTGGAACTTTTGTGTCCACTGGCCGCAAACACGCGGATGGAACCTGTCACGTTGCGCACTGTCGCGCAGGAACAGAACGTCTGTTGCGTCCTCGCACTCGCTATGTTCTGCAGCGTCGCTCAGTGCTAAGGGGTCTCCCGTGAAGCCAAAGCCCAGAATTTCGTCGCGGCTTAGTGGTAGGGCAGGGCGGAAGTGTCCCATCAGACCGCTGTGCTGGCCTATCGGAATTTCCCAAATGCGGAAAAAGCCCAAGACGTGGTCTATTCTGTAGGCATCGAAGTATCGCGACATGTTTTCAAAGCGCCGCCGCCACCATGCGTAGCCGTCTTTTGCCATTTCTTCCCAGTTATACGTAGGAAATCCCCAGTTTTGTCCATCGCGGGAGAAGAAGTCTGGCGGTGCCCCTGCCTGCCCGTCGAAGTTGAAAAGTCTGCGGTCGGGAGTCCTTGCTGGCACGCTGTCTCGGCTAATGCCTATCGGGATGTCGCCTTTCAGTATTACGCCGCATTGGCGAGCCTCGTCATGGGCTCGCGAGAGTTGTTCGTGAAGCAGGTATTGCGTAAAAATGTGCATTGTGGGCGTACCGCCAGGCTTCTGTGAAGCGCGGAAATCAGCGTAAGGACGTAGCCAATGTTCGTTTTCACGTACAAAACTGCGATATGAAGCCTTCGCGCGCACGCGCGCGCCTATGTATTTATATAATGTGCGCACGAACTCGTCCTTCAGACCGAAGACGCTTTCATAGTCGAGCGACTCTAACCTGTTCAGGCGTTCAGCCTCGGCGCGGAAGGGCTTGAAGAAATCCTCTTGTTCCCATTCGCGTGGATCAAGATACATTGGATTGAGTGCGAAAACACTTGTTGAGCTGTAGGGATACGAGTCGTACCAAGAGCCGCTGCGAGTAGTGTCGTTGACAGGAAGTATTGCGAAGGTCGCCAAAATCGCCGATTCCCCAGCTTCCTTTGCTTCGGAGTGAAAATACAGGGATGACAACGCCTGCTCCTCGCCATCGTGGCACGTCGATGCGGGGTGATGAGCAAATGACATGAACATATTCCGCGGCGTAGGCTTCGTCAACACTTGCAAGATGCCGATTGTTACCCGATTCCCAAACAATATCCTCGTGCGAAGCCTCGTTGATAAGAACAATCTTGAAGTCGAAACCTGCACGTACATCAGTAATGTCCAGAGGACAACTCCAAGAATAGACGCCCGTGCGTTGCAGTGGCTTGACCTCTGCAGGTTGCCATTCGCCTAACGAAGCGGCACTTCCCAGAATTCCCCAGCGGAATCCACGTGGCACGGGGAGCGCAGAAAGAGTCAGGCGCGCTCGTGTTCCCGTGGGCAATGTCCTGCATGGTGTGCCTGCCTGTGGCGAAAAAAGACTCTCGGTAAAGGCCGTGTGATGGTATATTGGCGCGATGCCTTCCTCTGTCCAGCTGTCAGCAATCAGTTGTCTGCCTTTTGTGAGGTGTTCGCGTCGCCAGGCATCCTGTTCTTTTCGCAATATTGTGCCATCGGCACCAACAAGCTCATACCACCACTCAACTTCTACATCTTCGGCGGGGAAATTCACGTGTGCAGTCCACGTTCCGCACTCAGATTCCGTCATTTCAACGTGCTGTGTTTCAGCTTGAATGTATCCAAATTCCGATTTGCCAGACTTTGTTGCGGAGTCGGAGAACTTATAGCAAAGGCGCAAATGTTCTGCATGCGAAGTAAGGTACGGCAGGTGGAAAGTCGCGCGCGCGCATTCATTATTATATTGCATATTCAATCGTTTTATTTTGATGGCGTTCTCATAGTAGTTGTTCAAACGATGGCAGGGTGGGGAGAAAGTTGGCAGTGGAAGCATCGTAGTCAAGGTGTATGCAGAAGTGCTCGCATCCGTTTGAAATCATGAGGTAGTTGGCGTGTAGCACACTATTATAGCTGTTAATCTGCTGAAAAACACGCGATGTGAGGCTTACACTGGGTGCTTTATATTCAACAATAATACGTGGCCTGCCGCCAATACGGTCGAACAATACCGTATCGCAACGCCGCTCTACGCCATTGACAACAAGCTTTACTTCATTCTGCATAAGTGCTGCTGGATAACGGAGCTGATGTATGAGGAACGAGGTAAAGTGCTGGCGTACCCACTCCTCAGGAGTGAGCCTAACATAGCGTCGGCGCAGGGGGTCGAATATCTCCATAACACCTCCATCAGCCTCTCTTATTTGTGCGTCGATCGGTGGCAGGTTTAGCTGCTCAAATGATTTTTCTTTCACTAACTTTTATCGTTTTCGCAAATCTTCGTAATTTTGTGCGAAAATACAAAATTCAATATGAAAATAAGGGAAGAAATAGTAGGAAATTGGCTCCAAAGATACACAGGACACCCACTTTCTTATTTTTCGGAGCATGTTTTGCTCACAAATTTCAATCATTATGTAGATTTATTCTGCGAAATGACGGGAGCTGAAACGATAGGGTTCGATGCAAACTTCCGTGCTGTTACCGCTGACGGGATTACAATGATAAATTTTGGCATTGGTAGTCCAAATGCAGCGTTGATAATGGACTTGTTAAGTGCAGTAAAGCCCAAAGCCTGCTTGTTTCTGGGCAAATGCGGAGGCATTTCAGACAAGACGCAGTTGGGGGACTACATCCTTCCGCTTGCAGGAATTCGTGGCGAGGGAACATCGAATGACTATTTTCCACCAGAAGTGCCTGCGCTTCCAGCGTTTATGTTGCAACGTGCCGTATCTACGGCGCTCCGAAACAATGGGCAGGACTATTGGACAGGAACAATCTATACTACGAACAGGCGTGTATGGGAACATGACGAGAAATTCAAAAACTATCTTCGTGAGACACGCGCAATGGGAGTGGATATGGAGACGGCAACACTCTTTTCCTGTGGATTCTATAACCATATTCCCACAGGTGCCCTTCTTTTGGTTTCTGATAATCCTATGGTGCCAGAGGGCATAAAAACTTCGGCCAGCGACCGCCAAGTTACTCAGAACTTTGCCAGAACACATGTGAGCATTGGCATCGAAGCCATGAAACTAATCATTGGACGCCGAAGCACCGTCCGCCACCTTAAGTACGATTGGTAGTATCGTTACTTGTCACTAGAATATTATAATAATGGCAGCAAAAGCACCTACTGTTTCATACGATGCAATACTGCGCGAAGTTGGCGCAGGGAACTTCCGTCCTGTTTATTACCTGATGGGAGAGGAAAGTTATTATATAGACAAAATAGCAGATTTTCTCATCGAAAAGTCGTTGAAGGAGGAAGAGAAAGCCTTCAATCTTGTGACAGTTTTTGGATTGGAAACCACTATTGAGACTGTGATGGACACTGCTCGCAGCTATCCAATGGGAGCTCCGCGACTCGTCGTATGTGTTCGTGAGGCGCAGAACTTGCAAAACATAGACGCGCTAGAACAATATCTAAAGAGTCCACAACCATCTACTATCCTTATCTTTTGCCACAAAAATGGAAGTTTGGATCGCCGCAAAAAACTCCCATCGCTAATCGAAAAGGCAGGAGGACTAGTTTTTGAGTCTGCAAAACTCCGCGACTATCAGCTTCCTAAATTCATCCAGGATTTTATGTCTCGACGCCATGTGGCGATTTCCAACGATGCTGTTCAGATGATGGCAGACCATGTTGGCACAGACTTGAATCGGATTGCTGGAGAACTCGAAAAGTTGTGTATTGCAGTGACGGATGCTCAGACAGGAGCGACAAAACCAGTCACGAAAGAAATGGTTGCTTCCCATATAGGTGTTAGCAAAGACTTCAATATTTTCGAGCTACAGGAGGCATTGATGACAAAAAACGTAGCCAAAGTGATGCAGATTGCGAATTATTTTGACAAGAATCCGAAAGCAGGTCCAGCACCAATGACTCTCGCTATACTCTTCCGCTTCTTTGCAAACCTTATGATGGCGCATTATTCTCCAGATAAAACTGAGAGAGGACTTGCAACTTGGATGGGGGCAACGGAGTGGCAAGTAAGGAAAAATGTGCTCCCAGCTATGCCATACTATAGTGCGGTAAAGGTAATGCATATTCTAACAGCAATCCGCAGAACTGATGCTCGTTCAAAAGGGGTGGGGAACCCATCAATTTCTGATGGCGACCTAATGCGAGAACTCCTGTTTTACATACTTCATTGATTAGAAATCTTATCTGAGAAGTTGCATAAAAACCAACTACAGGATGCCGTTGAAGAAAAAATCTAATGCGAGATTTTTCTGCAACGGCTTTCTTTTATACTTGAAAGGAATTTTGGATTTGTCAATAATTATCTCGCTCTCATACTACTCTCTATTTTGAATAAAAATTAAACACAATTTTCTATCTTTCTCTAGAGTATCATCCTGAATGTTCTCAGTTCGCTTGATCCTGGTTGTATTCTGCCTTCGACGATGGCATTTTTTGAATAAAAAATGTGAATTTTTGAGAAAATCCTTCTCTTTTTGGGTCAAAATAGGACTATTTTACTGATTCCTCGTTCCATTTTATGTCCATATAGTTGTTAGAAATACTTTTTGGGGACTTTTCATAAACACAAAATTTATAGATTAAAGCGCATGTAATCAACAACATAGCTGATGTTTGTGCGCAAAATCCTTGGCATAGAGCTTAGCGCCTGAACTTTGGCCAACTCTGAGAATATTTTGCCTTAGATTTTTACGAAAGGCAGTGAAATGTTCGGGAATATAAATAATTAACATTTCATAAGATTTCGTATGCTAAATTAAAAAGAGGCGTACACAAAAGTTCTAAACAACAAGAAGTGACAAAAGGGCATGGTTCAGATAAAAAATCATAAAGCTACAAATGTAAATTAATGTAAATATTGAAATTTTGATATACGAATCAGATTGTTTTATTTGCGAATTGGTTGGGCGTAAGTTATATAAACCCAAGATGTTATATTGATTTATTTATCAAATAGTAAGACTGTGTGATAGGAATAAGATTAAAATACCAGATTATTGATACAGTACGACTATAAAAGGCGCAGATAATAGCCTAAACGCCAGTTTTTAGGTAGGTGTATGTTAGATAAAAACAGTAAGTTGGAAAAGTGCCGCTGTTGTTTGAAAAGCAAAAGTCGAATTTAACAGTCAAAAGAAGGAAGTTTATAAAAGTAAAACCGGGTTTTGGTGTTAAAATTTGGATTTCAAGTTGCAGATTTGGTTGTTCGAAATATTCTTTTTATCTTTGTAAACGAAAAAAGAGTAACAATTTTAGTAGCCCAGTAACAATATGAAAGAAAGAATTCGTCAGATTATGGTTCGCGAGGCGATGTCACAGCAGGACTTTGCTTCTACTTTAGGAATTTCTCCTGCGACTTTGTCAAGTATTTTGAACGGACGTACAAACCCATCTAATAATCTTGTGCAAGCTGTACATCGTGCTTTCCCAAAGATTAATATAAGTTGGCTTATGTTTGGAGAAGGAACAATTGATGACCAGTCAGCACCTCTTGGTGAACATACTTCGGAGATGAATAATTCGGATGTCCAGCCAGAGTCGCAGGCATCGGTTTATTCTTCTTCTGGTGTTGCTTCATCCCCGATTTTGGATATGGGATTTGATGATAAGGCTGCACCTCAGGGCGACTTATTCACGCCACAATCCCATGTTTCTCCTGTTTCCGAGCAGCCTCGAAAGCCCCAGAATGCTTCTTCAAGGGAAAATGTGCAGCGCGTATCGCCTCGTCATAAAACGTCGCGTCCTGTTTTTGATGATGCAAATCCACAAATGCAGAATATTATTGACATTCCGCGTCGTGAAATTAGAGAAATAAGGGTGTTTTATAGCGATGGAACTTATGAAACATTCGGTCCTACGTCCAGTGAAAGCGCTTATCCGCGTAAGAAATAAGGAAGTAGATAAGCGTTGCATAGAACGCGCCAACAACGAAGCCCCCAAGTAGGTCTCCGAGGTAGTGTACTCCGAGGTACATTCTGCTATAACATACAAGCGTTGCCCAACCTGCCAATGTGTAGGTTAGGGCGCGCTTTCTTAGTATCCAAGCAAGATATACTGTAAGTGCCCACGTGTTTCCAGAGTGTGCCGACGGGAAACCATATTGTCCGCTTCTGTAGTTGTTTATTATGTGTACAAATGGAGATATTGGGTTGTCGGGGTTAGAAGGTCTCATACGGCAGAATAAATGTCTGAGGCCGTGAGCGCAGGTTTGGTCAGTAAGGAGTATAACGATGGCTATTCCTGCAGTCCAGAGCAGGGTTTTTCGCCATCCCAGCTTTCGATATAAGATATATAAAAGGACGGCGTATAATGGAATCCAAATTGCGCGGCTGGAAACGTGCCACATTATCACATCAAAGAAAGGATTATGGAGTCCATTAACGGCAAGGAGGATTTTATCGTCGAGGTTTAGGAGTTGTTCGAGCATGGTTGTTTCTTTTTATTTTGGTGAGCTTTCTATGTAATCGCAACAGACTGGGACGTAGGCTGTACTTTGATTAAGGCTGATGGGGCCTCGTTCTAAGAATAGTAAACTATGATTGAAAATTTGGCGATTTGAAAAAATAATTTGGCGGTTTTGATTAAAAATTTGGCGATTTGAAAAAATAATTTGGCGGTTTTGATTAAAAATTTGGCGGTTATGATTTGGAGTTGGGCATGGAGATTTCTAACACGTTGCTTCGAATGCTTCCGTCGGCAAGTGTTGTTTCGATTAGAGCTCCTTTGCAAACGTCGTCGGCTGACTTTATGATGCGCCCATTTGCGCGTGTAATGCTGTATCCCAGGGCGAGTATGCGCTCGGGGCTCATTAGTGCGACGTGCCGCTTGAGCAATTCCGTTCTCTGTTGTTCGCGTTGTAGTTTTACGAGTGCTGATTGCGGAAGCTTTTCCCACATTTTTGTGAGCAGGTTGTGCTCATTAAGGAGATATAGCTCTATTGCTTTCTCAATGCGTGCGTGGAGTCGCAGTATGCGCTCGCGTCCGAGTTGGTTGCTTTGTGCGATATTGAGTTGCAGGCGTCGTGCCGCGTTTTCGTAGCGTGTGCGTTCTTCGTGCAGCCGTTCCGACACATTATTATATATGTCGCGTCCGAGCATTGCCAAGTGCTCAAGTTCCTCTGTTGCCCTGTCTATAAGGAACGCCGCTACGGCCGTTGGCGTCTTCAGCCTTGTGTGAGCTACGAAGTCTATCACGGTATCGTCACGCTCGTGCCCAATGCCCGTCAGTACTGGGATGGGAAATTGTGCTACGTTCGTCGCGAGGGGATAAGATTCAAATCCTTGCAGGTCGCTTGCGGCACCACCTCCGCGCAGTATGCAGACGCAGTCGTAGTCCTCGGTGCTCAGACTTATCTCGTCGAGGGCGGCGATGATGCTCTCTTCGACGCGATCTCCCTGCATTATTGCGGGGAAGAGCTTGGTGCGGAAGTTATACGGCGAAGCTTCCAGCTGTCGTGTGAAGTCGCCGAACCCTGCCGCCGTTGCGCTTGATACGACAGCAATGCGCAGGAGTGGGCGCGGCAGGGTGAGCTCTTTGTTCAGGTCTTTCACACCATCCGCCTCAAGCTGTTGCAGAATTTCCTGCCGCCGTCGCGCCATGTCGCCGAGGGTGTATGTAGGATCCACGTCCGTGATGTTCAGGCTGAAACCATATAGTTCGTGAAACTCCACTTCCACCTCCACGAGAATCTTCATTCCTGCCGCCAGAACCTGCCTCGTCTCTTCCTCGAAGTGCATGCGTAGCAGCTGCCACATGTTTTTCCACACGTGCGCCGAGGCTTTTGCACGCAGCCCCTTGCCGTTCTCGTCCTTTTCGACAAGTTCCATGTAGCAATGCCCGTTTGCGGCGGTGCGGAGCTCGCTCACTTCTGCCACAATCCAGTACGCATCGTCCATCGAAAGGCTTATTACCTCGCGCACAAGTCCGTTCAGTTCCGAGAGAGATAGGTGGTTCATCTGAGTTTGTTTGGTGCAAAAGTAGTGTTTTCTTTGAGAAAAACTTGCTTCTGCAAGGGATTTACACTAACTTCGCCGCGGAAATATAAAGGAATCATGACCGGAAAAGAATTCTTTAGGAAAACATTCAGTGGATATCTGTGGGGAAACTGCCTCGGTATGCTTGTGCTGGCAGCGCTTCTCATGTGGGGCGTGGTGTGGTTTTTGGACGTATATACTCATCACGGCGAAAACGTTACGGTGCCCAGCGTTGTCGGCAAGAACGTGCGTGCTGTGGAGAGTCTGTTCGAGGAGATGGGCTTGCAGCTCGTCGTTGTCGATACGGGATACGTGAAGACGCTTCCGGCGGACATCATCCTGCAGCAGACTGTAAAGCCTGGAACCGTCGTGAAGGTTGGGCGGCAGATTCTCGTTACCGTGAACGCGGCTCATGCTCAGACGCTTGCCCTCCCCGACTTGGCTGACAATAGCTCCTATCGCGAGGCAGAATCAAAACTTAAGGCTATGGGCTTCCAGCTTACGGCTCCTAAATACACCAGTGGCGACCGCGACTGGGTTTACGGTATCGAGGCAAACGGCCGTCCTGTCAGGGTCGGCGAGCGCATAGCCGTGGATGTCCCCATCACTCTTGTCATCGGCGACGGACACGTTTATGAGGAATGGGGCGGCATCGACAGCATCTCCGAGGATGCTCTGCCCACAGGGACTCCTGGTGAAGGCGACGAGGTAATAGACGAAAGTATTCAGTAGTTGCAAGAAGGCCAAAGGAAAGTCCCGATGAGCGAGGAAAAGCTACATGACACCGTCGAGTTGCCCGACGAGGAGAGCGCGGAGTTGTACGAGCACTTGCGCGTTGTCGCTGACAAGGGACAGCAGTTGTTGCGCGTGGATAAGTTTCTCATCCTCCACCTTCCCGACACGTCGCGCAATCGCATTCAGGCCGCCGCACGCGCAGGCTTCATCCACGTGAATGGGCGCCCGCAGAAAAGCAACTACCGCGTAAAGCCTCTCGATGTTGTAACCCTCCTCCTCGATCGTCCTCGCTACGATAGCACCATAGAGCCTGAGGACATTCCTCTCAACATCGTTTACGAAGACGACCAGCTCCTCGTCGTGGACAAACCTGCGGGTCTTGTCGTGCATCCAGGAGTAGGCAATTTTACTGGCACACTCGTCAACGCCCTTGCGTGGCATTTGCGCGATAATCCCGACTACGACCCCAACGACCCCGGCGTGGGCCTCGTCCATCGCATCGACAAGGATACGAGTGGCCTTCTTGTCGTGGCAAAGACTCCCGACGCAAAGACAAAACTCGGCGTGCAGTTCTTCAACAAGACCACGCGTCGTCGCTACAACGCCCTTGTTTGGGGAAACGTCAGGGAAGACGAGGGAACAATACGCGGCAACATCGCCCGCAACCCCAAGGACAGGCTGCAGATGGCCGTGTTTCCCGAGGACTCCGAGATTGGGAAGCATGCTGTCACACACTATCGCGTCGTTGAGCGCTTCGGCTACGTCACGCTTGTTGAGTGTATCCTCGAAACTGGACGCACGCACCAGATTCGCGCCCACATGAGCCACATCGGACACCCGCTGTTCAACGATGCGCGCTATGGCGGCGACGTCATCCTGCGCGGACTTACCTCCGCCAGTTACAAGGCTTTCGTCAACCATTGTTTCGAGACCTGCCCACGCCAGGCGCTTCACGCCCGCACCCTCGGCTTCAAGCATCCTGCAACAGGCGAGGAAATGGACTTCAGCTCGCCTCTGGCAGAAGACTTCGAAGCGCTTCTGAAACGATGGAGGACTTATCGAGATGGACTGAAAACGAATAATAACGAATAATAAACTGCAAAAGATATGAAGAAAAGAACTGTGGCAATTGTTGCCGGGGGATATTCCTCTGAGCACGATGTTTCGCTGCGTAGCGCGGCAGGCCTGTTATCGTTCATGGACAAGGAGAAATACGACTGCTACATAGTAGATCTTGAGCGCGACGGTTGGACGGCGCTTTACGGCGACGAACGCTGCGATGTTGATAAGAACGACTTTTCGTTCGTGGCTTCCGACGGGCGTCACGCGTTCGACTTTGCCTATATCACAATCCACGGAACCCCTGGTGAGGACGGTGTCCTACAGGGCTATTTCGACATGATTGGCATGCCATACAGTACCAGCGGTGTGCTCGTAGAAGCCTTGACGTTCAATAAGTTTGCGCTTAACAATTTCCTTCGTGCGCAAGCCGACTTCCATGTTTCGCCGTCTTTCCTTTTCCGCAAGGGGGAGGCCTTGCCAGCAGCCGAGGACATCGTCGCAGCATTGGGACTGCCCTGTTTCGTGAAGCCCAACGCCGGCGGCAGCAGCTTCGGCGTGACGAAGGTGAAGGATGTCGCTGGTGTGTATCCTGCAATTGAGAAGGCGTGGATGGAGAGCGACGAGGTAATGGTCGAGAAGCTGATGACAGGAACGGAAGTCACTTGCGGCGCATACCTCAAGGGCGGCGAAATTGTCACGTTCCCGATTACGGAGGTCGTGACGACGCAGGAGTTCTTCGACTACGACGCTAAGTATAACGGCAAGGTCGATGAGATTACTCCCGCCCGCATTGCTCCCGAGACTGCGCAGCGCGTGAGCGAAACGACGAAGAAGATTTACCGCCTTCTTGGCTGCTACGGAATAATCCGCGTCGACTACATCCTCGACGGCAAGCCCGGCGAGGAGGCCATCGACCTGCTTGAGGTAAACACCACGCCCGGCATGACGGCGACGAGCTTCATCCCGCAGCAGGTGCGTGCCGCAGGCCTCGACATCGCTGACGTCCTTAGCGACATCATCGAAGGACGCTTAGCTCCCTGAGCATATCAAAACGAAATCCGACATGAACGAATTTGAAAACATACGCTGCTACGACACCGAGGACATGCGCCCCGTCTTCGAAGAGCTACTTGCTGACGAAGAGTTCCTCGGCGTGGTGAAAAGCCTCTATGGTGATATGCCGCGCGAGGTATTGGCGCAGAAGCTGTTCTCCTGTACTGATATCCTCGACTTCCAAAAGAAATTCATCTACTCGCTCGTGGGCGACGTGATGGCAAAAGCCAGCGACGGCCTCGATACCGACACCGGCGGCGTGCGCCCCGAAGATATGCCGTGTACGTTCATATCGAATCATCGCGACATCGTGCTCGACTCCGCCCTGCTCAGCGAACAGCTTGTTGAGCTCGGATTCCCGACGACGGTGGAAATAGCCATCGGCGACAATCTTCTTATACGTCCGTGGATTAAGCATGTCGTGCGCCTCAACAAGGCATTCATCGTACAGCGTTCGCTTGGACTTCGCGAGACTTTGATTGCAAGCCAGCAGATGAGCCGCTATATGCACTACGTCATCCGCGAGAAGAAGAACCCCATCTGGATTGCGCAGCGCGAAGGGCGTGCAAAGGACAGCAATGACCGAACTCAGGAGTCCGTGCTGAAGATGCTGGCGATGGGCGCTGCCGACAAAGGCGTGCTGGAGAGTATTCGCGAAATGAACATCGTGCCGCTCACCATCTCCTACGAGTACGACCCCTGCGACTTCCTCAAGGCCAAAGAGTTCCAACTCAAGCGTGACAACCCCGAGTTCAAGAAGTCGCGGCAAGACGACCTCGACAACATGCGCACGGGCATCATGGGCTACAAGGGTAGGGTGCACTACTGCATGTGCCGCCCCGTGAACGAGTGGCTCGACGAGCTTGCGGGCATGTCGAAGGGCGACTTCTTTGCTGAGCTCGCACGGCGCATTGACGTCGAGATACATCGCGGCTACCGCCTTTATCCATCCAACTACATCGCCCGCGACCTCCTCGGCGGCGGCGTAAAGCCCGGCGCGGACTATTCCGAGGCCGACGTCAGGACTTTTGAGGCCTACCTTGCGAAGCAGATGAACCGCATCGACCTTCCTGCGCCCGACGCTGAGTTTCTTCGCGAACGCATGCTTACGATGTATGCTAATCCCCTGAAAAACTATGAGGAAGCTATGGCTCTTTAGTATCGTCGCGCTTATTGCCGTCGCCTTCGCTTCGTGTTCGGAGGACGACGACTATGCCGCCGCATATTGCATGGACTTTGTCGAGGCCGCGTGCAATGCCGACGGTTTCGTGACGCAGATTTACCTTGACGATGGTCAGAGTTACATGGCCAAGGGATACTATCGCGTGGACTCCAAGAACGAGATTATCCGCGCTTTGTGCGTCTATGTTGTCGAGAAGGAAGGTATCGCGCGTCTGGTTCAGGTGTCGAAGATACTCACTGCTCCTGTCGTCAACCGCACGAGGGAGGAGGCGAAGCGCGATCCTCTGTATGTCGAAAGTGTATGGGTTGGTGGTAAATATCTGAACTTCAGGCTTCGCCTGCCTACGGGGCCTTCGGGGAAACAACATGTCCTCGGCGTTGCGCTTGTGGGTATTGACGAAAAGGACGGCGAAGGTCGTACGGCAGAGTTGTACCTGCTTCACGAGCAGGGCGGCGACGATGCCTATTACTATCGCGACGCTTATCTTTCGTGCGACATCTCCACCTTCGTGTCGCAGCAAAACATCGACTCCCTGCGCCTGAGTGCCGTAACAGACTTCGGCGAAAAGGCCTACGGCTTCAAGATGCGCCGCTGATTTCCTCTACTCTTATAAGGCCGTGCGTGACGGCATAGACGGTAAGCGCGCTTACGCTGCGCATGCCGAGTTTTCTTGTAAGGTTCTTGCGGTGCGAGATGACGGTTGTCATCTCAATGCCCATCTTCTGGGCAATTTCCTTGTTTAGGCATCCTTGTACTACGAGGCGGAGCACTTCCGTCTCGCGGCGTGTCAGCGGCGACTTCTCGTCGCGCGCCTTCGCATGCGCCGTGTGCCCATGCTGTGCCATGGCAGCGAGGTCTTGCAGTAGCTTCATCTCGCTTTGTTCCACGTTCAGCGTGGGCAGGTCGTTTATGGGCAGCTTCTCGTTGCCGTGGGTGAGGATGATGACTCTTCGCACGCTGAGGAAGAAGGCGGCGTCCTCCATTAGCGTCCGCGAAGATATGAAGTAGTGCACGAACTCGTGCACGTCGGTTTTCTTGCGCAGTTCTTCGAGCGAACAGAACGTGTCCACCTGTCCCATGGGCATGATTTTCTGCAGCAGAGCAGCCAGTCCCATGCCTTCGAGCGTGCTTTGTGTGATGACGGCCATGCGCGGTCTGGTCTGCGTGTGGTGGTGTTCGTGTGTCATGGTTGTGTTTCTCCTTCGATGAAGTGTTCTAGGAAGAGCGTTTCGCCGTCGAAAACGGCATAGGTGTAGCGGTCTATCCAGTCGCCGAGTATCAGCGCGCGTGCCGAGCGGCTGAGCATGAGGTCCAGCTCGATGTGGCGGTGTCCGAAGATGAAGAAGTTCGTTTCGGGGTGCGTTTTCAGGTAGTCTTTTGAGAAGAGAATGAGTTCCTCCTTGTCCTCGCCGGCATACGGCGGCTCTCCTCCCTCGCGCTCGTGCTTCAGGCGGCTGTGTTTCGCCCATGTCAAGCCGAACTGCAGGCCCC
>ONWB01000038.1 GCA_900321445.1 uncultured Prevotellaceae bacterium | reverse complement strand
CCAACCTCGATAGCCTTCACGAATGCGGCATCGCCTTCCTTGCTGAGCTGTGCCTGCTTGTCGGCCTCAATGCCTTCTGCACGGCTTGCAGAGTAATAAGCACGTCCGAAACGATAGTAGTCGTCGGCAGCAGCTTCATTACCTGCGGCAAAGAACTTCTTGTATGCCTCGATAGCCTCCTCGTTGTTGCCGTTTACGAGTTGGAGGTTTGCAACTTCTGCCCAAATAGCGGTGTTCGCGGGATCCACCTCAATGAGCTTCAGCGCGTACTTCAGGGCATTCTCGTTGTCGCCGATGGTGCGGAAGTAAACCATTGCGGGGTTGTAGTCGAGGTTGCCGTAGAGGCTGTCGGCATATTCCTGCTCCGTGATGTACTTCACGCTCTCAGCAGCCTTTTCCGTCTCGCTTGTAAACACGTCGGAGAGGAAAGTCATGCGCTTGAACACCATGTCCTTAGGCCAGCGTACGCTAAACTTGCGGCAAACGTCGCCGAGCTCTGCAAAGTCGTGTGCGGAGGAGATACAGATTGCGTAGTTCTGAGCTGCAAGCTGATCCATTTCCCCTTCTGGGCAGAGGTCAAAGTACTTCTTGTAGTGCTCACGAGCTGTGGAGTACTGCTTAAGGTCGTAGTCGATATCGCCGAGGTCCTGCTCAACAGTATAGTCGTTAGGATTCACCTCTGCTATCTTCTTCAGGTAGTCAACGGCTGCGTAGGGGTTGATCTTTTTGTAGATAGTTACGTTCTGACGAAGTGCGTCAACGTTGTTGGGGTCGATAGCGAGAACTTCCTCATACTTCTGTCCTGCCAGGCCGAAGAACGTCTCGTTACCAGTAGCAAAACCACGGGTTTTGTGTACGAGACCTGCAAACATAAGGCCAGGGATGTACTTCGGGTCGAGCTTGTACACCTGGTCGGCACACATCTTTGCCACCTGATACACCTTCTTGTCGAGGAAGAAGTCGCCCATGCTGATGAGCTGGTCCTTGTCCTTGCTGACCTTCTTCATGGCTTTCATGAAGATTTTGTTACCCTTGTCGGGGTCATCCAACTGAAGGTCGATGACCTGTTCGCACATAGACTGCACGTCGGCGGCCATTGGCACAACTTCGTAGCCTTTACTGATCTGCGCTTTCGCGCTGTTCACGCCACACACCAGCATCAGCAGTGTGACAGCGAGCGTAATGAAAGAGAATCTTTTCATGTGAAAATGGTTGTTTATCTGTATTTGTTTGGTATGATTTTCCTTAGGAAAGGTGCATAGCAAGCGCAAAAATACGAATAAAATCCGTTTCTACGTCATTAAAGCTCGTTTTTTTGTTTGTTTAACTTCCCAACACCTCCCACATGAGGTTTTTCAAAGCCACTACATATTTATTTATACAACAAAGTGCGCATTTTGAGGAATGCGCACTTATGACTTTTGGGGTTATCTACTATGCTGTATGCTTACTTTATGTGTACCGCCTTTAGTTGAACAGGCATGGAAGGAAGAAGCTGCGAATGGTCGCAGAAGATGAGCTGCCCTTTCTGCTCTTTCAACCAATGCCAGAGGAACTTCTCCTGTGAGCGCTGACGCGGGTCTATCGTGATGGCATAGACGGAGCGGCGCAGAGGATATTCGCCAGTGGCTATATACATCTGATAGGGGCGACGATGATAGCTCTCGGCATTGCGCCGCACGAGCATGACGTTGACATCGAGGTTGCGGAAGGAGGTGAGTACCTGCTCGCTACCGCCACGAAGCCAATCGACTCCGACAACGCCAATGACGTCGGGATTTTGCTTAACGAAGTCGATGACGGCCTCATTACTACCCTGAGCATATACGTTACCCTTCAGCTCGCCACCGCCGCAAAGTGAGTCGCGCATAAAGCGCACCGTACTCGAGCCCTGATGGTCGAAGAGGAGTTTCAACTCGCCCGTACGATGAGAGTTTTCAAGTTGCTCCCAACGCGTTATATCGCCAGAAACGATACGCTTCACCTCGTCAAGTGTGATGAGTGTGTCGTTGTTTGCCTTGCTAAGAATAAGGGCGAAGGCATCCGTTGCGATAAGTGCCTCGCGAGCGGTAAGCTTACGAGCACGGATAGACTCCTTTTCTCGTTCGTTAAGCTTACGCGTAACGACGATGGAGTGGACGGAATCGTGCAGCAAAAGGCGCAGTGCGGAGTCCTCGCTACAATAGCGGGAGTTTAGCGTAGCCTCGGGGTGCATGAGCGCAAACTGCGCAAGTTGCTCCTCCATGATGGGACGGAACGTTGCGTCGATAGCCACGTTGACGTCGTCCTCAAGAAGCCAGTCGGGAGTGGGCTGGCGCTTGCAGGATGAGAACACGACTGATAATGAGGAGACGACAATGATAAACAGCAGGAGGAAACGAAATCTCTGCATGATGTGATTTGCTTTTAAGAAATGCTCAAAAAACTAAAGAACGGACAACCACCGCGGTTGGGGTTGTCCGTTCTGATGGTTTGACTTTTAGGAGTCAGGTTACTGGATTGCGAACTTAACCGGCATGGTGAACCATACGGGCACGGGGTGACCATTGGTCTTGGCGGGCGTGAACTTAGGAAGTTTCCTAAACACGTCCATAGCTGCCTTGTCACATTCGCGGGAGAGGCTCTTCTTCACGCTCACCGTGCTTACGGAGCCATCTACGTCCACCTTGAAGCGTAGTACAACCGTTCCCTGCAGACCCTGCTCGATAGCGATTTCAGGATATACCGTGTTCTTCGCAATGAACTGGCGCAGAGCAGCATCGCCACTGGGGAAGCTTGCGGGCACGTCCACGACGTTGTTGTCCTGAACGACCTGCTTCTCCACTTTCTGCTCAACGGCAACGGGAGGCGTGTTGCGGTTACTTGCTACCTGACCCTGCTGGAGGTCTTCCGTGAACTTACCCTGATCGGAGCCCGTGAAGACGTTCTGGATACCGATGGCAGCCTTGCTGTCCTTCAGTTCCTTTTGCGACTTCATCTCCTTGGAGTGGTCAACCTGGTCGTCATCTACAATCTTCGGCACTACCATCTGGATGGTGTTACGAACCTGTACTTCCTGAGCCTTAGGCTGCTCAATCTCTTTGGGCTTTTCGATCTTCTTCTCCTCCTTCTTCGGCTCTTCCGTCTTCAGGTCGCTCATTTCGGTAACCTGCTCGTTGTCGCCGAGGTTGCTGCGCTCAATGGCAGCCTGTACGGCATTCTTCGCGAGGATGAAGAGGATGATGGAGGCAAGACCCGCGATGAGGAGTACGACGGCGCGCAGCTGGCGGCGTCCGTGGTTTGCACGCATACGATAAGCACCGTAATTCTTGTTACGTCCTTCGAACACGAGCTCGCACCAATCTTTCGCTGTTAAATTGATTTTTGCCATAGCTTGTTTTCTTTACTTATCGTTGTTGTTACTTGCCACCGAACTTAGCGTCGATCTTCGCCTTGTCTTCGGGTTTGAAGTTGTCGATCACGTATTTACCGATGTTGCAAATCTGCATTTCATCGAGTATGTCAATTTGGTCTTTATAGACTGCCTTCTCGGAAATCTTGATGATGACACTGGGAGTGTCGTCGCCATCCTTGATTTCGTCAAGTTTCTTCTTGTATTCCTCCTTGAGCTGAATCTCTTCCTGGAGGTTAGAAGACATCTTGTGCTTATACTCTTCTTTGAGTGCGCTCACCTTCTTGACAGCCTCGGCGTTTGCCTGCATGAGGACGGCACGGATGCCTTCCTTGCCGAATGCGCTCTTTTCGAGGTTGTCCTCAGAGGGCTTACCCTTGAAGTAGTACACTGCACGTCCTTCGTCTACAAGGATCGTGATGGCCTTGGACTCTGCAATCTGGCTACGGTCAGCCTCGTTGATGTCTTCCTTGTCGGAAGGCATGGCGATTTCCATCGTCTGGGGCTTTAGAAGCGTCGTACAGAGCATGAAGAACGTCACGAGCAACATGATCATGTCCACCATCGGCGTAAAGTCGACGCGGGCATTCATCTTTTTCTGTCTTGATTCTTTTGCTTTTGCCATAACATTCTTCTTTTTTAGTCGTCCGCACCCTTGAGGTTGGTTATGAGGTTATAACGGTTCTCGTGGATGGAACGCAAGGAGTCCATTACTTTCTTTATCACAGCGTATGTGGTCGTTGCATCGGCCTTGATAGCGATACGCATTTCATCGCCGAGAGCGTCGCGCGCTGCTTGTACCCAAATCTTCAGCTCATCATTCGTCGAGTCGCAGGGAATACCTGCATTCGGCTGATGGAGCAGGTCGTTGCGCTTGCCGCTGTTTTCGGGGCTGAGCCAGCTCTTCATGAGGTTGAGCGGGTGTCCGAAAGTGGGGCAGTTTGCAAAGGCACTCTTCTGCTCAGGGCTGAGTCCAGAGAGGGCGTTTGTCGATTCCATCTGGTCGAGCAAAGCTCTCATGTTGGGCTCGGAGTCGAGGTTCATGTAAACCTGTCCCTGAGGATTTACGAAGATTGTAAGGAGGTTCTTTTCAGGAATCTTGATTTCAGATACTGAACCAGGGGTCTGCACCTGAATGGGTTCTTCCTTTACGAACGTCGCAGTAAGCATAAAGAAGGTAAGCAGCAGGACCATGACGTCACTCATCGGCGTCATGTCGATGAACGTGTCTTGTTTTTTAATTTTAAATCGTCCCATTGTAGAATTGCTTTCAGAGTTGTCTCTTTACGGAGAGTACTTCTGTTACCTTTTTTATGATTAGTGAGTTGCGTTGAAGGTCTGTACGATGGAGAAGCCTACTTCGTCGAGGGCGAAAGTGAGGCGGTCGATCTTGTTCGTGAAATAGTTGTAGGAGATAACTGCAGCAGCACCAGTTGCGATACCGGAAGCCGTGTTAACGAGGGCCTCAGAGATACCGGTTGACAGAGCTGCGGAGTCTGCACCACCTTCACCACCCATGGCGGAGAAGGACTTAATCATACCGATCACAGTACCAAGCAGACCGGTCAGAGTACCGAGCGTTACGATAGTACCAATGATGGGGAGGTTCTCCTGCATCGTGGGCATTTCGAGAGCCGTAGCCTCTTCAAGCGACTTCTGGATAGCAAGCACCTTCTGTTCCTTCGTAAGGTCGTTGTTGCCTTCCATCTCAGCGTATGTAGCGAGCGTAGCACCTACAACGTTAGCAACGGAACCGCGCTGAGCGTCGCAGAGCTGCTTTGCCCTCTGAAGGTCGTTAGCTACGAGGGCAGCCTTGATGTTAGCGACAAACTTTGCCAGGCTGGACTTACCATAAGCCGTCTTGATGGCGAAGAAGCGCTCGATGGAGAGTGCCAGAACGGTGAAGAGCAGCGTCCAGATGATAGGCACGATGAATCCACCTTTGTAAACAGTACCCATCAGGTCACCTACAACGGGCTCCCAGTCGGTGTCGCTGAATACGGAGAACGTAGCGTCTGCGTTGGAGAAGTGAGAAGCTTCACCAAAGAGGAAGAGATAAACACATACTGCGACGACTGCACAGCAAGCAATTACGGCCAGACCGGACTTAATGCCCGTGAAACCTTGAGACTGTTTCTTAGCCTTGGGTGCGCTCTTAGGCGCGGTAGCATTTGTTGTTGCCATTTTTTGTTAAGTTTTGTTTAATAATTTAAGATATTTAGTTTAAGGATGTTTTATTGGCAGAAATGTTTCTTTTGGGCACATTTTGCACACATATCGCAGCAAAGATATGGATTTCTACTCGGACTGAACAAATTTATGCGCAACTTTTTTATATTTTGCCCTCATTTTTGGGCAGACACCTTATATATATAATAATGTGTAGGCGACTCAAACGAAAGTTTTTCAGAAACAAACTTTGTTCTTAGCTAAGTTTTACCTACCTTCGCACTGAAAATTTATAACTCTAACAAAAGGACAGACCTAACACATAATACTACTGAAAAGACATGGAAACAAATTTAGACTGGAGTAACCTAAAATTCAGCTACTACCCCACCGACTATAACGTACGCTGCTACTACCGCAACGGGCAATGGGGCGAGATTGAACAGACGAGCGACGTGAACATCCCCATCCACATGGCAGCCTCATGCCTCCACTATGGCCAGGAATGCTTCGAGGGACTGAAAGCCTTCCGCTGCCCCGATGGGAAGGTGCGCATATTCCGCATGGAGGCCAATGCCGAGCGCATGCAGCAGTCGTGCCGCGGTATCATGATGCCCCCACTTCCGACAGAGAAGTTCTGCGAGATGGTGAAGCGCGTAGTACGCCTCAACAGCCGCTTCATCCCGCCATACGAGAGTGGCGCATCTCTTTATATACGCCCCCTCGTCATCGGCATTTCCCCACGCGTCGGCGTACAGCCCTCCGAGGATTATCTATGCGTCATGTTCGTAGCGCCCGCAGGTCCGTACTTCAAAGGCGGCTTTGCCACGAACAACTATGTCATCATGCGCAACTACGACCGCGCAGCTCCCCAGGGAACGGGGCGCTACAAGGTGGGTGGCAACTATGCCGCCAGCCTCTGCGCAAACCACGAGGCACACGACTCGGGATATGCAGGAGAATTCTATCTCGACCCAGGCGAGAAGAAGTACATCGACGAGTGCGGAGCATGCAACTTCTTCGGCATCAAGAACGACACCTACATCACGCCCATGTCCACGTCTATCCTCCCCTCCATCACCAACGATTCCCTGCGGACAATCGCCAAGGACATCGGCATGAAGGTTGAGGTACGCCACGTCCCCGAGGAGGAACTTGCCACGTTCGAGGAAGCTGGCGGATGCGGAACTGCAGCTGTCATCAGCCCCATCAACCGCATCGACGACCCCGAAGCCGGCTTGAGTTTCCAGATTTCAAAGGATGGCAAGCCCGGCCCCTGGAGCGAGCGCCTCTACAAGGCATACCGCAACATACAATACGGCATCGAACCCGACAAGTACGGCTGGACGACCGTCATAGATTTAGATTAGAAGTTATCTCGCACGCGCGCACGCGCGCATACTGAGAAAAAAAATACTGCAACAACTGCCACTCTGCAATACTCTTTGACAATCAGAGGATTATGGGTGGCAGTATTGTGGCAGTAGTGGCAGTATTTGGGGCAAAACACACGAAATTATGCTATTTTGTGGCACACAAAACGCAGAATTTTGACTCTACAACGTCGAAAAGGACGAAAAATGCCAAAATACTGCAATTCTTGCGCGCTTAACTAATTATCAGCTTGTTAGGACAAACTATCCCGCACAAATCTTGCACCCACGCACAACAGGGATGAAGGTGCGAGAGCCCTGAGGAGAAGCGCGTTCTGCACGAAATAAGTGGCTTTCTGCGAGAAAGAAGCGGATTTCTGCGAGAAATAAATGGATTTCTGCGAGAAAAATGCGTCTTTCTACGTCAAAAGTAGTAACTTCGCGCCGCAAAACTCAAAACACAGCACTGGAAGTATGTCAGAGAAGATAATATTGACGGGCGACCGCCCCACGGGCCGCCTGCACATCGGGCACTATGTGGGTTCGCTGCGCCGCCGCGTGGAACTGCAGAACGCAGGCGGCTACAAGGACATGTTCGTATTCATCGCCGACGCGCAGGCACTTACGGACAACATGGACAATCCTGAGAAGGTGCGCCAGAACGTCATCGAGGTGGCACTCGACTACCTCGCCGTTGGGCTGGACCCCGAAAAGGTGACGATATTCATCCAGAGCCAGATACCAGAACTCACGGAGCTCTCGTTCTACTACATGGACCTCGTGAGCGTGAGCCGCTTGCAGCGCAACCCGACCGTAAAGACAGAGATACAGATGCGCGGCTTCGAGGGCGAGAGCATTCCCGTAGGCTTCTTCACCTACCCCATCTCGCAGGCTGCCGACATCACGGCGTTCAAGGCGACGACGGTGCCCGTGGGAGAGGACCAGAAGCCTATGCTGGAGCAGACGAACGAAATCGTGCGCCGCTTCAACTACATCTATGGTCCCACGCTCGTGGAGCCACAGATACTCCTGCCCGACAACGCGGCATGCCTGCGCCTGCCTGGTACCGACGGCAAGGCAAAGATGAGCAAGAGCCTCGGCAACTGCATATACCTGAGCGACGACGCGAAGACGGTGGACAAGGCCGTGAAGAGCATGTTCACGGCTCCGCTGCACCTGCGCGTCGCGGATCCCGGCCACTTGGAGGGCAACACGGTATTCACGTACCTCGACGCCTTCTGCCGCCCCGAGCATTTCGCAGAGTTCTGGCCCGAATACGAGAGCCTCGACGCCCTGAAGGAGCACTACCAGCGCGGCGGCCTCGGCGACGGCAAGGTGAAGAAATTCCTCGGGCAGATACTGCAGCAGGAGCTCGAACCCATACGCACACGCCGCAAGGAATTCGAGAAGGACATTCCCGCCGTCTATGACATGCTGCGCAAGGGCTGCGAGAAGGCGCGCGCCGTTGCCGCCGCCACTCTCGACGACGTGCGACGCGCCATGAAGATAAACTACTTCGACGACGCAGAACTAATCGCAGAGCAGTCGAAACGCTTCGCCGCGAAATAAAAAGCGCCGGAAAGTTTTGCTATCTCAAAAACTTGTCGTACTTTTGCACGCCGAATCCCTAAGGTAGAACAAATAAAAACAAGATACAATCATGAAGAGAACATTCCAACCCCACAACCGCAAGCGCAACAACAAGCATGGTTTCCGCCATCGCATGGAGACCGCGAACGGTCGCCGCGTGCTTGCAAACCGTCGCCGCCACGGTCGCAAAAAGCTCACAGTTTCCGACGAAGTACACGGAAAGCGCTAAACGAAGACTTGTAGGGCGACTACAAGAAACAGAAGCGAGGAAGCAGAGATGCCTCCTCGCTTTTCGTTTGGACGACGTCAGAGTGTTTGCTTTATCTCTGCGTCAATAACGAAAAACAAACTGACTTACATCTGCTTTGCAAGCTCCAGATTGCGCTTCATGTACTGAGCAAAGTCGCTCGAGCTCATCGGCGATTGCTGCGATGCGGCTATTTTCTGCTTCTTGCGCTCCGTCACTTCTTTGTGGAACTGGTTCAGAAAAGTCATAATTCATTTCACGTTTGTTTTCAACGGCAAATATACAACAAAAACGTTATACAAACAAATAAATAGGCCTATAAAAACCTCATGCCCCATCTTCGATGCCTCTGAACGCGTTGGGATGCGTACCCTTTCCCCTAAAACACGCCTCCGCGAGGCTTCGCGTCCATAAACCACGCTTGTGGGACGAATATCCCACGTCTGTGGTTTCCATATCCCACGCTTGTGGTTTATTCATCCCACAGACGTGGGATATGAACATGGAGGCTCAGCGAGGTATGTTTCGCGGCTTGGGGAGGTGCATTTCTTGCGTCAAAGAGGTGCACCACATGCGCAAAAAAGTTGTGCGCGAGGCAGGAAAAAGGCAGGCGGTAGTGAGAAAATATGCGTAATATGCGGGAAATAAGCGCGCTTCTGCAAAAAATTTTTTACCTTTGCCGTTGAAAAAGAAAGAAAACATGAGATATTCGTTTATCGTACCAGTATATAATCGTCCCGACGAGGTGCAGGAGTTGCTGGAAAGCCTCTGCGAGCAGACGCTCAAGGACTTCGAGGTCGTCATCGTGGAGGACGGTTCGAGCGTGCCCTGCGAAAGCGTGTGCCGAGGCTTCGAGGACAGGCTATGCGTGCGCTATTTCACGAAAGCAAACAGCGGTCCGGGGCAGACGCGCAACTACGGTGTGGAGAGGGCAGAGGGCGAATACGTCCTCATCCTCGACAGCGACGTCGTAGTGCCGCCGACATACCTCGAGGAGGTGGAGCGCGAGCTCGAACTCGAGGAGTGCGACGCCTTCGGCGGCCCCGACCGTGCCCACGAGAGCTTCACGCCGATGCAGAAAGCCATCAACTACGGCATGACGTCGTTCTTCACGACGGGCGGCATACGCGGCGGCAAGAAGAAGATGGACAAGTTCTATCCGCGAAGCTTCAACATGGGCGTGCGCCGCAGCGTATATAACGAATTGCAGGGCTTCTCGGCGATGCGCTTTGGCGAGGACATCGACTTCAGCACGCGCATCTTCAAGGGCGGCTACAAGTGCCGCCTGTTCCCCGAGGCGTGGGTGTGGCACAAGCGCCGCACGGACCTCAGGAAGTTCTTCAAACAGGTGCACAACTCGGGAATTGCGCGCATAAACCTCACGAAGCGCCATCCGGGGACGCTGAAACTCGTGCACATGCTGCCCGCCGTGTTCACCGTGGGCTGCGCCGTCCTTGTCATGGCGCTTCTGTGCGGACTTGCGATGTTCGTCTTAGGACCAGACCACATGAACAAGAGCTTCGGCTTCGCACTCATGGTGCTCTCCCTGCTGCCCCTGCTGCTCTACGCGCTGATTATCCTCACGGACTCCACGCTCAAGAACCGCAGCCTCCGCGTCGGCCTGCTCTCCGTGCCTGCCGCCTTCGTGCAGCTCATAGGCTACGGCACGGGCTTCCTTCGCGCATGGTGGCAGCGCTGCGTTCTCGGCCGCGGCGAGTTCGAAGCCTTCAAGAAGAACTTTTATAAATAACAAGCCCACAGAGAACTCGGAATTCTCCATTCTCCACTTTCCATTATCCATTAAGCTCATGCCAAAACTCTCCCTAAAGGACCTCAACGAAGCCGACCGCCCGCGCGAGAAGCTGGCATCGCTCGGCGCAGAAGCCTTGTCGTCGGCAGAACTGATGGCCATACTCATCGGCTCTGGCTCCGACGAAGAAACCGCCGTCGGCCTGTCGCAGCGCATACTGGCCGACTGCCACGACAGCCTGCGGCGCATGGGCGAGATGAGCATACAAGAACTCTGCGAATACAAAGGCATAGGGCCGGCGAAAGCCATAACCATCCTTGCCTCTTGCGAGCTGGGACGCCGGCGTGCCAACGAGAGCGCTGCCGGACGGCCACGCATGAACAGCGCACAGGAGATATACAAACATACGCGCAGCCTGCTGGAAGGCAAGCCGACGGAGGAGTTCTGGGTGGTGCTCATGAACCAAAACCTGCGCCTGCTCGACACGGTGTGCATCAGCAAAGGCGGAATAACATCCACCGTCGCCGACGTGAGGCTGATACTCCGCGAAGCACTCTTGCGCAAGGCGCCGAACATTGCCGTGCTCCACAACCACCCCAGCGGTAATCCCAAGCCGAGCCGCATCGACGACGCACTAACGGAGAGGATACGCGCGGCGGCCGACACGATGGACATAAAACTCATCGACCACATCGTCGTGGGCGACAACGAATACTACAGCTACCAAGAATCCGGGAAATTATGAACCGAGGCGCAAGACGCGAGCACAAAACATACATTTTTATGCCGAGACGCAGCCAACAGCCTATTGCTACATAATAAAAAATGAAACCTATATACTTCATCTCCGACGCACACCTCGGGAGCCTTGCCATACCGCATGGGCGCACGCAGGAGCGCCGACTTGTGAACTTCCTCGACAGCATCAAGGACAAGGCCGCCGCCATATACCTGCTCGGAGACATCTTCGACTTCTGGCACGAATATCGCAACGTCGTCCCCAAAGGCTACACCAGGCTGCTGGGAAAAATCTCCGAACTCACGGACAACGGCGTGGAGGTGCACTTCTTCACCGGCAACCACGACCTTTGGGTGCACGATTACTTTGAGAAAGAGTGCGGAATGATAATGCACCGCGAGATAAGCCTGAGCGCCGACCTCGCCAGCCTCTTCGCCCTCATCCGCCTCATGCGGCGGGAGCGGCCGTGGTGTGTGCACGCCAACACGCCCAAGGGCAGTCTGCTCGCCATGGCCGCGGCGATGCTCACGCGTGTCCCCCATCGCATCTACTACGTCACGGGCCTCCGCTATCAGGGCGCGCACGGCGTGATGCGGCTGCTGCTGATGACCATGGAGCGGCTCACATGCCTCATGGCCAACAAGGTCATCCCCGAGGGCGAGGGCGTGAAGCGCACACTACAGCGGGATCACATCACACACCGCAGCCTGAGCGTCATCCGCTACGGCAACATCAACGGCATCGACTCCGCCCGCTTCTCGCCCGAAGCCGTGGCGGAGAGCCGCGAAAAGCTCAGGGCGCAGTACGGCTTCGGCCCGGACGATATCGTGTTCATCTTCATCGGGAGGATATGCCGCGACAAGGGCGTCGATGAACTGGCCGCCGCCGTGCGCGACATCACCGCCGGTGAGAAGCGCTGCCGCCTGCTGCTGGTGGGCAGTTTCGAGGACCGGCAGAACCCGGTCAGCGCCGACAGCCGCGCCTTTCTGCTCTCCTCGCCCGCCGTCACCTATGTGGGTCAGCAGGAGGATGTGCGGCCGTTCCTCAAGGCCGCCGACGCTCTGGTGCTGCCGTCCTACCGCGAGGGCTTCCCCAATGTGGTGCTGCAGGGCGGCGCCATGGGACTGCCGTGCATCGTGACCGATATCAACGGATGCAACGAGGAGATCGCCGACCACGTCAACGGTCTCATCGTCCCCGCCCCGCTGGAGAGCCCCGACATGGAGCAGCGCCTGAGGGAGGCCATGCTCACCCTGACGCGCGACAAGGCCCTGCGCCTCCGCCTGGCCTCACAGGCCCGCGACATGGTCACATCCCGCTACGAGCAGAAGGATGTCTGGGAAGCCCTGCTCGCGATGTACCGCAGCCTCTGAGGGAGATGGCAAATGCCGCGGGC